>NZ_JBLUQA010000007.1:0-361011 GCF_048068295.1 Pseudomonas sp. NY15435
TGGCCCAGCATCAGAAGACGATGCCGAAATCAGAGGCCGGATATACGTGTGCAGTCGGCACGGGCGCCAAAGTGACGGGAGCTTGCAATGAGGGGGAGTCCATATACGGACGCTCAACACTGCTGACAGTAAAGAGCTGCTAGCGTGAGCGACCCCGGCGAAGATCACTCAAAATCCATCTTGTTGACGCTCGTAATGTACGCGCCCTGCTTGAATAGTCCCGCATCGCCGAGCTCCATCACACGCGACGTCAAGGTGACGTACTCATGAAACAGCTCAGGTTTGCTCTGGGCAAGTTTGTCGCACTGCTCCGAGCGCAGATTTCTCAGCAGGCCGCCTTGAGTTCTTATCTTCACGACCAGGCTGGAAGCGACTCTACGTGCCTTGGCAGGAGGCATCCGCTCAAGCGAGCCCTCGTGATAACGGAGCAGGCTCGACTCCAAGCCGATAGGGCAACCCCCTATCTTGTCCAAGCGATCCGGAACGCTCGATAGCATGTTCAGAGCCGAATCCAGTTCGCCGCTATCGACCAATAGATTGGCAATCGATAGATCATTCAAAATACAGCGCGCCTCCAGGCTGCTGCAGTTCTGTGCCCGCACGTATTCCAGAAGCCCTTCCTTGCGAGATGCCCCTTTTTTGAGGCTCATGATGTTGAGCGCCTCGTCCTTGGCCACATTGCCTCTCGATCGGTTGAAGTAGTCCGCATCCCACATCTCGTCGATTATCCAACGAGACTCGTTTCGCGCGCTTTCCCCGAGTTTCAGGCTGATCAGCAACCCTGCAACGGCTAGGCAGAGAATGAAGAGTACGAATACAGCCAACCATTTCGCCGCATTGCTCACCTAGATCTCCTTTCCCTGGTGACCCTTTCGATCGTCATGGCTCAGCTCCAATGAAGCCAATGCCAAGCTTTCGGGTGCAGAACAGATAACCCATTAGTGACCAGTGACGCCAGAGATGCAAAAGTGGCTGAGTGACAGCTGTTCCATCCTGCGGGTAGGCGGGTGTAACAGATCAATTCCGCCGCTGCACTGATCAGCATCGAGCGGCCAGGAGCCTGAGCGTCCGCTATGGGTCGGTGGCAGACGGTGAGTCACCTGTCTGCGAAATCCTTAAAGAGATGGGGCGATGTGCGCCAAGCCACGTTCGACGCAGGCTAGCAAGCCCGACTGAACATCAGTCCGCCGGTTTGAGCACACCAGGCCGAGCCTGCTCAGCAGCAGGCTCGGCACTCTGTTACCTCAACCCTGATATCTGGCTGCCGGCACGCTGCGCGACAAGTTGGGCAGCAGTTTCTGGCGCGCCGTTTCATAGTCATTCAGGTCGGCGATTTCCGGTAGCGCCGGAATGGTGACGAATTCGCCCTGGTCCAGCCCGGCCAGAGCCGCATCCACCATATCGTCTGCCTTCATCACGATGGCATCCGGCAGATACTCCAGCGGTGTGCCGGCCAAGCCCCAGAAGTCAGTGGCGGTAGCGCCGGGCAGTACCACCTGCACCCGAACGTTCTTGTCCGCCAGTTCATGACGCAGCGATTGGCTGAAGGCGAGGACGAATGCCTTGGAGCCGCCGTACACGCCATTGAGCACCTCTGGCGCAATGGCAACTATGGAGGCGATGTTGATCAAGGTGCCGCCACCGCGAGCCACGAAGCCGGGCACAGCCGCGTAGGTCAGGCGCGTCAGGACGTTCACGTTGAGCGTGAGCAGATCCTCCAGTTTGTCGACGTTCGATTCCAGCAAGGGGCGAGTGGCACCGATACCGGCGTTGTTCACCAGTACGCGGATGCTGGCATCCGAACGGAGCAGTGCTTCGACGCGGGCCAGATCGGCCTTGTCGGCAAGGTCGGCGACCTCCACCTCGATGGAGCGCCCGGTTTCATCGCTCAGGCGCTTGGCCAGCGCATTCAGGCGACCACGATTACGGGCAACCAGGATCAGGCCATAGCCACGACGGGCCAGGCGTTCGGCATAGATGGCGCCAATACCGGAGGAAGCGCCGGTGATCAGGGCAGTACCAGGGTGAGAGTGACTCATGTCGATTCTCCAGCGGTGGTTGGGAGGAACTGGAGATCAGGATGCAGCGACTTGGCTGCATCTCAAATGACGTATAAGGTAGTGATTCAGGACACCAGAGAATCCATCATGCACCGCATCGGCTATCTGCTCACTGACGGGTTCCAGGTGCTCTCCCTGGCCACCCAATCGGTCTTCGAGTTCGCCAATCTGGTGGTCGGTGAGCCGGTCTACAGCGTCGAGCATTTCTCGCCGTCCGGAGGCCTGGTTCGCTCCTCGCTGGGGCTGACCATGGAGACCCGCCCCCTGCAAGCACCGCGATTGGCCGACACATGGATAGTGGTCGGGGTCAACGACCCGGTGGAGAGCGAGACCGATCCTGCGCTTCTTGACTTCGTGCGCAAGGCTGGCAGCCAGGCGCGCCGCACCGTCGGTATCTGCACTGGCGGCTTTATCCTCGCAGAAGCAGGACTGCTCGCAGGGCGACGCGCAACAACCCATTGGGCCTACGCCCAGGCCTTGCAGAAACGCCATCCGCAGATCACGGTCGAGGAAGATCGCATTTACATCGTCGACGGCCCCTTCTGGACATCGGCGGGCATGACAGCCGGCCTCGACCTGGCCGTCGGCATGGTGGAGAAAGACCTTGGCGCAGAGGTCGCTCGCTCAGTGGCGCACAAGCTGGTGATGCACCAGCACCGCTCAGGTGGCCAATCACAGCATTCTGAAATGCTCGACCTCGCCCCCAAGTCCGATCGCATCCAAAGCGCCTTGAACTACGCCCGTCAGCACCTGAAGCAACCGCTGGGCGTCGAGGAGCTGGCCGATGTTGCACACCTCAGCCCGCGCCAATTCACCCGCGTGTTCACCGCCGAGACGGGACAATCCCCAGCCAAGGCCATCGAGGGCCTTCGCCTGGAAGCTGCCAGGTTGATGATCGAGCAGAGCCGCCACTCACTCGATGTGGTGGCCAGGGAGACGGGCTTCCGGGATCGCCGTCATATGCGGGAAGTCTTCATGCGCGGCTTCGGCGTTCCTCCACAAGCAGTGCGCCGAGATGCTCGCAGGGTGGTTCCGGGTCACTCAGGCGTGACTGATGGGGACGCAGGCTGATGGCTGCTTTTGAGTCCGCCCTGGCGCCAAAGTGGAGTCAACACTTCACGCTCGCGCGGGCCTCCGCCCATGCTGCGGAAATGCCCGCCAGCGTGGTGAACATGGTCGACGATATGACGCTGTGACCACGCCCAATATCGATCGCATCGCCAGGAAAGGCGTGATGATTTCGGATGACGACGCCGAACCCGGCTGCACGCCCGGACGCGCGGCGTTAACCACTGGCCGGTCGCCGATCCGCACCGGGCCCTGCGACCGGAAGGTCCAGCGGGATCGGCACTCGGGCGCGCCAGCACTGAAGGTTTTCCAGTACAGCCGGTAGCGACCATACTCGGTCTTTGTGCAGCGAACCTCCTACCCGCCCATGTCCGACTCTGACCTTCAAGCTGAACCTGTCGCGCGAGACGCCTTGATCACCAGCAAACGCCAGCGGCGGCTCCTGCGCTCGCGCTGGCTGAAATGGCGACAGCATCTCGCATTCTGGGTCGGCGCATTGCTGGTGGGGCTCGTGGCCCTGGCCTTTGCCTGGCTGGCCGACAGGTCCTTCGGGTTGTTCCAGCGAATGCTGCAGGTTTCCCCCTGGCTCCCGCTGCTGGCGACGCCACTGGGTTTTGCCCTGCTGGCCTGGGTCACCCAGCGCTGGTTCGTCAATTCAAAAGGCAGCGGCATTCCGCAGGTGATTGCCGCACTGGAATCGCCATCGCGCCGTTTTCGCGCACAGGTGCTCGCGCTTCCGGTGGCACTGGTCAGGATGTTCTTCACCCTGGGCGCCCTGCTGGTCGGTGGTTCGGTCGGCCGGGAGGGGCCTACCGTGCACGTAGGAGCCGCGGTGATCTATGCCTTCGGCACACGCCTGGGCCTTCATGGCCGACGCACCGTGGCGGGGCTGATCCTCGCGGGAGGCGCCGCGGGCATTGCGGCAGCATTCAATACACCTCTTGCGGGGATCGTCTTCGCCATCGAGGAATTGAGCCGCACCTACGAGCAGCGTTTCAGCGGCCTGGTGCTGACCGCCGTGCTGATCGGCGGCGTGGTTACGCTGGGCCTGATGGGCCATTACTCCTACTTCGGCGACATCAGCGGCAGGCTGCCCACCGGCTGGGGCTGGAGTGAGGTGCCCGCCTGCGCTGTGCTGGGCGGTGTGCTCGGGGGGCTGTACGTGAAGCTGGTTCTGCCGACGCAACATGGCTGGATTGGCCGGATGTGTGCCCTGCGGGAGCGATTTCCCGTGCGCTTCGCCGCGGCCTGTGGACTTGCGCTGGCGCTACTCGGGGTGATTTCCGGCAATCACGTGTTCGGCACCGGCTACGAAGAAACCCGCGCGCTCCTGGATGGCAATCCGGTGACCGACGCCAGCTTCCTGCTATGGAAGTTCCTCGCCAATGTGGTGTCTTACCTGGCTGGGATTCCTGGCGGCCTGTTCTCGCCATCGCTGAGCGTCGGCGCGGGCTTCGCGCCATTACTTTCCCTGCTGCCGGGGATCAATCCGCAAACCTGCGCGCTGCTGGGCATGGGAGCCTACCTGGCCGGTGTCACCCGCTCGCCGCTGACCGCATCGGTAATCGTGCTGGAGCTTTCCCACAGTCCGGACCTGGCCATTCCCATGCTCGCGGCCACTCTGATGGCCTCTGCGATTTCCGGCTGGATCGCGCCCGTGTCGCTGTATCACGCCTTGGCCCGGCAGGTTCTCGACAAGGTGGCGCCGAACCGTCCGTGACCTCAGCGTACGACGTGGAGGTAATGCAGGTGCCTTTCGTACTGGTCGAGGATGTCGGAGATCACGTCATCGCGGGCCCAGCCCATGACGTCGTAATCCTGCCCGCCCTCGCGCAGATGCACTTCGGCACGGAAGTACTTGCGCGCCTCGCTGCCCTCCTCCTCTTCCAGCATCACGAAGCTGGGACTGGTGAAGGCCCGAGGACGGACTTCGTAGAGGAAATGGCCCTCCCCCGGCTGGGCCAGTTCCAGCGCCACGCGGCCATCTTCACGCTCCAGCACCTGGGCGTCATGGCCCTGCTTGCGCAGTTCTGCCGCCACTTCCTCGCAGGCAGGGCGCACCACTTCAGCGATGAAACGGGTGACATGGGCGCGCCGGGGACGCATGGCAATGCCGCGCAGGCGACGTTGCCAGCCTCCGTCATGGTGCGGTGCGTGGCGCGGCGCCGGCAGCGCCTGGTTGCGCAACCCGCGCCGTGTGGCGTCCAGATGCAGGGCGCGGAATAGCCCCCAGATCGACGCCAGCAGGATCGCCGAGAATGGCAGCGCGCTGGCGATGGTCGCTGTCTGCAATGCCTTGAGCCCATTGGCCAGCAGCAATGCGACAGCCACCACACCGATGCTCACTGACCAGAAGATGCGCTGCCATAACGGTGAGTGGGCATGCCCCGAGGACGCCAGCATGTCCACGACCAGTGCGCCGGAATCAGCCGAGGTGACGAAGAACACCACCACCATCAGCACGGCGACCATCGACACCACGCTGGACAGCGGGAAGTGCTCAAGGAAGGCAAACAGCGCCAGGGAGCTGTCCTGGTCCACGACGGCGGCCAGGTCACGCACGCCTTCATTGAGAATCATGTGAATCGCCGAATCCCCGAACACCGTCATCCATAGCAGGGTGAAACCGGCCGGCACGAAGAGCACGCCACAGACGAACTCGCGGATGGTCCGCCCGCGCGAGATGCGCGCGATGAACAGCCCCACGAACGGCGACCAGGACAGCCACCAGCCCCAGTAGAGCAGCGTCCAGCCGCCGATCCAGTCAGTGGGTTCATAGGCGTAGAGGTTGAAGGTCTTGTTGACGATGTCCGACAGATAGGCGCCGGTATTCTGCACGTACGTCTGCAGCAGGAATACGGTCGGTCCGAGCAGCAGCACGAACAGCATGAGGATCACCGCCAGCGCCAGGTTCAGCTCCGAGAGGATGCGGATGCCCTTGTCCAGACCGCTGGCGACCGACAAGGTCGCCAGGGCGCAGGTCACGGCAATCAGAATGATCTGTACCGTGGCATTCACCGGCAGACCGAACAGGTGATGGAATCCGCTGTTGATCTGCAGCACGCCATAGCCCAGGGAGGTGGCAACGCCGAACACGGTGCCGAGGATCGCGAAGATGTCCACCGCATGGCCTATCGGGCCGTGAATGCGCTCGCCGATCAGCGGGTAGAGCGCCGAGCGCAATGTCAGCGGCAAGCCCTTGCGGAAACTGAAGTAGGCCAGAATCAGGCCGACGATGGCGTAGATCGCCCACGCGTGCAGGCCCCAGTGGAAGAAGGTGATCTTCATCGCTTCGCGTGCCGCGGTGACGGTCCCCGCTTCGCCCACCGGCGGGCTGGTGAAGTGCATCACCGGTTCGGCCACGCCGAAGAACATCAGGCCAATGCCCATGCCGGCTGAGAACAGCATGGCGAACCAGCTGCTGCTGCGGTACTCCGGCTCGCTGTGATCGGGGCCGAGCTTGATGTCGCCATAGCGACTGACCGCCAGGAACACCACGCTGATCAGAATCAGCGCTACCGCGAGGATGTAAAACCAGCTGGCGTTGGTGAAGATCCACTGCTGGATGTGCTCGAACTGCGTCTGGGCCTGGCTCTTGAACAGCACCGCATAGAGCACCAGCAGCAGGATCAGGGCCGCGCTGGTGTAGAAAACCGGCGGATTCAGGGTGCTTCGTGGCTTGCCGGAAGCGCTCATCGGGAAATTTGCTCCTGTGCAACGACATTGCGCGCACCGACGTCCAGGCCACGGCATGATTGGCGGCACACCAGTCCAACGGTAACGCGCCCAGCACTCGTAATGGCTTGAGAGGCGCACGGCACAGTGCCCTGAACTTCAGGGCAACGCGTGGCACCCTGGGGTTCGCCCGCGCCAACCCATCCACGACGAGAGCCTGGTGCAAGGCCCTGGAGCGATCCGCATCGGGTCTGCACAAGACTAGTCGACGATTCCTCCCGGCGAGGGCAATGCAGCGAAAGCGGCGAGGATGGCCTGACACTGGCCGGGCACAAAGGCTGTGGGCCCGGCAGTGTGGCGGCGGTCCATAGAGGTGCGCGGAAGACGCCAGCGCGTGCTGCGCGGCTTTCACGGCGGGGCCGGGGGACGTCGCACCCTAGCGCTGGTCGTTGAGCAGACTCGCATGGCACTGGCGCTGAATCTTTCGATGACACGCCAAACCCGCCGGAATCCGCCTGCGTGCCGGGCTCAGCCGCCCAGCGCGATGATCGCGAACAGCAGGGCCGTTCCCACCACCGCCAGCGCCACGCCGCCTGCCCAGGGTGAGCCACCGGAATAGCGTGCGAGCATCCAGCCGGAGAGGAACAGCATGGCCAGCGCCACTGTGTTCGACGCGCGAATTGCCGGGCCGGTCTGGTCGATCAGCAGGAAGGGAATCACCAGCGGGAAGGTCGCCAGCACCACCAGCAGGAAGGTCGCCAGCGCGCCCTTTACGTCCTCCCAGCCGATCCGCGCCTGGACGGGCGTTCCTGCGGTACCCAGCAGGCGAAGGCGCAGCATCTCCAGCCCCTCCACACCCGCCGCCGAGGCGATGCGCGGCGGCAATTGGTCGGCGATGAGGCCCTGGCCGTTGCGCGGATCGGCGCTGCCCTGCAGGCGCTCCATCAGCGAGCGGCTGCGGGTACGTTCGGTCCAGGTGCGCATCAGGTAGATCACGGCATCGGCCAGGCCCCAGGCGAGGTTGCAGCCCAGGGCGGCGATCAGCATGGTGCGCACTTCTTCCCGGCCGGAGGTCGCCACGCTCAACGAGCCGATGAAGGTCATCGCCATCAGCAGGCCGAAGATCACTTCGGTGATGCGGTCTACGGGATCGAGCACCCGCTGCCAGGTGCCCTTTTCGACGTTATCCATCACATGCCTCCAGGGTGGTGGCGATCCGCAAAGCTCAGGTCGAACGCGTCTTCATGCGAGCCGGACGATATCGACCGAAACTTCCACGGCCGTGACATTGCCGCGGTTTTCCAGCCAGTGAAGGGTGTTGTGGTCCTCGGGCCAGCCGACGCCCGGCCCGTAGTCCCTGGCGATGCCGTTGCGATGGTCGGTGATGGTGCCCTGCAGGATGAATACCGTGCCAGGCCGGTCCACGTGGTCGTGCAGCGGGCCGAAGACACCGCCGGGCTCGATGGTCACCCGGCGCATCCGCAGTTGGCGGCCCGCCATGCCTTCGATCTCGGGGCCGAGGTCGACCGAGGCAAGCAGCTCCACCGTCACGCCTCGGGTTTCAGGTACTACCTCTTCGCTGTTCATGGTGCCGGCCTCGTTGAGCGACAGCTCCTCTGTGCCAGTAAAGACGCTGGCACGGGCAGTTCTGAGCGAGGCGACAAAGGGTCGTTCCGCAGGGCCGCGGAGCCGGCGCGATCACTGCCCCGCCGTCGGCTGCCAGTCCAGCAGGTGATGGGTAAAGCCGTAGCTCGCCGACTGGTAGTAGCTGATCGCGCGGTCCACCAGCGGGTCATCCGGCTTCGCCGGCACTTCGGTGCTCGCGCCGAGTGCCTGGTTGTGCCGACGCAGTTCGCCGCGCGGGCTGAGGATCGCCAGGTCCTGGCCGTCGAACAGCCCCAGGTGCTGGTAGTTGCCGATCACCACGCGCGGCGGCAGGGTGTTCGGCGCCATCAGGTTGCGCCCGTAGAAGGTCGAGGTGTAGCTCAGGTTGAGGATCGACAGCAGGCTCGGCGCGAGGTCCAACTGGCTCGCCAGCTCTGCGCGCTCACCGGCCGGCAGCAGCTTGGGCGCGTAGATGAACAGCGGGATCTGGTAGTTCGCCACCGGCAGGTCTTCCTTGCCGGCGCTACCTGCGGTGTGGTCGGCGACGAACACGAACAGGGTGTTGTCGAACCAGGGCTTGCTCTTCACCGCCGTGAGGAACTGGCCGATGGCATAGTCGGTGTACTTCACCGCGCCGTCCCGCCCCTCGCCGGAGGGGATGTCGATCCGGCCGTCCGGGTAGGTGTAGGGGCGGTGATTGGAGGTGGTCATCAGTTGCAGCAGGAAGGGCTGCTGGCGCGCATGGTCTTCGTCCGCCACCTTGATGGCCTGGGCGTAGAGGTCTTCGTCGCTCATGCCCCAGGCGTTCTTGAAGTGGATGTCCGACTCCTGGACGCTGGACTGGTCGACGATGCGGTAGCCGTTGCCGCCGAAGAAGGCATTCATGTTGTCGAAGTAGCCACGGCCGCCATACAGGAACACGGCGTCGTAGCCGACGTTCTTCAGTTGCTGGCCGAGGCTGGCGAAGCCGCTCTCGCGTCCCACGCGCTTGACGATGGAGCGACCGGGCGTCGGCGGGATCGACAGGGTGATGGCTTCCAGGCCTCGGTCGGTGCGGGTGCCGGTGGCATAGAAGTTGTTGAAGTAGAGGCTGTTGCGGCGCAGCTCGTCCAGATTGGGGGTGAGGTCGCGCTCGTCGCCGTTGCTGCCCAGGTATTTGGCGCTCAGGCTCTCGATGGTCACCAGGACGATGTTGTAGCGCTTGGGTGCGCCTTCGCTGTCGATGCGACGGCGAATGTCCATCGGATCATTGCCGGTGAAGTGGGCGGCAGGCTCTGCCAGTTCGGAGCGAATCTGCTGGGTCACCTGCTGCGCCGGCAGCGTGGCGTAGAACTGCGGGTAGTCCAACTCGTTGTTACGGAAGGCGGCGAAGAACTGGTAGGGGCCGTTGCTCGCCAGCTCGCGGGCGTAGGTGTTGCCGTCCTGGCCGCGTGGGGCGTCCTGGTCCACCAGGACGCCGGCCAGCAGCGCCATCGCCACCAGGCCAACTCCGCCCAACAGGCGCTGCGACAAGGATGGCACTTCGGCCTGGACCAGCCGCCCCAGAACCTTGAACAGCGCAAGGGTCACCACCAGCGAAACAGCCGCCAGGATGCTCAGCAGCAGGCCGATGGGATAGGACTCGAGGATGTTGTTGAGCACCTCGTCCGAATACACCAGGTAGTCGACCGCGATGAAGTTGAAGCGCACGCCGAACTCGTCCCAGAACAGCCACTCGGCCACCGCGGTGAAGAGCATCACGTAGACGCTGGCGAACAGCGTGGCCGTCAGCAGCCAGCGCCATGATTTCGCGCGCCAGACCCGTGCGGGCATCAGCAGCAGGATCACACCCATCGGCAACAGGGCGTACACCAGGAAGCTCAGGTCGTAGAGGACACCGATGGCGAAGACCGCCAGGTGGCCCGAGCCCACCTCGGGCAGGTGGGCCAGCAGGAGGACCGATCGGGTGAGGAAGAAGACGATCAGCCAGAGCAAGGCGACCAGCGCCAGGAAGCGCGTTGGAGCCGAGCGGAAAAGTTGCATGGGGTGTCCCTTGTAGTAGTCCGTCATGCGCGACACGGTGCAGCGCAAGTCAGCGCCGGTGCCGGCAGCCGGGGCGGGACACTACAAGGTGAAAGGAAAAGAAATCGTCAAATTAAGCTGCGGGTTTCGTGAAGTGCCGATGAACCGGAATCGATCAGGTTCACCGCAGGCTACTGGCAGACGAAAAGTTCCGCTCCACGTCTTTTTCACATGTCCTTGACGAGACCTTGATCGCGCGATTCGACAATGGCGGTAACTGACGAGTCCGCGCCCATGAACGAACCCCAACGCCTGTTCGCCTCCCCCCACGACCACGATGCCCACTCCGGCAGCTCGTTCAGCGGCGGGCTTCGCCTGCGGATTCGCCAATGGCGGCAGAAGCGCTTGCTGCGCCTGGCCCTGCGCATCGCCGAAGAGCCGATCCTGATGCTGGAGGTCTCGCAGTGCCCCGGCGCCAACTGGCCGGTGCTGCTGGAACACAGCAATCGCATCATCGTGACGACCTGCCCGTTCCCGGATTCGCTCGAGCAAGCCCACCAGAAGCTCCCCGAGGCGATGAAACGGCGCATCCGCGAACTGCCCGCGCCGCAGGAGAACGCCGAGCTGCGCAAGGGCTCGGTGGATTGCCTGCTGCTTCCGGAAATCCCCCCTACCGCCTGCAACCGGCAGAACATCCGGCTGCTGAACCAGTGGATATCCATCACCCGCGACAGCGTGATCCTGTTCGCCCGCATCGACCATTCCAGCCCCACCCTGGCGGCGGACCAGGCCTGCCCCTGCGGCTCCGAGCCCCATCCCGGCGGCCCGGACTTCGCCAGCGCTCGCGCCCTGGAGCGGGAGTTCCAGCGCCTGGGCTTCTCGCAGATCCGCCACTACAACATCATCCCCGGCGTGGACGGCGTGCGGGTCTACATCCTGCGCAAGTGACCGTTTGCACCATCCATCGGCAAGCCGGCGAATTCCAGGGTGCTCGCTATACTGCTCTTTTGCCATCATCGTGAATTCTGAGGGGTGCCTCCCCATGCAGAGCAGTCCGGTCGTGCGCTATATCCCATGGCTCGCCATGGCGTTGATCCTGGGCAGCCTCGCCGGCTGGCAGATCGGCAATGCCATAGGGCTGAACGGAAACCATTGGTTCCCCGAGCCTGAATTCAGCTTCGAGATCCTGGTGGCCACCAGCGGCACACTCTGTGGCGCCCTGCTGTCCTACGCCAGCGAACGCGGGCCGGTGTGGCGAGCGACCGGGGTCCTCGCTGGCACCTGCTTCATCGTTGCCGTGCTGGGTTATTGCCGGCATAGCCTGGGCGTGCCGTCCCCTGACATGGAGCTGCTGGCCTATGCCCGGCAATTCATCCTGCAGACGTTCGGCATCTGGATCTCGCCGCTGTTCGGCGCAGCGCTGGTCGCCCTGCTGCGGGTGATTCTTCGCTGATGGCATCGCCCACTCATGCCATGATCACGACTCCACGCCCACACCTGGAGTCCCCATGCCGCTCACCCTGCTACTGCGCTGCCACGATCTGGACCTCACCCGCGAGCATTACCGCGACACCCTCGGCTTCACCGTAAGCGACTCCGCACAAGGCACGCTTACCGTGCAACTGGAAGACTGCCGCCTGCTCTTCACTGCCCAGGACCTCTGGGAGCGCGAAGCGGGTTGCTCCGGCACGGTCTACCTGCAACTGGCCGACGTCGCGCGCTATTACGCCGCAGTGAAAGACCAGGCGCAGATCGCCTGGCCGCTGCAGGACATGCCCTATGGCTCGCGCGAATTCGGCGTACGCGACTGCAATGGCTACCACCTGGCATTTGCCCAACTGAGCGGCGCCTGATCCAGAGCGTACGATTGCTGCATGCCATGCAGCTATGTCCTGCACGATCCCTGTCTGGCGCAGCAGAATCCTGTCCCTAGACTGGCGGGCAACACCTACCAGCCAGGGACAACACCATGATCACCCGCGTACTCCTCGAAACTTTCGGCGGTCCCGACGTGCTCCAGCTCGTACCGGCCCAAGCGCAGCAGCCCGGCCCCGGCGAAGTGTGGCTGGAACAGGCCGCCATCGGCGTCAACCCGCTGGACCTCAGCCAGCGCTCCGGCGCAGTGAAGGTGCCGCTGCCCTCCTCGCTTGGCCTGGAAGGCGCAGGCACCGTGGCGGCCATCGGTGAAGGCGTGACCAATGTGCAGGTCGGCGATCGCGTCGCCTACGCCACCGGCCCGCTCGGCGCTTACGCCAGCGCTCGGCTGTACCCGGCGCAGCGCCTGGTGAAGCTGCCGGACTCCGTCAGCTTCGAAGACGCCGCCGCCGTACTGTTCAAGGGCATCACCGCACAATATCTGCTCAAGTCCACCTGGCCGGTCTGCCCCGGTTCACGTGTGTTGATCTATGGCGCCGCCGGCGCGCTGGGACAACTGATGGCGCCCTGGGCCAGGCACCTGGGCGCCTTCGTCATCGGCGTGGTATCGAAGCCACAGAGCATCGAGCGCGCCCGCGCCGCCGGTTGCGACGCGGTGCTGGTCTTCGATGCGCAAACGCTGGCGGAGCAGGTGCGGGAAATTACCGACGGGCAGAAGGTCGACGTAGTCTATGACCCCATCGGCCGCACCACTTTCGAAGCCTCGCTGGACTGCCTGCGCCCGCGCGGCCTGCTGGTGAGCTTCGGCATGGCTTCCGGTGCACCGCCAGCGGTGGAAGTCGCCACGCTGAACGCCAAGGGCTCGCTGTTCCTCACCCGCCCATCGCTCGCCGCGCACACCGCCACGGCCGAGGAATACCAGCAGCGCGCGGAGGACGTCCTGCAAGCCGTCGCGGACGGTATCATCCAGCCTCGCGTGTGGCGCCGTTACCCGCTGGCGGACGTCGCCCGGGCCCACGCCGACCTGCACGAAGGCCGCTCCGAAGGGGCCCTCGTACTCACGCCATGACCGACACCGCCAGCCGCCGCCCTGGCGGATTCGCCGAATTGGGAGCCTTATGGATCTGTTCGATAGTCGCCAGGCCGACGAACTCGCCACCCTCCTGGCGCTGGCCGAGCACGGCTCCTTCGCCGCCGCCGGCCGCGCCCTGCAGCGCCACCCGTCGGTACTGTCCAAGCGCCTCGGCGCACTGGAGCAACGCCTGGGTGTGCGGCTGGTGGAGCGCACCACCCGACAACTGCGCTTCACCGACGAAGGCCAGCGGCTGGTCGAGCGCCTGCGCCGCGCCGCCAGCCTGATCGCCGAGGCCCAGGACGAAGCCAGCCGCAGCGCGGCCCTGGTCCAGGGCCGCCTGAAGCTCGCCGTGCCGGCGGCCATGGGTCGGCTGTGGCTGAGCCCGATCCTCTCGCGCTTCGTCCTCGAACACCCGCAGGTGACGCTGGAGGTGGAATACTCGGAGCGCTTCGTCGACATCGTCGCCGAAGGCTTCGACGCCGCCATCCGCATCGGTGAACTGGCCGACAGCCGCCTGCTGGCGCGGCGGCTCTGCGATTTGCGGCGCATCCTCTGCGCGGCACCCGCCTACCTCGAACGCCACGGTACCCCACAAGCCCCGGCGGAGCTGGCCAGCCACAACTGCCTGGGTTTTACCGGCCTGCACTCCTGGCCGGACTGGAAGCTGGCCAACGGCAACCGGCAGCAGACAGTCCGTGTCAGCGGCAACCTGCACAGCAACGACAACGAAGCGCTGCTCTCCGCGGCGCGCCTGGGCGTGGGCATCCTCGCTGGCGGCGAATGGCTGATGCAGCATGACCTCGACGCCGGTCGGCTGGTGCGCGTGCTGCCGGGCTGGCAACTGGATACCGCGGCCGGCATCTATTTCGTGCGTCCATCAGCGCGCTACAACTCGGCCGCCAGCAAAGTATTCAAGACCTGGATCGAGGAACAGTTCGCCGACGGCGCGCCTTGGGAGCAGCGCAAAGGCTGATCCGCTGAATGCAGCAACAGGCGCCCGGCATCAACTGCCGGGCGCCCGCTTGTTGCCCGCTCGCGTCAGACCGTGACGACTATCTTGCCCACCTGCTGGTTGGCCTCGAGGAAGCGGTGCGCGTCCTGGATCTGCTCCAGCGGGAAGGTCCGCGCAATCACCGGGCTCAGCGCACCGGACTCCAGCCCCTTGACGATGAACGCCTTGGCGCGCTCCAGTGCCGCCGGGTCGGCAACGATCTCGGCGTAGAGGTAACCCTTCAGCGTCAGGCTCTTGCCCAGCACGGTGAACAGCGGGAACGGCGTCGGCTCGGGGCTCAGCGCGCCGTACTCGAGAAGAATGCCGCCACGCGCCATGGCCTGGGTCAACACCTCGAAACCGGGGCCGCCGATGGGGTCGAACACCACGCGGGCGCCCTGCCCATCGGTCAGTGCCATTACTCTCTCGACGATGTCTTCATCGTCGCTGACGATCACGTGATCGGCACCGGCCTCCAGCAATGCCTGTTTCTTCGCCTGGGTGCGGGTCACGGCGATGGACGTGGCACCGACCATGCGGGCGATCTGGAAGGCTGCGAGGCCCACGCTGCTGGACGCGGCGGTGACCAGCACGAACTCGCCCTTCGACAACTTTGCCTGCTCCACCAGCGCGCCCCAGGCGGTGACGTACTGCATCCAGGACGCGGCAGCCTGCTCGAAGCTGAGGTTGCGCGGGTGCTTCACCACCAAGTACGCCGGCACGTTGGCCACTTCGCCGTAGGTGCCCCAGCGGGCGATGTCCAGCGGCGGGATCAGGCTCACCGCATTGCCCACCGCGACGTCCTTCACCGCACTGCCCACCGCGCTCACCACGCCGGCGGCCTCGTAGCCCAGGCGGCTCGGGAACTCGGCTTCCTGCAGGTAGGCGTGGTTGCGGAACATCACTTCGGCGCGATTCAGGCCGATGGCCTTGACCGCGATCTGCACCTCGTCCGCTGCCGGGGCGGGTACATCCACCGCCTCCAGCTTAAGGACGCTGGCGTCACCGTATTGGTGGATTCTGACAATGCGAGCCATGGCAAACCTCTTCTCGATCGGAGGCCGGGACGGAAACGCCGGCCGGAATGGGAGTGTAGAAAGTCCCCGGAGCGGTGCTCGACCGTCCGCGACATGGGGGAAAATCTAGGCGTTGGCCCGCACCGGATAAAGACCTAGGATGGCCACACACTTGAAACACAGAGTTTGCAATGGACCGCTTCGAACAGATGGCCGTCTTCGTCAAGGCGGTTGAACTGGGCTCCTTCAGCGCCGCCGCCGAGGAGTTGCAGATGTCCTCCCAACTGGTGGGCAAGCAGGTGAAGATGCTTGAGCAGCACCTGGGCCTGTCGCTGCTCAACCGTACCACCCGGCGGCAGAGCCTCACCGACTTCGGCCGGGCCTTCTACCAGCGTGCCAAGCTGATCCTGGCGGACATGGAGGCCGCGGAGAATCTCGCCGCCGTCACCCGCGGCACACCCAGCGGACGTTTGCGGATCAATGCCCCTGTCACCTTTGGCATGCGCACCCTGTCACCGCGCCTGCTGGAGTACATGGTGCGCTACCCGCAGGTGTCGGTGGACCTGACGCTGTCCAACGAGCTGGTGGACCTGGTCAACGACGGTTATGACGTGGTGTTCCGCATCGGCGAGTTGGCCGACAGCCGCCTCAAGGCCGTGCCGCTGATGCCCTACCGGCTCGTGCTGTGCGCCGCGCCGGCGTACCTCGCACGGCGCCCGGCGATTCGCACACCGGAGGAGCTGAGCCAGCACGAGTGCCTGGGTTTCGCCTTTTCCGATGGCCGATCCAGCTGGACCTTCGACGGCCCGGACGGACGCATCGAGGTGCCGATTACAAGCCGTTTGACGATCAATCAGGGCGACCCGCTGCTGGCGGCCGCCATTGCCGGATTGGGCGTGGTGCTGCAGCCACAGGAGCTGGTCGGCGATGCATTGCGCAGTGGCACCCTGGTGCAGTTGCTGCCGCAGTACAGCGTGCCGACCTCGCCCATGCACATGCTCTATGCCCCGGACCGGCGTCTGACGCCCAAGCTGCGCAGTTTCCTCGACTTCGCCATCGCCGCTTTCGGGCGACCGGACTAGGGCTGTGCGCCAGTGCAGGCCGGCCTTGCGCAAGGCTGGCCAGCGACTGCCGGAAAACGGCAGACTGTCCCGGAAGAATCAGGAGCCGACATGGATAGCCACAGCCCACCCACCCTGCGCACCCAACGCCTGCTGCTCACGCCGGTGAAGCTGGCCGACGCCGAGATCATCCAGTGCCTGTTTCCGCACTGGGACGTGGTGCGTTACCTGGACAGCCGTGTGCCCTGGCCCTACCCGGCCGATGGCGCTCTGGTCTACGTGCGTGACATGGTGCTGCCGGCCATGGCATGTGGCGAGGAATGGCACTGGATGATTCGCCTCGCCAGCGAGCCATACAGCACCATCGGCAGCATTTCGCTCTATGATCAGCCCGGCAACCATCGCGGCTTCTGGCTGGCACCCGCCTGGCAGGGCCAGGGCTACATGAGCGAGGCCTGCGAGGCAGTGAGCCGCTTCTGGTTCGTGACGCTGGAGCGGCCGCTGATGCAGGTGCCCAAGGCCATCGTCAACCAAGGCTCGCGGCGCATCTCCGAACGCGAAGGCATGCGCCTGGTGGCCTGCGACCAAGGCCACTTCGTCAGTGGTGTCCTCCCTCGGGAAACCTGGGAAATGACCCGTGAAGAGTGGCTGGCACGCCATGCAGCCGACTGAACAGGCCTGGCAAGGCGAGCTCTGGCTGGGCGCGGACTTCTGCCTCGTCGCCGGCACCACCGGCCATGCGCGACCCCACGCACACTACGCGCATCAAGTACTGATGGCTCGCGAGGGCGAGGTGAAGGCGCTGATCAACGACCAGCCGCAGCAGGATTCGCTGCTGGTCATCGCCTCCAACCAGCGCCACGCGATACTCGACAGCGACCAGCACACGGTCACCCTGTTCGCCGAGCCGCTGGCCTTTGCGTTGGCCGATCTGGAGAGTGTTTGTCGACAGGCCGGGCCGAACCTGCAATCGCTGACGACACGCCTGAACGAACTGCCGCGCCGACAGCTCGACCCACGCCTGGAGAAGGCCCTGCAACGCATCCGCGCGCTGGACGACAGCGCCCTGCCCGCCCAGGCCCTGGCCGAGGAAGCCTCGCTCTCGCTGAGCCAACTGGAGCGGCTGTTCAGCGGTACGCTCGGCCTGTCGGTACGCCGCCTGGTGCTCTGGCAGCGGTTGCGCCAGGCACTGCGGCTGGCCATGGCCGGCGACAGCCTGACCAACGCCGCCATCGCCGCGGGCTTCGCCGATTCCGCGCATTTTTCCCGCTGCGTGCGCAGCCAGTTCGGCATCCGCGCCGACCTGACGCTGCGCCAGTTGAGGTTGCATCTACTCGACTAGCGCGCGGCGCAGCTCCGCCGGCAATGGCGCTGGCGAATGCGCAGCAGCGGCGCGGTGGAACGGCTCGGCGAGCTGCGCGATGTAGGCCACCGGGTAGTCGGGGCGGTCACCGATGCCCAGGTCGTCCTCGGCCAATTCGTAGTCCGGCAGATACAACGCAGTGCCCAGCAGGCGATCCCAGAAACTGAAGAACAGCGCGAAATTCACGTCCCCCGCCGTACCGTATTTCAGGTGGTGCAGACGATGCAGCGGTGCCCAGGCGAAGACATGGCGCAGCGCACCGATGCGCATGTCGACGTTGCTGTGCTGCAGCAGCAACTGGATGGCGATGGCGAATGCCAGCAACGCGGCAACTTCCACGGGAATACCCAGCAACAGCAATGGCAGCGTACCGCCGAGGGCTTCAAGCATCTGGTGCAGCGGGTGCTTCATCAACCCGTTGAACCCATACAGGCGCGTGACGCTGTGGTGCACCGCATGCAGGCGCCACAACAGCGGCGAACGGTGGCTGGCGTAGTGCACCAGGGTGATGCCCAGGTCAGCGATCAACAGCGCTGCGAACAGTTGCAGCGCCAGCGGCCAATCCATTGGCCACAGGTCGAAATGCGGCAGCCACAGGGCCATCAACGCAATAGCTGCAATGCCCAGAGCGTTCAGCGTCTCGTTGACCAGCGCATGGATGAAGTCGCGAACGCCATCACCGTGGCTCGTGTTCCAACCCGTTCGATAGGGCCAGAGCCGTTCGGCGAGGAAGGCCAGCAGGATCGCCAATGGCAACAGCGCCGGCAGGCAGAGCAGCGATACGCCTTCACCGACCAGATAGAGAGCCAGACCAATGAAGCCGAAGAAGAACGTGGGGGCGTAGAGGTATCGCATGGGGCAACTCCAGTGCAATGGGAGCCGCCAGTGTTCCCGCCGCGCCGTCAGCCGCGCTTGAACAATCTGCGCATCTACCGGCTCATCGGCGCCAGGCACAACCCAGGGCGCTGAGCGCCAGAATCAGTGCCGCGCCGGCGTACGCCCAGAGCGCCGGCACCTGCGGCAGCAGCACGCCGGCGAGGATCGGCCCCAGCCCGGCGCCGATATCGCGCCACACCGCATTGCCGGCCAGCGCCTGGATGCGCGCCTGCGGGTTGCGTTGCGCCACCAGCGTCACCACCAGCGGCAGTTGCAGCGCGCGCAGCACCAGCACGAAGAAGGCTCCGATGAACAGCCAGTAGCTGCCGAACATCAGCAACGCCAGCGAGGTAGCCAGGGACAGCACCACCAGCATGCGCAACGCGCCGAAGCGATCCGCCAGGCGCCCGCCAAACGGACTGAAAAGCATCTCGCTGAGGTAGCGCACCGCCATCAGGATGCCCGCCACCAGCACGCCGGTAGCACCCAGGTGGTTCTGCGCGTAGAGCGACAGGCCAAAGACGAACAGGCCGTCCAGGGTCACGCCTTCGATGAAGGACCAGGTGGCAATGCTGTCCGGCAGGCGCAGGCGGCGGCCGCTGCTGATGGGGATTTCATGTCCTTTGGCGGGCAGCGCGCGGGCGCGCCAGAGGCCGCACAGGGCTGCCACGCAGAGCACGAAAAACACGCTGCGCGGCCCGAAGGACTGCGCCATTACAGCCCCCAGCGGCAGCGCCAGCATCGGCCCGATGGACAGGGTCGCCCGCGAACGCCCGGCGCGCCGCGCGGCGCCTTGGGCTTCGGCGGTAGCGAGGGTCTGGGTGCTCAGGTTGAACGTGGCGAAGCACAGGCCCCAGACCAGGCGAAACACCAACAGCACGGCAAACCCGGAGAGGGTCGCCGAGGCCAGCGCGCAGGCCGCCGTCGCCAGCGCGGCAAGGCTGCAGGCAGCTCGATCGCCATGGCGGGCGTAGAAACGCACCACCCAGCCATAGCCGACGATGCGCACCAGTCGATTCGCCGCCAGCAGGATGCCCGCTTCCACCAGGGTCACGCCAAAATCCGCCGCGTACATCGGCAGCAGCAGGTAGAGCAGCACGTCGGCGGGCAGGCACAGGCCGAGCACCTGGGCGGAGTTGCGCGAATCTCGGTCGGCCCGCAGCAGGGCAGGCGCGGAAGCGGACGACATGACAGCCTCGTGACAACGACGGGGGCCGCAGGATAACCCGCGCCCCGCCCCGCAGGACAAGCCTTACGCCCGCGCCGGCAGCTGTGCTATCGCGCGAGTGTGCGCAGGAAGGACGCGATCACCTGGCTGCTGCGGCGCTCGGCAAGGAAGTACAGGTAGGTCTCGGTGCACACCGGGTCGCCGCTGATGCGGATGACCTTCAGGCGCGGGTCGGCGATGTACTCCGCCTCGGATACCACGCCGATGCCGATGCCGCGGATCGCCGCCTCGCGCAGGGCTTCGCGACTGCCGATCTCCATGGCGATACGCGGCGTGACGTCGGCCTTGTCCAGCTCCTGCTCCAGCGCCACGCGCGTGGTCGAGCCCTGCTCGCGACGCAGCAGAGGCTGGCCCTGCAAGGCTTGCAGGCGGACTTCGTCGTGGCGCGCGAACGGATGGTCGACATGGGCGAAGAGGATCACCGGGTGCCGCGCATACAGCTGCGCGACAAAGGCCGGATCGTCATGCAGCCCGGCCAGCACGCCGACATCGGTGACGTAGTTCTCCAGGTCGGCGAGCACCGAGGCGGAGTTGCCGATGCGGATCGATACATCGATCTGCGGGTAGTCGCGGCGATACAGGTCGACCATCTCGATCACATGAAACGGCCCTACTGCGCCGACCTTCAGTTGCCCCCGGTTGAGCTGGCCGGAGTCGCGCAGCAGGTTGGTCGCCTCGGATTCGAGCATCGACATCTGCTGGGCAATGGGCAGCAAGGCGCGGCCCACGGCGGTCAGCTCGATGCGACGGCCACGGCGGTGGAACAGCTCGACGTTGAACTCACGCTCCAGGCCCTGGATCTGCGTGGTCGCCGTCGGCTGGCTGAGACCGATGGCCCGAGCGCCGGCACTGAAGCTGGCGTGGCGAGCCACGGCGAGGAAGGTGCGCAGGCGGGCAGTGGACATCCATAGCTCCTATCAATGGATTTGCGTGCAAACCAATATTGATTTGATGGCGTGACTGTCACATGACAGCCCTAGCGTTGGCGCTACCGAACATAACCTCCGGGTAACGCCATGACTTCGCTGACCAGACTGTTCCGTTTCGCCGTGCTGCCGCTCGCCTTCGCCGCCGCCCTGCTGCCCGCCGCCCAGGCGCAGGACGCCCTCACCGTCGGCCTGATCCCCTCCGAGGATTCCCAGGCCATGATCAAGAGCAGCCAACGGGTGCTCGACCAGTTGCAGGAGCGCCTTGGCATGCCGGTGAAGCCTTTCGTGGCCACCGACTACAACGGCGTGATCGAAGCCCTGCGCGCCGGCAAGCTGGATGTCGCCTACCTCGGCCCGTTCTCCTATGTGCTGGCGAACAAGGTGGCCGGCGTCGACGCCTTCGCCGTGGCGGTGACCAAGAAGACCGGTACAAGTGCCTACCACAGCCTGATCATCGCCCGGAAGGACAGCGGCATCCGCAGCCTGGACGACCTCAAGGGCCACACCTTCGCCTTCGTCGACCCCAGCTCGGCCTCCGGCCATCTGTTCCCCAAGGCGGGCCTGGAGCAGTCCGGGCATGACCCGAAGGCGCTGTTCTCGCGGGTGATCTTCTCCGGCTCCCACGACGCCAGCATCCTCGCCGTGGAGAACCGCAAGGTGGATGCCGCCGCCGTGGCCGACCGCATCCTCGCCGGTGCCGTCAGTTCGGGCCAGGTGCAGCAGGACGACTTCCAGGTCGTGTGGAAATCCGACGACATCCCCGAATCGCCCATGGTCTGGCGCAAGAATCTCGACCCGCAGCTGCAGAAGAAACTGGTTGCCGCGTTCGCCTCGATCAAGGACGTGCCATGGGGCGACCAGGGCATGCTCAATGGCTTCCAGCCGACCAATGATGCCGCCTACAACGTCGTGCGCGACACCGCCCAGGTGCTCGACCTCGACCTGCGGAGCCTGAAATGATCCGCGTCGCCCAACTGACCAAGGGCTACGGCGACAACCCGGTACTGCGCGGGATCGACCTGCGCATTGAGGCCGGCGAGTTCGTGGTGATCCTCGGTCAGTCCGGCGCCGGCAAATCCACCCTGCTGCGCTGCATGAACCGCCTGGCGCAGGCCGACGGCGGCGAGTTGCAGGTGGCCGGCGTCGACGCCATGCAGGCTCGCGACACCCGCGAACTGCGTCGGCGGGTGGCGATGATCTTCCAGCACCACAACGTGGTGCCGCGCCTGTCGGTGCTGAAGAACGTCCTCACCGGGCGACTGGGGAGCGTCGGCGCTCTCGCCTCGGTGCTGCAATTGTTCAGCCGCGACGATGTCGCCCTGGCCCGCGAATGCCTGCGTCGGGTGGAGCTGGAGCACAAGGCCGAGGCACGCACTGATTCACTCTCCGGCGGGCAGATGCAGCGCGTGGGCATCGCCCGCGCGCTGGCCCAGCGGCCGCAGGTGATCCTCGCCGACGAGCCGGTCGCCAGCCTCGACCCGAAAACCGCGCAGCTGGTCATGCACTACCTGCGCGAAGCCAGCCGCACCCTGGGCATCACCGTGGTGTGCAACCTGCACCAGGTGGACCTGGCGCGGGAATTCGGCGACCGCATCGTCGGCCTGGCCAACGGCCGCCTGGTGTTCTACGGCACCCGCGAGCAGCTGGATGACTCGGCCCTGCGGCGCATCTACCAGCAACGCCCAAGCAGCGAGGCGACCGCTTACCAGGCGGCCGCCCGCGCGGTCTACGCCAGCGAAACAGGAGCCGGAGCATGAACCTGCGCAGCCACCACTGGATGGTCGACACGCCCCACACCAAACGCGGCTGGCTGACCACCGGCGCCGCCGTGCTGGCAGTGCTCTACCTGCTGCACTGGAGCGCCGAGGGCGCCCAGTTGAGCTGGAGCGAACTGGCCAGCGGCCTGCCGCAGATCGGCGACTTCCTCAGCCGCTCGCTGCCGCCGGACCTGAGCATCCTGCCGAGCCTCTGGGGGCCGGCGCTGGAAACCTTGCAGATTGCCCTCTGGGGCACGCTGCTGGGCATCGTGCTCGCCGTGCCGCTGGGCTTCCTCGCCGCCCGCAACCTGCACGGCAACCGCTGGCTCTACCTGGCTACGCGACAACTGCTCAACGTCATCCGCAGCATCAATGAGCTGATCCTCGCCCTGGTATTCGTCTCCGCCGTGGGCCTGGGTCCCTTCCCCGGTGTACTGGCCCTGGCGCTGCACGGCGTGGGCATGCTCGGCAAGTTCTTCGCCGAGAGCATCGAGGAGATCGACCAGGGCCCCATCGAGGCGCTGCAGGCCACCGGTGCGCGGCCCTTGCAGGTCATCGTGTTCGGTGTGCTGCCGCAAGTGATCACCGCCTGGATCGCCGTGGTGCTCTACCGCTTCGAGGTCAACCTGCGCTCGGCTACCGTGCTCGGCATGGTCGGCGCCGGCGGCCTGGGTTTCGAGCTGGTGAGCAGCCTGAAGCTGTTCAAGTACCAGGAGACCGCCACCTGCATCGTCGTCATCACGGTCATGGTGGTGCTCGCCGACCTACTCTCCAACCGCCTGCGCCACGCCATCCAGGGTAACGGGCGGCACTGAGCGCGCCCTTCCCCAGCCCCTTCTCACTTCCGCCACAACCTCCCGCCACGTGCGCCTTCCGGGCGCGCGCCGGGCAGGCTCACGCCCGGAGTTACTGCAAGATGCCCGCACCCGCCGTTATCGGTCTGGCCGATGCCCACCTGCGATCAATCGATTGGAACGAAACCGACGAGGCCCCGAGCATGGCCGCACGTTCAAACAACAACAAGGAACTGCCCATGCCTGCCCGATTCCATAATCCGGTCGCCACCGTTTTCGGCGGCGGCAGCCTGGACCGCATCGCCGAGCTGTGCGACGGCAAGGTCGCCCTGGTGACTTTCCCCGAAGCTGCACAACTGGGCTTGATCGAGCGCGTCCGCCACCTGCTGGGCGAACGCCTGGCCTACGTCATCGACGACGTGCAACCAAACCCCGACGTGGCCTGGCTGCGCGATGTGCATGAGCGTTTCTGGCGTGAAGCAGCCGATTGCAATACCGTCTTCGCCCTCGGCGGCGGCAGCGCCATCGACACCGCCAAGGCGCTGATCGTCGGCACCGCGTCCGGCCGTTTCGACGAACTGCTCGACCTGCTGGCCGCCGGCAAGCCCTTCGTCCCGGCCCGGCACAAGAGGCTGGTCGCCGCGCCGACTACCGCCGGCACCGGCAGCGAAGTGACGCCCTGGGCCACCATCTGGGACGCGCAGCAACAGAAGAAATACTCCCTGCACCTGGACTGCACCTGGCCGAAAATGGCACTGATCGACCCGGACCTGATGCTCAGCGTGCCCGCCGGGGTGACCGTATCCACCGGGCTGGACGCGCTGTCCCACGCGCTGGAATCGATCTGGAACCACAACGCCAACCCAATCTCCGACACCTTTGCCGTCTCCGCCATCGAAGACATCCTCGACTGCCTGCCGCGCCTGCAGCAGGACCTTTCCAGCCGCGAACTGCGCTCGCGCATGGCGCTGGCCGCGCTGAAGGCCGGCATGGCCTTCTCCAACACCAAGACCGCCCTGGCCCACTCCATCTCCTACGAGATGACCCTGCGCCACGGCCTACCCCATGGCATCGCCTGCTCCTTTACCCTGCCACTGGTGCTGGGCCTGGCCTGGGGCCGCGACGCCGACCGCGACCGCGTGCTGCAACGCGTCTTCGGCAGCGACCTCAACGGCGCCCAGCAGCGCCTGCGTGAATTCCTCCATCGCCTCGGGGTCAAGACCGAGTTCGGCGACTATGGCGTCACGACCGCCGAGGCCGAAGCGATGATCGATTTCGCCATGCAGGGCGCACGCGGCCGCAACTTCATCGGCTCGCAAGCCGCCTGAGGTCGTCCTTTACCGGGCGGCCCTGGCTGCCGCCTTTTCCTGTTGCACCGAAAACCTATTGCACCGAAGAAGAGTGCCGACACGCCGAGCCTTGCGCCGGCGCGAGCGAACAAGAAGGAAAACCGCCATGAACCGTGCACAAACCCTGCCTGGCCTTGAGTCATCCGTGTCGCCCTTCCGCGTGGCGCAGTGGCGCATGCTGCTCGCCGCGATGTTCTGCTACCTGTTCTTCTATACCGGCCGCCAGACCTTCGGCTTCGCCATCCCCGGTATCCAGGCCGAGTTCGGCCTGAGCAAGGAAACCCTCGGCTGGGCGTCCAGCGCGATGCTCTGGATGTACGCTATCGGCCAGGCCATCAACGGCAACCTCGCCGACAAGTTCGGCGGCCGGCGCATCATGAGCCTGGGCGCGGTGCTGTCCTGTGGCGCCAACTGGGTCACCAGTTTCGCCGGCGGCTTCGGCAGCCTGATCCTGCCGTGGGGCATCAACGGCTACTTCCAGGCCCTGGGCTGGGCGCCGGGCAGCCGCCTGCTGTCGAACTGGTGGAGCGCCGCCGAGCGCGGCAAGGTCTACGGCTTCTATGTGTTCGCTGCCGGCTGCGCTTCGGTGCTGTCGTACGTCACCTCGGTGGTGGTGATCGACGTCCTGCACCTGGAATGGCGCTGGATCTTCCGCCTGCCGGTATTGCTGATGCTCGCCGGCGGCATCGTGTTCTACCTCGTGGCCCGCGAACGCCCGCAGGACATGGGCTTCGAGCCACTGGCCGACACCGGCGTGGCGAACGCCGAGGACCGCTCCAGCGAAGCGGCCCAAGGTGAAGAGGAAACCTCGACCCAGCGCTACCTCGCCGTGCTGAAGAACCCGCGACTGCTGGTGGCGGCGCTTTCGCTGGGCTTCCAGAACGCCGCGCGCTACGGGCTGATCGTCTGGGTGCCGGTGCACTTCCTCGGCGCCGACTGGCAGAAGGGCCAGAGCTTCATCGACCCGAAGTGGATCACCATCGCCCTGCCGGTCGGCATGGCCGTGGGCGCGCTGAGCAACGGCTGGGTGTCCGACCGCCTGTTCGGCAGCAAGCGCTACCGCGCCATCGTGCTCTACATGGTGCTCGGCGCACTCACCAGCCTATGGATGTGGAGCCTGCCAGCGCACAGCGGCATCGGCCTGCTCGCGCTGTTCCTCTGCGGCTTCTTCGTCTACGGCCCGGCGTCGAGCTTCTGGGCGCTCTGCCCGGACCTGGTCGGCGCGCGCCGCGCTGGCACCGCAACGGGGATCATGAATTTCTCGTCCTATCTCTTCGCGGGTCTGGCCGAACCCCTGATCGGTCGCATGCTGGACACGACGGGCAATACTTCACTGATCTTCATCGTGGTCACCACGGCCTGCGTATGCAGCGCGGTGGTCGCCCTGTTCGTCCGGCGCTGAGGGCACGGCCATGCGGCAAGCCCTCCTGAAAGACTTCCTGCTGATAAAGAGAACTCATGTACCAGTACCACAAGTGGTTGCGCTCCTTTCATGCCGTGGCCCGCACCGGCAGCTTCACCCAGGCGGCGACGCTGCTGAGCGTCGGCCAGCCGACCATCAGCGAGCAGGTCAGCGGCCTGGAGAAGCGCTTCTCGGTGGAGCTGTTCCACCGGAGGGGGCGCTTCATCGAGCTGAGCCCGGCTGGGGAGCAGCTCTACGCGATCACCCAGGGCCTGTTCGGCCAGGAGGACGAAGCCTTGCAACTGCTGCAGAGCTTCCAGCAGCGCAAGCAGGGCATGTTGCGCCTCGGCGCAGTGTCGCCGCCGATCGCCATGAGCCTGACCTACTCGCTGATGCAGCGCTACCCCGACATCGAGCTGGAAACTTCCTTCACCAGCGAGGCTGGCACCCTGGAGCGGCTGTACAACTTCGACATCGACGTGGCGATCCTCGCCCTCTCGGAGTTCGACCAGCGCCTGAGCACGCAGCTGTACCGCACCTGCCCGATCCTCGCGGTGGTGCGCGACGACCATCCGTGGGCGCAGCAGGCATCGGTCAGCGTGCAGGAGATCGCGAAGGAGCGTGTGGTGCTGCGCGAGCCGGCCTCGCGCACCCGCCAGCAGGTGGAGGAAGGCTGCCGGCAGCACGGTGTGGAACTGGACTGCGCCATGCAGCTGAACAGCCGCGAGGCCATCGTCCATGCGGTGGTGCACGGCATCGGGGTCGGCTTCGTCTCCGCGGTGGAGTACGCCGACCGGCCCGGCACGCGCTCCATCGCCTTCGCCGAGGACCCGTTCCACATCGACTACTACCTGTGCTGCCTGGGCATCCGCCGCAAGCGGCCGATCATCGCCGAGCTGTTCGACTCCACAGTCTGATCGTCACGCCGAACAACCCCTGAAACCGCGAGCCCGCCACGAAAGCGGGCGGGCCGCGCTCACCCTGCATTTCACCCAGAATCCCCTCACAGGAGCACCACCATGCATTACCAGCAACCCCAGCAACTGCAGGCCGCCATCCTCGACTGGGCCGGCACCGTGGTCGATTTCGGCTCCTTCGCGCCGACCCAGATCTTCGTCGAAGCCTTCGCCGAATTCGGCGTGCAGGTCAGCCTGGAAGAAGCCCGCGGCCCGATGGGCATGGGCAAGTGGGACCACATCCGCACCCTGTGCGACATCCCCGCCATCGGCGAGCGCTACCGCGCGGCGTTCGGTCATCTGCCTACCGACGACGACGTCACCGCCATCTACGAACGCTTCATGCCGCTGCAGATCGAGAAGATCGCCGAGCACTCGGCGCTGATCCCCGGCGCGCTGGACGCGATTGCCACGCTGCGCAAACAGGGACTCAAGATCGGTTCCTGCTCCGGCTACCCGGCGGTGGTCATGGAAAAGGTCGTCGCCCTGGCGAAGACCAACGGCTACATCGCCGACCATGTCGTCGCCACCGATGAAGTGCCCAATGGTCGTCCGCACCCGGCACAGGCGCTGGCCAACGTCATCGCCCTGGGCATCAGCGACGTCGCGGCCTGCGTGAAGGTCGACGATACCTGGCCGGGCATCCTCGAGGGCCGCAGCGCCGGCATGTGGACCGTGGCGCTGACCTGCTCGGGCAACGCCCTGGGCCTGACCTATGAGCAGTACAAGGCGTTGCCGGCACAGAAGCTGGAACAGGAACGCCAACGCATCGGCCAGATGTTCGAAGGCTCGCGTCCGCACTACCTGATCGACACCATTGCCGAACTGCCGGCGGTGATCGCCGATATCAATGCACGACTGGCGCGGGGAGAAATGCCGCAGAGCTGCTGACAAGCGGACCCGCGCTTTTCGTAGGAGCCCGCTTGCTCGCGAAGCAACCACGTCGTGGAAGCCCGGTTCGCGAGCGAGCTCGCTCCTACAGGGAAGTGCCGTGCCCAATGAAACGAAGCCGTCTTCGGGCACATCGGCGCGGTGAGGTCCCACCCCTCTCTCCCTGAGGGAAAACAGTCTGCTCTGGCTTACTGCCGCGAATACGGCGGATAGCGGTCGCCCGGCACACGCCGCTGCTTCTGCGGGTCGGGGCCGTCCTGCGGTGCATGGGGTGGATGCGGCGGGTCGATCTGCGGATCGGCCAGGTCCGGCGAATCCGGGTCGAAGCCCAGCTCCGGGTCTACCTTGCGCGACCCGCCAGGCGGGCCTTCGCGCTTGGGATAGCCGGGCAGCCCGCGCCGGTCGCCGGGGCCTGACTGCGACGGCCAGCGCTCGGGCGCGACCGAGGGGCGTTGTCTGATTTCACCGTGACCTTTCATGCTCACCTCCAGTGGTTCGGGCAATGGCATCGCGGTTGACGCGGTGCCGCGCGGAAGGTTTCAGCCGATTGCCGGACGGTACCGCCTGCGGGTTCGTCGAGGCGCGCAACCCGCGATCTAGACCATGGTCGCAAAGACCCACCCGCTCATCTGTGACACCTTCGCGCGCTTTTTTAGCGCCCCGGAGTCACCGCATGCCCTCGCCCCTCTCCTCCAGCCCGCTCACTCGCCTGAGCGCCCTTGCCCTGCTAGGCGGCATCGCCGCCCCGGCCAGTGCCGACTTCCTGGAGGACAGCAGCGCGCGCCTGGAATCGCGCACCTTCTACTTCAACCGCGATTTCCGCGATGGCAGCTCATCCAACCCGCAGGGCGCCTCCAAGCGCGAGGAAACCGCGCAGGGCTTCATCCTGAATGTGCAGTCGGGCTATACCGAAGGCACTGTCGGCTTCGGCGTCGACGCCCTCGCCATGCTCGGCCTCAAGCTCGACTCCAGCCCCGCCGACAGCAACAGCGGCCTGCTGCCCTCCAGCGGCCATGACCCGCGCCACTCCGCAGATCAGTACGCCAAGGCTGGCGTCACCGGCAAACTGCGCGTCTCCCACACCCAGTTCAAGTACGGTGCGATGCTGCCGGACATGCCGCTGCTCAAGTACAACGACGGCCGCCTGCTGCCCAACATGTTCCACGGCGCGCAGCTGACCAGCGAAGAAATCGCCCACCTCAAGCTCACCGCCACGCGGCTGGAACGCTACACCGCGCGCGACTCCACCGACGCCCAGGACGTACGCCTGAACTGCAAGAACAAGCGCTACGCCTGCGACACCACCGGCAACCGCTTCGACTCCTACCAGGCCGACTACCAGATCAGTGACCAACTGCTGCTGCAATACGCCCAGGGCGGGCTGGAGAACGTCTACCGCCAGCGCTACGTCGGCGTGGTTGGCAAACAGGCGGTGGGTGCCGGCAAGGTCACCGCCGACCTGCGCTGGTTCGACAGCGACGACGACGGCTCGGCCCGCGCCGGCGAAATCGACAACCGCGCGCTGAGCCTGCTGCTGTCCTATGCCCAGGGCGGCCACACCCTCAGCGCCGGCTGGCAGCGCATGAACGGCGACAGCTCCATGCCCTACCTCGACGGCAGCAACCCCTACCTCGCCAACTATGTGCAGGTGAACGACTTCGCCAACGCCCAGGAGCGCTCCTGGCAACTGCGCTACGACTTCGACCTGAAAAGCGTCGGCGTGCCCGGCCTGAGTTTCATGACCCGCTACGTCAACGGCGACCACATCGCCCTGGCCAATGGCGACGAAGGCAAGGAATGGGAGCGCGACGTGGAGTTCAAGTACGTCATCCAAAGCGGAACCTTCAAGGACCTCAGCCTGCGCCTGCGCAACGCCACCTACCGCACCAACTACGAACAATCGGCGCGCGACGTAGACGAAGTACGCCTGATCGCCAGCTACAACTTCTCGATTCTCTGAGGCCCGAGCTTTCGCTAGCCCATGACATAAGGGTGAGGGTGAGGGCCGCCCCAGGCGCGGAGGTAGCTCGCAGGAGCGCACCTCGTCCGCGACATTCGTCGCGGCAGGATTCGATCCCACCAGGAGATGCCGTGGAACAGCGCATGAGGTGTAGGAGCGAGCTTGCTCGCGAACTGGCTCGGCACCAGCGCCACATGAACCACCGCCGACCATGATCCGCCGGGCCGCTTCATATTGCCGGCCCGGCGGGCTTCGTCTTACTTCTTGGCGGTCAGCGTGCTGTAGCTGGTGATGAGGTTGCGGTAGTCCGGAATGTGGTTGGAGAACAGCGCGGCGAGGCCTTCGATGTCGTTGCGCCAGTCGCGGTGCAGCTCACAGGCCACGCCGAACCAGGTCATCATCTGCGCGCCGGCAGCTTCCATGCGGCGCCAGGCGGCGTCACGGGTGACTTCGTTGAAGGTGCCCGAGGCATCGGCCACCACGAACACGTCGAAGCCCTCCTCCAGCGCCGACAGCGCCGGGAAGGCCACGCAGACCTCGGTGACCACACCAGCGATGATCAGCTGTTTCTTGCCGGTGGCCTTCACCGCCTTGACGAAATCCTCGTTGTCCCAGGCGTTGATATTGCCGGGCCGGGCGATGTAGGGCGCGTCGGGGAACAGGTCTTTCAGCTCCGGCACCAGCGGGCCGTTGGGGCCGCTCTCGAAGCTGGTGGTGAGAATCGTCGGCAATTTGAAGTACTTGGCCAGGTCGGCCAGTGCCAGGACGTTGTTCTTGAACTTGTCCGGTTCGATGTCGCGCACCAGCGAGAGCAGACCGGCCTGGTGATCGACCAGCAGAACGGCGGCCTGGGTCTTGTCGAGACGGACGTAGGGCTTGCTCATGGCATTTCCTCTTGGCAATGGAAGCCCGACCGGAGCCGGGCAAGGGTGGGATCAGCGTTGGGAGTCCAATACTTCGTGTTCGCTCACGACCTGCTGGGCCTTGGTGTAGCTTTCGATCAGCAGGCGGTAGTGCGGGAAGATCAGGCTGTAGGCCTCAGCCCACTGCGCGGCATCGGGGCGATTCCAGGTGCGCTGGATTTCCGAGGCAACGGCGGCGGTATCCATCGGCACCACACCGGCCTGGACCACACGCGCCAGGGTGATTTCCTGCGCGGCCTTGGAATAGGTGCCGGAGGCGTCGATAACGGCGAACACCTTGTAGCCGGCGTTGACTGCGGCAATCGCCGGGAAGGCCATGCACACGCTGGTGATCGTGCCGGCGATGACCAGGGTGTTCTTGCCGGTGGCTTTCACAGCGGCGACGAATTCGGGGTTGTCCCAGGCGTTGATTTCCCCCTTGCGCGCCACGTACTGCGCATGAGGCGCGGCTTCGTGGATCTCGGGAATCAGCGGCCCGTTGGGGCCCTGCGGCACCGAGGCGGTGGTGATTACCGGGATCTTCGCCAGCGTAGCGATCCTGGCGAGAGTGATGGCGTTGTTGCGCAGCTCGGTCATGGGCATGTCCTTGACCGTCTGGAACAGACCGCTCTGGTGGTCGATGAGCAGCATGGCGGTGTCGTCGGGATCGATCACCGGGCGCTGGCCGTTGAAGTTGGCAATCTGGTTGAAGTTGCTCATTTCGAGGGCTCCATGAAGGGCATCCGGCCCATAAAGCCCGCGCCTCCTGCGCGGGTGTTCATCCAGACTAGGCGACGCCTGAGTCCGGGGTGTGACATCAACGGGTCATCTGTCCGAAACGTCCGCTCTGGACGTCGGTAATGGCCTGCTGGATTTCGCTTTCGCTGTTCATCACGAAAGGGCCGTAGCCGACGATGGGCTCGTTCAGCGGCTCACCGCTGAGCAGCAGCACCAGGGCATCGCTGCTCTCGGCTTCCAGCTGCAGGCTGTCGCCGCGCCGGTCGAACAGCGCCAGTTGGCCTTCGCGCAGCGTTTCACCGCTGCCCAGTCGAATGTTTCCGCGCAGCACCACCAGGGCGGTGTTGCGCCCGGCCTTGACGACCAGTTCCAGCGGACGGCCGGGCTGCAGGCGCAGATCCCAGACATCCAGCGGGCTGAAGGTGTGGGCCGGGCCGGAGTGGCCGGCGTAGTCACCGGCGACAACCCGCAGGCTGCCGGCGCCGTCGGCCAGTTCGATGCGTGGGATATCGCCAGCCAGCAGGGTCTGGTAGGCCGGTGCAGTGCGCTTGTGGCGGGCCGGCAGGTTCACCCAGAGCTGAGCCATGTGCAGGTTGCCGCCGCTGCGGGTGAAGTCCGGCGAGTGGTATTCCTCGTGGAGGATGCCGTCGCCGGCAGTCATCCACTGCACGTCGCCGGGGCCGATGCGACCGCCACCGCCGCTGGAGTCGCGGTGTTCCAGTTCGCCTTCGTAGACCAGGGTCACGGTCTCGAACCCGCGGTGCGGATGCTGGCCGACGCCGCGACGCACCGTGCTGGGGCCGAAAGCATGGGGGCCGGCGTGGTCAAGTAGCAGGAAGGGACTGAGGTGCTCACCCAGGCTGTCGTAGGAAAACAGCGTACGAACCGGAAAGCCGTCGCCGACCCAGTGCGGCCGGGCGGTGCTGTAGATGCCAAGAATCTGTTTCATGAGGTGCCTCCTGTAGTGCATGGAGGCGACGATACGGATGGAACAATTGCCCCGGTAGTCGGCAAAAACTACTATCAGTGTTCCATGAGAGGAACACCGAAATGGATGATCTCAACGACCTCTATTACTTCGCCCAGGTGGTGGAACACGGCGGTTTCACCCCGGCCGGCCGCGCCCTGGACGAGCCCAAGTCGAAGCTGAGCCGGCGCATCGCCGCGCTGGAAGAGCGCCTGGGCGTGCGGCTGATCCAGCGCTCGACGCGGCATTTCTCGGTGACCGAGATCGGACAGGTTTTCTACCGGCACTGCGTGGCGATGCTGGTGGAAGCGGCGGCCGCCACCGAGGCCGTCGAGCAGCACCGCTCCGAACCTCGCGGGGTGGTGAACCTGAGCTGCCCCACGGCGCTGCTGAACTTCTGGGTCGGGCCGATGCTGGCGCGCTTCATGGTGCAGTACCCACTGGTGGAGTTGCATGTGCAGAGCACCAACCGCCAGGTGGACTTGATCCAGGAAGGCATCGACATCGCTCTGCGGGTGCGCTTTCCGCCGCTGGAAAGCAGTGATCTGGTGATGAAGGTGCTGGGCGAAAGCCGGCAGCGTGTGGTCGGTGCCCCGGCTTTGCACGAGCGCCTGCCGGCAAGGCCGACGCCCGCCGATGTCGCCGCCCTGCCGACGCTGCACTGGGGCGTAGTGCAGCGCGAATACCACTGGCAACTGGACGGCCCCGGCGGCGCCAGTGCGCAGGTGCGCTACCGGCCGCGAATGGTCACGGACGATCTGGTCGCCCTGCGCCAGGCCGCGCTGGCAGGCGCCGGCGCGGTGCATATACCCGCCGTGGTGGTGTGCGAGGACCTGAACGACGGCAAGCTGGTGAACCTGCTGCCCGACTGGGCGCCACGCACCGGTGTGGTCCATGCGGTGTTCCCTTCGCGGCGCGGACTGCTGCCGTCGGTACGAACCTTGCTGGATTTCCTCGGCGAGGAATTCGAGAGGAGCGACATGTCGTGAAAGTTCGCACTTCAACCTTCGACGCCGGTCCACTCAGGAGAAATACGAGTCGAGAATATGACGAGCTTTTCTTCGGAAAAGCCTGACATACCTTTTCAGCGACCAATCCTTACCATTTGTCGACATAAATGCCGTAACCACTTCATCTGGTTGGGAATCTCTGATTAATGTCTACTCTGAAAACTGTTGGAAGATTGTCGAGGAGCAGCCGGTATGGCTAAAAATCTGAAAGAGCGAGCAACGGTCATCTGCCGCCTCGACGACAAGATTCTCTTCGTGCGCAAATCCAAGTCGAAATGGAATCTTCCCGGCGGCCGCATCGAGGCCGACGAACGCCCCGGCCAGGCCGCCACGCGCGAGCTGATAGAGGAAACCGGGCTGACCATCGAGCAGATGAACTACGTGGCGCCGCTGGAGCTGTACCAGACGCTGCACTACGTGTTCGAGACGCCAGTCGACCCGGCGCAGCAGCCCACCCCGCTGAACGAAATCGCCGACTGCCGCTGGTTCACCCCCGAGGAAGCGAGCAAGCGCAATATCAACAAGTCGGTGCGGCGCCTGCTGCGCTCGTGCCTGAGCAAAGAGGCCGGCTGATGCCGGCCTTTTTCATTCGCCAGGATTACTGAATACGACGGCTAACCAGGACCAGGTCATCCGCCGGAGCCTTCAGCCTTCTCCGCCCTCGCCGATCCAGCGCTTGCGTGCATTCAGGTAGGCAGCCAGGTCGCCGTAGCCCAGGCGTTCGGCAATGCGCGTGCGGCTTTCACCTTGCAGTTCCAGGTGTTGTTCCAGCTCCTTGCGCACCTGGTCGAGCAATTCGCGAAAGCCCATGCCCTGCTCCGCCAACCGCCTGCGCAGGGTCCGCGGGCTCTGGTGCAACTGGTCTGCAACGCTTTCCAGCGCCGGCACCTCGCCATGTTCGAGCATGCGCCGGACGATCCCGGCGGCCCTGGCTGCCCAGCCGCTGAGTTGGCGCATACGGGCGAGCCGGCGATCAAGCTCCATCGTGAGCAACTCCACCAGGCCGGCGTGGCGCCCCTGTAGCGGCAAGGCGAGCGTCTGCGCGTCGAAATACAACCGGTTGCAGGCACTGCCGAACTCGACTCGCTCACCAAACCACTGCCGGTACTGCGCGTGGTACTCGGGCCGGGCATGGACGAAGCTGGCACGCACCGGTATGACGGAGCAGCCGGTGGCACGGCGCAATTGCGTCACGGCCATCACGCTGTAGTGCTCCAGCAGATAACGGCTCAGCGGCTCGGGGGCGTCGATGATCAGTTCGACGGCGACGGTGTCGCCCTCTTCCAGCAGGCGAAAGGTATCGGTGTCCGCAGCCAACGGGGCGTAGCGCACCCAGCAGAGCACCGCCTGGCGTACATCGGCGCAGAACTGCGCGAGGTGGGCGATCACGTGCCAGTCCTGCGGGGTGAACTGGCCGAACAGCTGCAGCCCGATGGCGGGTTCAAGGCTCGCCGCTTCCAGCCATAACTGTTCGAGCTCGACCAGGCTGTAGTCACTGTGACGACGCGCGCGGTGGCTGCTCAGGTAACGCTCCAGCACCTGGCCGAGCGGGCCGCGGTGGTAGCGCTGCGCCGCAGGGTTGGCCAGTTCTCCGGTGTTTCTGTCCTTTTCGCGCATGGGTCGCCGCTCGGTCCTGGGTTCTGATGGGCACGCCTTGTCCCATTGGACCCGAACCGAGAGTGTCATGACTACAACAACAATGCTGCTCGACAATCCGACCGTGATCGTGGCGGGGATCTTCCTCGCATTCATTGCCCTGGAGATGGCCCGCGCCACCTTTCGCCAACCCCGCGGCCAGCGCCGCGACGCGCTGATCGAGATATTCGGCTCCAGCCTGCTGCTGGCGGTGACCTTCCCGCTGGTGATGTGGGCCAGCGGCGCCCTGCTCGACCTCGCCTTCCCCGCCGCCGCCGGCTCCCTGGCGGGCATCCCCTGGCTGGCCGGTTTCGCGCTGTTCCTGCTGTTCGACGACATGACCCAGTACTGGTGGCATCGCCTGGCTCACCGCGTGCCATTCCTCTATGCCTTGCACCGCGCCCACCATTCCGCGCCGTACATGAGCATCCGCATCGTTTACCGCAACAACAGCTTCTATTACCTGCTGATGCCGGGCCTGTGGTTCTCCGGCGCGCTGATCCACATGGGGCTGGCGAACGTCTATTACGTCTACCTGATCGTGAAGATGTGCGTGATCTTCGGCGCCCACAGCAACCTCGCCTGGGACGACAAGCTGTACCGCATCCGCGCGCTGCGCCCGCTGATGTGGCTGCTGGAGCGGACCATCTCCACCCCCGCCACCCATTCCGCCCACCATGGCCTGAACGCCGATGACGGCGTGACCTACTACAAGGGCAACTTCGGCAACCTGCTGTTCTTCTGGGACGTGCTGTTCGGTACGGCGAAGATCACCCGGCGCCGCCCGCAGGCCTATGGCATCGAGGACCTGGCGCCAGTGAGCTGGCAGGAAGAGGTGTTCTGGCCGGTGGTGCGCACTCGTGCGCCGGCCAGTGGCAAGGACGTGGCGGCGGAGGTGGCACGATGAACCCGAATATCGTACTGATCGCCGGCTCCAGCCAGTTGGACAGCCAGTCGGCAAAGGTCGCCCGCTACCTTGCCGGGCGCCTGGAAAGCCTGGCGTTGTGCGGCTGGGCGCAGGTAATCGACCTTGGCGCCGATCCCCTGCCGTTATGGCCGGCGCCGGACACCCGGGACAGTTGGCCGCAGTACCGCGAGCTGCTGCGCGAGGCCGACGCGCTGGTGGTTATCGCCCCGGAATGGCACGGCATGGCCTGCCCGGCCCTGAAGAACTTCTTCCTTTATGCCGGACTGCGTGAACTGGGCCATAAGCCGGCTCTGCCGGTGGGGGTTTCCGCCGGCCTGGGCGGTGCCTATCCACTGGCCGAACTGCGCGCCTCCAGCTACAAGAACAGCCGCATCGCCTACCTGCCGGAGCAACTGGTGGTGCGCCGCGTCGAAGCCATGTTCAACGCCGGTCACCCTACTGATGAGGACGACCAGCGCCTGCGCGAACGCGCCGACTGGGCGCTGCACATGCTCTGCCATTATGCGGCCGCGCTGCGCGGGGTCCGCGAGCGGATCGACCTGCAGAACCCGGCCTACGCCAACGGTATGTGACGAGCCGGGAGGATGCGCGGGAAGGCGCTTCAAGGTATCTTCTGCGCCTTCCTACAAAAACTTCGACAGGATTCGTCTCCCGATGCTTCGCGCCGCCCTGCTCTGTGCCACCGCGCTGTGCTCCAGCCTGACTTTCGCCAAGGTCGAGGTGAAGCCGGTGCAGCATTCCAAGGTCGGCGAGGTGCTGGCGGTGCGGATCAGCGAAGACATCGCTCCGGGCGACTACGAGCGCCTGTTCAAGGGGCTGCTGGCCAACCCGGGCAAGTTCGCGCGCAAGGTGGCCCTGCTGGACAGCATCGGTGGCAGCGCCGCCGAGTCGATCAAGATGGGCCGCCTGCTGCGCGAATCCGGCTTCGAGACGCTGGTGCCGACCAACAGCGTCTGCCAGGGCTCCTGCGTCTACCTGCTGGCCGCCGGCAAGCACCGCACGGTGCGCGGCTATGTGGGCCTGCACCGCCCCTACTACCCCGCTGGCGATTCGTCCCAGGCGGCGGGCAGCTACAACGCCCGCAGCTACTTCCGCGACATGGACATTCCGCTGGAACTGGCTGACACCATGCAGAGCATCGACCCGCAGCGCATGCGCGTGCTGACTCCGCAGGAATTGCAGCGTTACCGCCTGGGCGCGACACCCAGCCAGATCAGCGCCCGCTGACGTTCAGCGGCCACTGGTCGGCATCGAGGTAACCCAGCAGGCGCGGAGTCTTGTCTGCCTCGCTGAGCACGAACAGCGTGGAGGCATAGTCCGGCGTCGCCGGATCATCCACGCTCACCGAATGCTCCAGGTCCTCGATGCACTCACTGTGGGTCACCAGGATCAGGTTGCGGTGCGCGACCTTGTGCTGCAGCGCCTGGCTGAGCATCGAGCCTTCGCACTTGTACAGCCAGGGCTGCTCCACCGGCGCGCGGTCGAACATCGAGGAAGCGGTCTGCACAGCGCGGACCTGGTCGCTGCTGAGGATGTCCGCGTTGGCCAGGCCGAGCGCGGCGAAGTCCTGACCGATCTCGTGGGCGCTCTGGCCACCGCGCACGGTGATGCCGTCGACGCTCCCCATGCAGGGCGCGCTGGAGCGATCGCAACGCTCGGCGTGACGCACCAGGATGATCAGGTCGCCCTGCTGCCAGTGTTCGCGCAGTTCCGCCTGGCGCTTGGCGTCCCCCACCAGCGGCGTCGGCCGGGAGAAATCCAGGGGCAGGAAGCCGCTGAGCAGCGCAATTACTGGGAGAATTGCCAGCAGAGATAGCCAACCGCGGGACAATGAGCTGAGGAATTTCGGGATGGGCATGGGTTCGGCCGTGCTACTGGGAAGAAATCCGCATCCGTTTCCCGCCATGAAGGAGGGAGGCCCGACCCATCCCTGGGATGTCCATCGCACTGCGGGGTTGTCAGATGGCGGGCAAGCAAACCCTATCGCCGGAATCGTGAAGAACCCGTTATGAATTGCTGAAGAATCCGTCTCTGTCGGAAATGACCGTCCGTCGTCCGGCCGCTTTCGACCATGCGGCTGACGCATTCGGTCGGATCAACGTCATCGCTTTCGTGATAGAAAGACGGCACAGTGCCATCAGAGAGCCGCCGCCATGCCGTACGACGCCTCCCCGGAAAATCCCGTCTACCAGACCCTCCTCGAGTCCACCCGCGCCATTCCGTGGAAGATCGACTGGAAATCCATGACGTTCGCCTATATCGGCCCGCAGATCGAAGAGCTGCTGGGCTGGAGCCAGGCCAGCTGGGTCAGCGCCAACGACTGGGCTGAACGCATGCACCCCGAGGATCGCGAGCGCGTTGTGGACTTCTGCGTGTCGCAGTCCCGCGAGGGCACCGATCACGAAGCGGACTACCGAGCCCTCACCTCCACCGGCGACTATGTGTGGATTCGCGATGTGGTGCACGTGGTGCGCGACGACAACGGTGAGGTGGATTCGCTGGTGGGCTTCATGTTCGACATCAGCGAGCGCAAACGCGCCGAAGAGCAGTTGATCATGCTCCAGCGCCAGCTGGAGGAATATTCGTACAAGGACGGCCTGACCGGCGTGGCCAACCGGCGCATGTTCGACTCGGTGCTGGACACCGAATGGGGCAGCGCCCAGCGCAGCGGCCAGCCGATCTCCCTGGTGCTGCTGGATATCGACTACTTCAAGCAGTTCAACGACCACTACGGGCACATCCAGGGCGACGACTGCCTGCGCACCGTGGGCAAGGCCCTGGCCGGCGCACTGCACCGCCCGCGTGACTTCATTGCGCGCTTCGGCGGTGAGGAGTTCGTGCTGGTGCTGCCGGAAACCGACAGCGAGGCCGCCCGGCAGGTCGCCGAGCGCTGCCGCACCGTGCTGCACGAGCAACAGATCAGCCACGAGAAGTCCAATGTTTCGTCGTTGCTGACCATCAGCCTGGGCGTCGGCACCGCCGTTCCCTCTTCCAGCGACCGCCCGCTGGACTTCGTCGCCGCGGTGGATCGATTGCTCTACCAGGCCAAGCAGGCCGGGCGCGACCGCCTGGTGACGGCGCAGTGGAGCCGAGGCGACGACTTGCGGCGCGATTCGGTGCGCGCCAGCTCCTGATAGAGCCGACTGCGACGTCCTGACTCGACCAATCGGGCAGGCGTAGGCGCGAGAGCTGACTAAGCTCTATAGCCACACGCGCGTGCCGGCGGCAGCGCGACAGCCTCACGAGGGTTGTCGCCCACTGCGCCAAACCCATGGAACACCTGGCCCGGAGCCGGCATTGCGTAGAGCCGACCCCGTAACCAGGACCCCTGACCATGCACGACATCGACCCCGTCGAAACCCAGGAATGGCTGGACGCGCTGGAATCCGTACTGGAGAAAGAAGGCGAAGAACGCGCCCATTACCTGATGACTCGCCTTGGCGAGCTGGCCAGTCGAACCGGCACGCAACTGCCCTACGCCACCACGACTCCCTATCGCAATACCATTCCGGTGGGCCATGAAGCCCGCATGCCGGGCGACTTGTTCATGGAGCGACGCATCCGCTCGCTGGTGCGCTGGAACGCACTGGCGATGGTCATGCGCGCCAACCACAAGGACCCGTCGCTGGGCGGGCACATCTCCACCTTCGCCTCCTCGGCGACCCTCTATGACATCGGCTTCAACTACTTCTTCAACGGCCCCACCGAGGAACACGCCGGCGACCTGATCTACTTCCAGGGCCATGCCTCGCCGGGTTTCTACGCCCGCGCCTACATCGAGGGCCTGCTCAGCGACGAGCAACTGGAGAACTTCCGCCAGGAAGTGGACGGCAAGGGGCTATCGTCCTATCCGCATCCCCGGCTGATGCCGAAGTTCTGGCAGTTCCCCACCGTGTCCATGGGCCTGGGGCCGATCCAGGCGATCTACCAGGCGCGCTTCATGAAGTACCTGGAAAGCCGCGGCTTCATCCCCGCCGGCAAACAGAAGGTCTGGTGCTTCCTGGGTGACGGCGAGACGGACGAACCGGAATCCCTCGGCGCGATTTCCCTGGCCGGACGGGAGAAGCTCGACAACCTGATCTTCGTGGTCAACTGCAACCTGCAGCGCCTGGATGGCCCGGTGCGCGGCAATGGCAAGATCATCCAGGAACTCGAAGGTGTGTTCCGTGGCGCCAACTGGAACGTGATCAAGGTGATCTGGGGCCGTTTCTGGGACCCGCTGTTCGCCAAGGATCACGCTGGCCTGCTGCAGGCGCGGATGGACGAAGCGGTGGACGGCGACTACCAGAACTACAAGGCCAAGGACGGTGCCTTCGTCCGCGAACACTTCTTCGGCGCGCGGCCGGAGCTGCTGGAGATGGTCAAGGACCTCTCCGACGAGGAAATCTGGAAGCTCAACCGTGGCGGGCATGACCCCTACAAGGTCTACGCCGCCTACCACGCCGCAGTGAACCACAAGGGCCAGCCCAGCGTCGTACTGGCCAAGACCATCAAGGGCTACGGCACTGGCACCGGCGAGGCGAAGAACATTGCCCACAACATCCATGAGATCGACGTCGAAAGCCTGCGCGCCTTCCGCGACCGCTTCGACATTCCGATCAAGGACGACGACCTCGCCAAGCTGCCCTTCTACCGCCCCGACGAAGGCAGCGCCGAGGCGCGCTACCTGAAGGAGCGCCGCGCCTCCCTGGGCGGTTTCATGCCCCACCGACACGGCAACAGCCAGCACATCCCGGCGCCGCCGCTGGAGACACTCAAGGCGCTGCTCGACGGCTCCGGTGACCGCGAAATCTCCACCACCATGGCCTTCGTGCGGATCATCTCGCAGCTGGTGAAGGACAAGGAACTGGGCCAGCGCATCGTGCCGATCATCCCGGACGAGGCCCGCACCTTCGGCATGGAAGGCATGTTCCGCCAGCTCGGCATCTACTCCTCGGTGGGCCAGCTCTATGAGCCGGTCGACAAGGAACAGCTGATGTTCTACCGCGAGGACAAGAAGGGCCAGATCCTCGAGGAAGGCATCACCGAGGCCGGCGCCATGTCGTCCTTCATCGCCGCCGGCACGGCCTATAGCAACTATCGCCAGCCGATGCTGCCGTTCTACATCTTCTACTCGATGTTCGGCTTCCAGCGCATCGGCGACCTGGCCTGGGCGGCCGGCGACAGCCTGACGCGCGGCTTCCTGCTCGGCGGCACCGCCGGGCGCACCACGCTAAACGGCGAAGGCCTGCAGCACGAGGACGGCCACAGCCACGTGCTGGCCTCGGTCATCCCCAACTGCCGCACCTACGACCCGACCTACTCCTACGAGCTGGCGGTGATCATCCAGGAAGGCGTGCGGCAGATGATGGAAGAGCAGCAGGACGTCTTCTACTACATCACCGTGATGAACGAGAACTACCCTCACCCACCGCTGCCCAAGGGCGCCGAGGAAGGCATCATCAAGGGCATGTACCTGCTCTTCGAGGACCGCCGCGCCGCTTCGCACCATGTGCAGCTGCTGGGGTCGGGGACCATTCTGCGAGAGGTGGAAGCGGCAGCGAGAATCCTCCGTGAAGACTTCGGTATCGGCGCGGACGTCTGGTCGGTGCCCAGCTTCAATGAACTGCGCCGCGACGGGCTGGCGGTAGAACGCTGGAACCGCCTGCATCCGGGCCAGAAGCCCAGGCAGAGCTATGTGGAGCAATGCCTCGCCGGACGCAAGGGGCCGGTGATCGCTTCGACCGACTACATGAAGGTCTATGCCGAGCAGATTCGCCAATGGGTGCCCACCAAGGAGTACAAGGTCCTGGGCACCGACGGTTTCGGCCGCAGCGACACCCGCGCCAAGCTGCGCCACTTCTTCGAGGTGGACCGCCACTGGGTGGTGCTCGCCGCGCTGGAAGCCCTGGCCGATCGCGGCGACATCGAGCCGAAGGTGGTGGCCGAGGCCATCGCGAAGTTCGGCCTCGACCCGGAAAAACCCAACCCGCTGGACTGCTGAGGAGAGGCACCGTGAGCGAGACCATTCGCGTACCCGACATCGGCAACGGCCAGGGCGAAGTGATCGAACTGCTGGTCAAGGTCGGTGATCGCATCGAGGCCGACCAGAGCCTGCTGACCCTGGAATCGGACAAGGCCAGCATGGAAATCCCCGCGCCCAGGGCCGGCGTGGTGAAGGCCATCAAGGTGAAGGTCGGCGATACCCTCAAGGAAGGCGATGAGATCCTCGAACTGGAGGCCGAAGGCAGCGCCGAAGCCAAACCCGCGGAGCCGGCCAAACCTGCCGCCGAGGAACCCCAGCCCGATGCCGCGCCGTCGCCTGAACCTGCGCCTTCTGGTGGCGGTGTGGAAACTATCAAGGTGCCGGATATCGGCAACGGCCAGGGCGAGATCATCGAACTGATGGTCAAGGTCGGCGACCGCATCGAGGCCGACCAGAGCCTGCTGACCCTGGAATCGGACAAGGCCAGCATGGAAATCCCCGCGCCGAAGGCCGGCGTGGTGAAAGCCATCAAGGTGAAGATCGGCGACACCCTCAAGGAAGGCGACGACATTCTCGAACTGGAAACCGAGGGTGGCGCAGCGCCGGCGGCAGCGGCTCCTGCCCCTGTTCCGGAGCCGGCCAGGCAAGCCGAGGAACCCGCTTCGGCCTCCGCCACGAAAGCCGAGCAGCCGAAGGTGGCGGAAGCCGCCCCGGTGGGTGCGCCGAGCCGAGACGGCACCAAGGTGCACGCGGGCCCCGCCGTGCGCATGGTCGCCCGCGAATTCGGTGTCGACCTGGCGCAAGTCACCGGCACCGGGCCCAAAGGCCGCATCCTCAAGGAGGACGTGCAGCTGTTCGTGAAGGAGCAACTGCAGCGCAGCAGATCCGGCGCTCCAACGGGCGCAACTGGCGGCGCAGGCATTCCAGCGATTCCGGAAATCGACTTCAGCAAGTTTGGCGAAACGGAAGAAGTGGCGATGACCCGCCTGATGCAGGTCGGCGCCAGCAACCTGCACCGCAGCTGGCTGAACGTGCCCCACGTGACCCAGTTCGAATCCGCTGACATCACCGAAGCGGAAGCCTTCCGTATTGCGCAGAAGGCGACGGCGGAAAAGGCCGGGACCAAGCTGACCATCCTGCCGATCCTGCTCAAGGCCTGTGCCCACCTGCTGCGCGAGCTGCCGGACTTCAACAGCTCGCTGGCCCCCAGCGGCAAGGCGCTGATCCGCAAGAAGTACGTGCACATCGGCTTCGCCGTGGACACGCCGGATGGGCTGCTGGTGCCGGTGATCCGCGACGTCGACAAGAAGGGTTTGCTGCAGCTTGCGCTGGAGGCTGCCGAGCTGGCAGAGAAGGCGCGGACCAAGAAGCTCTCCGCCGACGCCATGCAGGGCGCCTGCTTCACCATCTCCAGTCTCGGGCACATCGGCGGCACCGGCTTCACGCCGATCGTCAACGCGCCAGAGGTGGCGATCCTCGGCGTCAGCAAGGCGACCATTCAACCGGTGTGGGACGGCAAGGCCTTCCTCCCCCGGCTGATGCTGCCGCTGTCGCTGTCCTATGACCATCGCGTGATCAACGGCGCGGCGGCGGCGCGGTTCACCCGGCGGCTCGGGGAGGTGCTGGGGGATATTCGCAGTTTGTTGCTATAGCGCCCTTCCCGGCGCTGATCGCGAGCAAGCTCGCTCCTACGAAGAGCTGGTCGTATGCGCTTCCTGTAGGAGCGAGCTTGCTCGCGAAGCCGTTACATCCGATCCAGCGGAATCCGCAGATAGCGCACACCGTTGGCTTCCGCCTCGGGCAACGCCCCGCCTCGCATGTTCACCTGGATCGACGGCCAGATCAGTGCCGGGGCATTGAGCGTCGCATCGCGCTCGTTGCGCATGGCGACGAAGACCTCCTCGGTTATCCCCTCATGCACGTGGACGTTAGCCTCGCGCTCGCGCGCCACCGTGGTCTCGTGCTGGTGCTCGTCGCGCCCCGGAGCCAGGTAATCGTGACACATGAACAGGCGCGTCTCGCCCGGCAGCGCAAACAGCCGCTGGATCGAGCGATACAGCTGGCGCGCATCGCCGCCGGGGAAATCGCAGCGGGCGGTGCCGTAGTCGGGCATGAACAGGGTGTCGCCGACGAAGGCTGCGTCAGCGATGAGATAGGTCATGCAGGCCGGTGTATGGCCCGGCGTGTGCAGCGCCTGGGCCTGCAATTCGCCAATGCTGAAGCACTCGCCGTCCGCGAACAGGTGGTCGAACTGACTGCCGTCGCAGGGAAAGTCCTCGCCGAGGTTGAGCAGCCCGGCGAAGGTGCGCTGTACCCGGGCGATACTTGCGCCAATGGCCAGCCGCCCGCCGAGCTCGGCCTTGAGCCAGGCGGCCGCAGACAGGTGATCGGCGTGCAGATGGGTCTCCAGCAGCCACTGCACCGTCAGCGCCTGCTCGCGTACATGGTCGAGGATGCGCCGGGCGCTGACATTGCTCACGCGGCCGGAGGCGGCGCCGTAATCCAGCACCGGATCGATGATGGCGCAGCACCCGGTGCTGTGGTCCGCCACCACGTAGCTGTAGGTGGAGGTGGCCGGGTCGAAGAAGTGCTGGATGGTGGCGCTCATGCGGGCCTCCTCTGGGTCTCGCGTTGCCATTCGTAGGCGGCGTGGAGCGCCATCCCCACCAGCATGGCGAAGCAGAACAACGCACCCTGCCAGTAGCCTGCGGCGAAGCTCACCAGTGCCGGGCCCGGGCAGATACCGGCAACGCCCCAGCCAACGCCGAACAGCAGACTGCCGCCGATCAGCCGGCTATCCAGGTCACGGCGCTGCGGTAACTCCATCAGGCCACCCAGCAGCGAACGGTCATGCCGTCGCGCCCAGGTGAAGAACGGTAGCCCAACAGCGATGGCAGCCAGCATCACCAGTGCCAGCGAAGGGTCCCAGCGCCCGGCGAGATCGAGGAAGCCCAGCACCTTGGCCGGGTTGACCATGCCCGCCAGCAAAAGGCCGACGCCGAACAGCAGGCCGGCCAGCAACGCGACGATCCTGCTCATGCTCCAATCCCCAGCCAGTGACGCAGAGCGAACACGGTGGCGAAGCCGGTACCCATGAAGCACAGTGTCGCCACCAGCGAGCGGCCAGACAGCCGCGCCAGCCCGCATACGCCATGCCCACTGGTGCAGCCGGAACCGAAGCGGCTGCCGACACCGACCAGCAGTCCCGCCACCGCCAGCGTCATCCAGCCGGCCTCGAAGCGGATCTCCGGCAGTGGACGCAGCGCTGCCCACAACAGCGGCGCAGCCAGTATTCCAAGCAGGAAGAACAGCCCTTCACCCTTCCAGCCGGCGCTCTTGAACAGCCCGCCGAGCAGGCCGCTGATGCCCGCGACACGGCCGTCGAGCACGGCATAGAGCCCGGCCGACAGACCGATCAGCGCACCACCGGCCAAGGCGCTCCAGGGCGTGAAATGAGTCCAGTCGATCATGTCGGTTGCTCCGCGCAGAACAGCCGGTACAGCGTTTCGATCACCGCCAGCGCCTGCTGGCTGGCAATGCGGTAGTAGACCTGCTTGCCCTCGCGGCGGGTCTCCACCAGCTCTTCGCGGCGCAGTACCGCCAGTTGCTGGGACAGGGTCGGCTGGGCGATGCCCGTACGGGCTTCCAGCTCACCGACGTTCAGCTCACCCTCGGCCAGCTGGCAGAGCAGCATCAGGCGGTCGGTATTGGCCAGCGCCTTGAGCAACTGGCAGGCGGATTCGGCGGACTGGTGCAGACGCAGCGCGTCGGCGGGGTCGAGCGTGGTGGCGGTCATGGCAACGATCTACAAATAAACAATCTATATTTTTATAGATTGTTTTCCGCACCCTGACCAGCCCCTCGTCCGTTCCTCAGATCAGCGGCTTCTCGTACCGCCAGGCGTCGGCGCCGTCTTCGTAGAAACCGGCGATCCGACCGAACCGTCGATAGTCACGCCGCTCGTAAAGGCCGATGGCGACGCTGTTATCGACACGCACCTCAAGCCGCAGCGCCTTGCAGCCGCGGCCCTTGGCACTGCGCTCCGCCTGCTCCAGCAGACGACCGCCCAGCCCCCTGCCGCGGGCCTGCGCCGAGATCGCCAGCGAATACAACCGCGCCACCGTGGCACCCCGGCGGAACAGCAGCAAGGCGTAGCCAAGCAGCTCGCCGCCCTCCTTCGCCACGATGAGTTCAGCGCTCGGCGCTGCGATCAGATGACGGAAGCTGCGCGCACTCAGGCGATCCTCGTCGAAAGTGCCCTCCTCCAACGCGAGAAGGGCCGGCAAATCGTCCCGCGCGGCAAGGCGATATAACAGTGACATGGGCTCTCCGTAAAACTTTCGTAATGAACCGGGACATTTCCAGAAGTTACTGCTTAATAGACACACGGCAACTTTCAGACAGGTCCGTGAACAATGTCTTCGCTACACACTAACTTCCATGAAAAGTTGAACGCAAGTTCTCTCCAGACAATCTTAGATGCCGCCGCAGAGCCTCCCTCAGCGCGGTCCAGCCAGGTCCTCATCATCGTCGAGCGCAAGGAAGACTGGGCCTCGTACATCCCCAGCGAGGATATGCTGACGGCGCGGGAGTATCTGGAAAACTCCCGTCATTTAGAAGCGGGAAAACGTTTCCAGGTAATCAATCTATGTCGTCACTATAAATATCTCGGCCATGGTTATTACTGTTCTCTGCTCGCCGAAGCACGTGGGCACAAGGTCATTCCGTCCGTGCGCACGATCAGCGAACTGGCGAAGAAATCCCTCTATGGGCTGGCCCTGGACGGCCTGGAAAAATCCCTCGAGAAAGCCCTCGCCCAGCATCCCTGCGCCAGCACCGACGGCTTCACCCTACGCCTGTATTTCGGCCGCACCGACCTCGAACCGCTGCAACCCATCGCCCGCCAACTGTTCGAGGCCTTTCCCTGCCCCATCCTGCTGGTGGACTTCCGCCGTACCGACGCCTGGCACATCGCCGGCGTGCGCCCCGGCGCCCTGCACAAGCTGCGGGAGAACCAGGAAGACCAGTTCGCCGATGCCCTCGACCGCTTCAGCCGGCGCATCTGGCGTCAGCCCAACTCGCGGCGGCTGGCGCGCTACGACCTGGCCATCCTGCACAACCCGGCCGAGAGCCTGCCGCCCTCCAACGCCGGTGCGCTGGAAAGTTTTGTCCGCGTCGGCCGGCAACTGGGCATCGATGTCGAGCTGATCGAGAAGAAGGACTACTCGCGTCTCGCCGAGTACGACGCATTGCTGATCCGCGAGACCACCCGCGTCGACGACCACACCTACCGCTTTGCCAAGAAAGCCGAGCGAGAGGGGTTGATCGTAATGGACGACCCGGCCTCGATCCTGCGCTGCACCAACAAGGTCTACCTGACCGATCTGCTGCGCAGCCACGGCCTGGGCATGCCGGATACGGAAATCCTCTACAAGGACGCGCCACAGGAGCTCGAGCGCATCGGCGCGCGGCTGGGCTTCCCGCTGGTGCTGAAAATTCCCGACGGCTGCTTCTCCCGTGGCGTCTACAGAGTCGAGGACGCCCAGCATCTGCGCAGCGTCAGCGCCGAGCTGTTCGAGCACTCGGTGCTGCTGCTCGCCCAGGAATACCTCTACACCGAATTCGATTGGCGCATCGGCATTCTCAACCGCCAGCCGGTGTTCGCCTGCCAGTACTTCATGTCCCGCGGGCATTGGCAGATCGTCGAACACAAGGCCGGCGGCGAGGTGATCGGCGAGTGCCGCACGCTGCCGGTGGAAAGCGCGCCGCCCGCCGTGGTGGAACTGGCGCTGAAGACCGCCAGCCTGATCGGCGACGGTCTTTATGGCGTGGACCTCAAGCAGGTCGATGGCGAGGTAGTGGTGATCGAGGTGAACGACAACCCCAACCTCGATGCCGGCATCGAAGACGCCTGCCTCAAGGACGACCTCTACCGCCAGGTGCTGGAGGAATTCATCCGCCGCCTGGAGCTCAAGCGGCGCGGCCAGGCGTTGTGATCAACCCCCAAAGGAGAACTCCATGGAAGCCACGCATATCGGCCTGAGCATCCTGATCGCCATTGTCGTGTTCGGCACCGCGATCAATTATTTCGACCGCCGCATGAAGCCTCGCGAAGTGCGCGAACAGGCCAGGAGCAAGGCTCAGCCGAAGCGCACGCAGTAGATCGGTGGCAGGTTCATCGACAGGCACTGCCAGTGATCGCCGCCGTTTTCCGAAAGCCACAGCCCGCCGGTGGTGGAGCCCATCGCCAGGCACACGCCGTCGTCATCCACCGCCAGGCCGTGGCGATACACCAGGTCGAAGGCCGCGCCCTGCGGCAAGCCGCTGTCGAGCACCTCGAAACTGGCGCCGCCATCACGGGTACGGGTGACAACGAAGCGGGCGTCCACCGGAATCCGGCAGACGTCCTTCACGGCGGGAACGAACCAGGCGGTGTCCGGCTGGGTCGGGTGGGCAGCGACGGCGAAACCGAAGCTCGACGGCTTGACCTGCACGTCGCTCCACCGCGCGCCACCGTCGGTGGAGGTGAAGATGCCGTTGTGGTGCTGCACCCACAGACGCTGCGGCTGCGCGGGGCAGTGGACCAGCCGATGCGGGTCCTGGATGGCACCGTCTTCACGCAATTCCGCGGGCATGTAGTCGGCGTACATGCCGCGGGTGGTGACACGCCAGTTGGCTCCGCCATCGTCGCTCTGCCAGACGCCGCCACAAGACACCGCGACCGTCAGGTGCTGGCTGTCGCGCGGGTCGACACTGACCGAGTGGATGCCCGGCCAGTCGTAGCCACCGCCCATCCAGCGCGCGCGCTCGGGCAGGTCCCAGAGCGGGCGGTTCAGCTCCCAACTGTCACCTCCATCGCCGCTGCGGAACAGGCCGCCGGGAATGGTGCCGGCCCAGAGTACACCGGGCTCGGCGGCGCCACCGGTTTCCAGGCACCAGATCTGCTGCAGGACCCAGGGCGCGGACGCATCACCGTCGTTGGGCTCAGGCAGCGGGTCGGGTTGCGGCGGGTAGGTCGGCACGGCGACCTCCTGCCAGTCCTCCCCCGCACGCTGACGCCAGAGCTTGCAGCCGAAGTGGCCGAGGTTGAGGGCGGCGTAGAGGGTTTCATCGCGCAGGTCGGCGAGCACCGTGCTCAGCGGCTCGCCGAGAAAGTCACGGCGAGTTTCCCGCCAACCGTCCGCGCCACGCTGGAAGGTGAACAGCCCCTTGCGGGTCGCCACCAGCAATCGATCATCCATCTTGCTCTCCTGACATGCCGCCTTGTTCTCAACCGCCGCTCAATGCCTGGACCACGTAGACCTCGCTATCCGCCGCCAGCACATCGCTGAGGCGGGCGCGATCACGCAAGCGCAGGCCATCGATGAAGATGGTCAGGTGGCGACGAAGCCCGCCCTGATCGTCGAGCAGGTAGCCGCGCAGTTTCGGCGCTTCGACAAATACCGCTTCCAGCGCGCCGGCGAGGGTCGCGGCAGGCAACTCGCGCTCCTCGATAGGAACGTGGCGCTGGATCGAAGGGGCGAAGACGATACGGCACATGCTCGGGCCATTGACTAACACTGACTGCCCCAGTCTAGGGCAGTGCCGACGAAGCATCCGGCTGGTTCGACGGGATGCGCTGTGGTGACAGGAGCGGCTCTGGATCGGCCCTCCCGGTGCACAGGCAAGCGCATTCAGTTTCGATTTTACAAAACCAAACGTCGTGAAAATCACATTTAACAAACCCATACGCCGTGCGAGTCTGCGGAAATCGTCAGCCAAATCCTTCGACATGCACCTGCTCGTTTCGCCCGCACCGCTGGAACCCGTCGCCGCCCGCAAGGCCGGCAGCGCTGTCCGCCTGCCGCGCAAACATGCCCGCTGGCTCGAACTGCAACCGCTGACCCTGCCTCTGGAACTGGCCTTCTGGGCGCTCTGGCATTGCCGCCACGCGCGCCCGCCGGACTCCACCTCTCGCTGATCGGGCACCCGCCCGAATTCGCCCGACGGAGCTACATTCATCGAAGAGCTGGGCTCATCACAGCCATCGCCTTCATCGAACAAGACGTAGCCCGTTGCATCGCTTGCCTGCCTTTGATCCTGCGCCCGTTGGCGCGGCCCTGGCCTGCAGGTCGTCAGAGCATCCGCGTGGATGCTAACGAGAGCCCCATGAATTTCGCCTCCGTGCAAGAAGCCCAGTATTTCCTGGCCCAGAACCCCGATATCGAGATGGTCGAGCTGTTCATCCTCGACGCCAACGGCGTGCCGCGCGGCAAGCTGCTGCACCGCGAGGAGCTGCTCGCCGTGTACCAGTCCGGCCGGCCGCTGCCCAGCACCATCCTCGGCCTCACCGTGCACGGCGAAGACGTGGAGGATTCCGGGCTGGTCTGGGATGTCGGCGATATCGACTGCCGCGCCTATCCGCTGGCTGGCAGCCTGGTGCGCCTGCCCTGGCGGCAGATTCCCACGGCGGCGGTGCAGGTCAGCATGCACCCCGAGCAAGGCAAGCCCGCGGACATCGCCGACCCGCGCCATGTGCTGATCCACGTGATCGACGGTCTGAAGGCCGCCGGCTACCACCCGGTGATGGCCTGCGAGCTGGAGTTCTATCTGCTGGACGCCAAGCGCGATGCCAATGGCCGCCCGCAGCCGGCGCTGGATGCCGACGGTGGCCGCCCACGCGCCACTCAGGTCTACGGCCTGCGCGAGCTGGAACAGATCGAGCCGTTCCTCGCCGACCTCTATGCCGCCTGCAAGGCCCAGGGCATCCCGGCGCGCACGGCCATCTCCGAATACGCGCCGGGCCAGGTGGAAATCACCCTGGAGCACGGCGACGCGCTGCTCGCCATGGACCAGGCCGTGCGCTACAAGCGCCTGGTGAAGGGCGTGGCGCACAAGCACGGCATGCAGGCGTGCTTCATGGCCAAGCCGTTCGACGACCTGGCCGGCACCGGCATGCACATGCATGTGTCCCTGGCCGACGCCGAGGGCAACAACCTCTTCGCCAGCGAAGACCCGGCCGGCACCCCGCTGCTGCGCCAGTCCGTGGGCGGCATGCTGAAAAGCCTGCTCGACTCGCTGCTGCTGTTCTGCCCCAACGCCAACTCCTACCGCCGCTTCCAGGCCAACAGCTACGCGCCGCTGGCGCCGACCTGGGGCTGCGACAACCGCACCGTGAGCCTGCGCGTGCCGGGCGGCCCGGCCAACACCCGTCACGTGGAGCACCGCATCTGCGGCGCCGACGCCAACCCCTACCTGGCCGCTGCCGCGATCCTCGCCGGCATCCATCGCGGTATCCGCGAGGAGATCGATCCGGGTGCGCCGGTGGAAGGCAACGGCTACGCCCAGGCCAAGGAACTGCTGCCCACCGACTGGCTCACCTCGCTGCGCGCACTGGAGCGCTCCAGCTGGGCGCGCGATGCGCTGGGCCACGAGTTCCTCGGCGTCTACCTGAAGGTCAAGCAGGCCGAGTACCGCCAGTTCATGGGCGAGGTCGGCGAGCAGGACTGGCGCTGGTATCTGACGCAGGCGTGAAGATGGTGCGATGAGCTGAAGAGCCCCTCTCCCCAACCCTCTCCCGCAAGCGGGAGAGGGGGCCGATTGTGCCGAGACGAGTTCTTCGCTCACTGAAATCCCAGGTTAAAAGCGAATTTTCAGCCCGCTCCGATCAGGTCCCTCTCCCTTCAGGGAGAGGGCTGGGGAGAGGGAAACCGAACAACAACAGGAACACCGAAATGAACGCCGCACTGAACCCCACCACTCCCGCCCCGGAGCGCGCGAAGTCCTACTACTCCGCCAGCCTCAACGAAGAGACCAGCTACCCCACGCTGCAGGGCGAGGTGAACGTCGACATCGCCATCATCGGCGGCGGCTTCACCGGCGTCGCCACTGCCGTGGAGTTGGCCGAGCGCGGCTACAAGGTCGCCATCGTCGAGACCAACAAGGTCGGCTGGGGCGCCAGTGGGCGCAACGGCGGACAGGTCACCGGCTCTCTCTCGGGCGACTCGGCCATGGAGAAGCAGATGCGCCAGTGGCTGGGCGACGACGTCGACGATTTCATCTGGCACCTGCGCTGGCGCGGCCACGAGATCATCAAGAGCCGCGTGGAGAAATACGGCATCCAGTGCGACCTGAAGTTCGGCCACCTGCACGCCGCGATGAAGCCGTCGCACATGGACGAGCTGAAGGCCACCTTCGATGACGCCAAGCGCCGTGGCATGGGCGATGAGATCACCCTGCTGGACGCTGCCGGCGTGCGCGCGCACCTGGAAAGCGACCTCTACTGCGGCGCCATCAAGAACACCCGCAACATGCACCTGCACCCGCTCAACCTGTGCATCGGCGAGGCCAAGGCCGCCGCCAGCCTGGGCGCGCTGATCTTCGAACACTCCGAAGTACTGGACATCATCCACGGCCCGCGCCCGGCGGTGGTCACCTCCGGCGGGCGGATCAACGCATCCCAGGTGATGCTGGCCGGCGACGTCTACCACAAGCTCGAACGCAAGCAGCTCAAGGGCATGATCTTCCCGGCCATGGGCGGCATCGTCACCACCAAGCCGCTGGGCGAGCTGGCCAAGCGCATCAACCCGCAGGACCTGGCGGTCTACGACTGCCGCTTCGTGCTCGACTACTACCGCATGACCGGTGACGGCCGCCTGCTGTTCGGCGGCGGCGCCAACTACTCGGGCCGCGACTCGCGCGACATCGCCGGCGAACTGCGCCCGTGCATCGAGCGTACCTTCCCGGCGCTCAAGGGCGTGGACATCGAGTTCCAGTGGAGCTGCGCCATGGGCATCGTGATGAATCGCATCCCGCAACTGGGCAAGCTGTCGGAGAACGTCTGGTACTGCCAGGGCTATTCCGGCCACGGCGTGGCGACCACCCACATCATGGGCGAGATCATGGCCACGGCGATGACCGGCGACCTGGAGAAGTTCGACACCTTCGCCCAGTGCAAGCACATCCGCGTGCCCATGGGCGATGTGTTCGGCAACCCTATGCTGGCGGCAGGCATGTGGTACTACCAGATGATGGAGAAGCTGCGCTAACAGCCAGTTTCACACTCGACCTGTGCAGGAGCGGGCGCCGTCTGCGATGGGCAACCGGTCACTTCGGAGTGGCCGGAAATCGATCGCGGACAAGGTCCGCTCCTACAGGAAACACATCGGACTCAACCTGTAGGAGCGGACCTTGTCCGCGAAATCCCGCGCGGCGGAAAAGTTCATCTGCAGGTGAACGCCGCGATCTTGCGCCATATCCTGTAGGAGCGAGCTTGCTCGCGAACACCCGCCCCGCTGCGGCCCCGTTCGCGGGCAAGCTCGCTCCTACAGGTGTTCACCCTTCGGCATGGGAGCGGTGGCGAGCCTTCGCGGACAAGGTCCGCTCCTACGGGGCGGGCCCTGTCGCCCGCCATTGAGCCCCTCGGACGCCGGCTGCCCGGAGCGCGGTCCGGGAAACCACGCGTTGCAACATCCCCTCCGCCCGTACCCGCAGCCACTCGACACCACCGCCGCGCTCAGGGATAAAGGCTCCACTTCGCGCACCAGGAGTGAGCAGCCATGCGTTTCCCCTCGATGACCGCCCTGCGCGTGCTGGACGCCGTCGCCCGCCTGGGCAGCCTGTCCGGCGCGGCCAGCGAACTGAGCCTGACCCGCAGCGCCGTCAGCCACCAGCTGCACAGCCTGGAAGATTGCCTGGGCATCCCGCTCACCGAGCGGGTCGGCCGCGGCATTGCCCTGACCTACCACGGCGAATGCTTCGCCCGCGAGACCCAGCGCGCGCTGGCGATCCTCAACGAGGCGCGGCGCTTCGCCAATGCCGAGGAAGTCTCCGGCCGCCTCTGTGTGAGCTGTACGCCAGGCTTCGCCACCTACTGGCTGTGCCACCAGATCGGCAAATTCCAGCGCGCCCACCCGCAGGTGGAACTGAACCTGGTCTCGCCACGGGTGCCCGACGACGTCAGCGACCGCGACGTCGACCTGTTCATCGCATACGGCGTGGGCGACTGGACCGACCTGCACGTGGACCTGATCGCCACCCTGGACACCTTCCCGGTGTGCAGCCCGTCGCTGATCAACTCGGTGGGCGGCCTCGACTCGCCGGAAGACCTCGCCAGCCTGCCTTTCCTGCATATGGTCGATCACTCCGACTGGTTGCTGTGGACCGCCGCCGCCGGGGTAAAGAACCTCAACGTGCGCAACGGCATCGTCTTCTCCGACGCGCACCTGGTGCAGTCGGCGGCCATTGCCGGGCAAGGCGTGGCCATGGGCGATGCGCTGGTCAGCGGCGACGCCATGGCCAAGGGGCAGTTGGTGCGGCTGTTCAACGTCGCCATCGAGCCGCCCAACCGCTATTACTTCGTCACCGACCCGGCCAAGTCCGAACGCCCGGACGTGCGTGCCTTCAAGGCCTGGATGAAGGCCGAGCTGCGGATGTCCGAGCAGTTCCGCCAGGGCGGCCGCAACGCGCTGATTGGTGAGTGAATTCGAACAATGAGGGCAAAAAAACGCGATTGAAGCGGAGAGAGATTTGACAATACTGCATTAAAAAAAGGCCGCCGATCTTTACCCGATCCTCACCCGGCGGCCGCTCGAACAAGAACAAGAAATCGAGGTAAGTGCAGTGGAGCGACAGCCCCAACTCCGTGCCATCGGCATCGGCAAGAGCTACGGAAGTTTCAACGCGCTGGACAACGTGTCCATCGACATCCAGCAGGGCGAGTTCCTCACCCTCCTCGGGCCTTCGGGCTCCGGCAAGACTACCTTCCTGATGATCCTCGCCGGCTTCCAGGACCCGTCCCGCGGCAAGCTCGAAGAAGGCGGCGCCGATATCACCCGACGCCCCGCCGAGAAGCGCAACTTCGGCATGGTGTTCCAGGGCTATGCCCTGTTCCCGCACATGAGCATCGAGGACAACGTTGCCTTTCCGCTGAAGATCCGCGGCGTGAAGGCCGACGAGCGCAACCGTCGCGTGCGCCACATGCTCGAAGTGGTCGGCCTGGGCGAGCACCTGGGCAAGCGCCCTGGCGAACTCTCCGGCGGCCAGCAGCAACGCGTGGCCATTGCCCGCGCCCTGGTGTTCGAACCGGACATGCTGCTACTCGACGAACCTCTCTCCGCCCTCGACAAGAACCTGCGCGAGCAACTGCAGGCGGAACTGCAACGCATCCACCGCCAGGTCGGCACCACCTTCGTCTTCGTCACCCACGACCAGAACGAAGCCCTCGCCCTGTCTACCCGCATCGCTATCTTCAACCGGGGCCAACTGGCCCAGGTCGACGCGCCGGAAACCATCTACAACCGGCCGAACAACCGCTTCGTCGCCGAATTCCTCGGCAAGATGAACCTCTTCCCGCTCAGCCAGCTGGGCCGCGCCGGCGAACTGGCCTGCGGACGTTTCGGCGAGGCCGAGTTGCGCGCCAGCTACTCCTCCGCCATGCAGGCCGAAGCACCGCTGCTGGCGGTGCGCCCGGAGCACATGCAATTGCACAGCGCGCCGCCGCAGGTGAACGGCCACAACGTGGTGCAGGCCGTGCTCACCGCCAAGACCTACCAGGGCGCCAGCACTGAGCTGTGCCTGGGCGCCGGCAGTGAAGGCAAGTTGCCCATGAGCCTCGCCGTACACGCTGACCACCAGGCCTCGCGCCTGGAGCACGGTTCCAAGGTCTGGCTGAGCTGGCCCATCGAGAAAAGCCTGCTGCTGGCCTGAGTCATCGCGTTCGCATGTCCTCCTTTCGCCATCCCCACTGATCGGGAGCTGCCCCCCATGTTCAATCCGAAAGAGTTCAATCCGCACCAGCAGGACTGCATCGAAGTCCTCATCGAAAAGACCCGTCGCGGCCAGATCGACCGCCGTACCTTCCTCAAGGGCATGGGCCTGATGGCCGCCCTGCCGCTGGCCCTGCGCAACGGCGTGAGCTTTGCCGCCGGCGACAAGCCGCTGGTGGTGGTGAACTGGGGCGGCGACGCGATCAAGGCCTTCGGCAAGGCCTGGACCGAGGGCTTCTCCAAGGCCACCGGCATTCCCACCAAGATCGACGGCAGCGGCCCCACCGAAGGCGCCATCCGCACTCAGTTGTCCAGCGGCCGGGTAAGCTGGGACGTGGTCGACGCGGAAAGCTCGGTCCTGCAGATCCTCGGCAAGGAAGGCCTGGTCCAGCCCATCGACTACAACGTCGTGTCCAAGGACAAGGTGCTGCCCGGCTTCGCCTACGAATACGGCATCGCCGACTACATGCTCAGCTACGTGATCGCCTACGACAGCGAGCGTTTCGGCGACAAGGTGCCCAAGACCTGGGCGGACTTCTGGGACGTGAAGACCTTCCCCGGCAAGCGCACCCTCTACAAGTGGATGAACGGCATGCTGGAGGCCGCGCTGCTGGCCGACGGCGTGACCCCGGACAAGCTCTACCCGCTGGACGTGCCGCGCGCGCTGAAGAAGATCGAAGAGCTCAAGCCCCATGTGCTGTCCTTCTGGGGCTCGGGGGCGGAAACCCAGCAGTTGCTGATCGAAGGCGAAGTTTCCATGGGCGCCATCTGGAACACCCGCGCCCAGGTCATCACCGACGACAGCGAAGGCCGCATCAAATGGACCTTCGACAACGCCCTGCTGGGCTGCAGCAACTGGGGAGTGCTCAAGGGCAACCCGGCCGGCACCGAGGCCGCCATGAAGTTCATCGCCTACGCCCAGGACCCGCAATCCCAGGTCGAGCTGTTCAAGATGTTCGGCAACGGCCCGGCCAACCCTGCCGCCGCCGCGTTGATCCCTGACGACCGCAAGCACCTCAACTGCACGGACCCGGCGAACCTGCCCAAGCAGATCATGCTCAGCCACGAGTGGTACACCGACCACTACGGGGCAACCCTGGAGCAGTACCTGACCCACATTTCCAAGTGACGCGGAGCGCAGGTCATGGCCGATAACGCCCCCTCGCGGCTCAAGCTGGGCGCCCTGCTGCTGCCGCTGCCGATCGTCCTCTTCGTGTTCTACGTACTGCCCTTCCTCGGCGTGCTCGGCTGGAGCGTGACCCTGCCGGAGCCGGGGATCGAGCAGTACCAGCGGATCATGACGGACCCGGCGATCCACGACGTGCTCTGGCGGACCTTCCGCCTGTGCACCACGGTCAGCGTGATCTCCCTGCTGATCGCCTACCTGATGGCCTACTGCTGGGTCTACAGCCCGCCGTTCTGGCAGCGCGTAGTGGAAATCTGCGTGTTCATCCCGTTCTGGCTGTCGGTGCTGGTGCGCGCCTTCGGCTGGCTGATCGCCTTGCGCAGCAACGGGCTGCTCAACGACTGGCTGCAGTACCTGGGCATCACCAACGAGCCGTTGCAGCTCACCCGCAACGAACTGGGCGTGGTGATCGGCATGGTCCATTTCATGGTGCCCTTCGCGCTGTTCCCGCTGGTCTCCACCATGCGCCGCCTCGACCCGCGCGTGCTGCTCGCCGCGCGCGGCCTGGGCGCCGGGCAGATGCGCACCTTCTGGAGCATCTTCGTGCCGCAGACCATTCCCGGCATCCTCGGCGCCTTCATCATCGTCTTCGTGTTCTGCCTGGGCTTCTTCATCACCCCGGCGATCCTCGGTGGCGGGCAAACGGTGATGGTGGCCGAGTACGTCTATCTACAGATGTTCCAGACCAGCAACTGGGGCCTCGGCGCTGCGCTTTCGGTGGTTTTGCTGGCACTGGTCAGCGGGATGATCTGGGCGCTGCTGCGCATGACCCGCGTCGACAAGCTGGTCGGCTGAGGAACGAGGTACTCATTGATGAACGCACACGAAACCAAAGCCCCCAGCCGCCTGCTGGCGACCATGGCGATGATCTTCATGGTCTTCCCGCTGCTGGCGGTGATTCCGGTGTCCTTCACCAGCAAGCGTTTCCTGTCGATGCCCAACGGCAACTGGTCGCTGCGGCATTACCAGGCGCTGCTGGACAGCCCCGAATGGCTCGCGGCGATCGGCCAGAGTCTGATCGTCGCCACCGCCACCTGCATCATCGCCACCGCCCTGGCGGTGAGCTTCAGCCTCGGCATCTGGTACCTGCGCTCGCGCCTGGCGACCCTGCTGATCGGCCTGGTGCTGCTGCCCATGGCGATCCCGCCGATGATCTCGGCGATGGTCCTGTACTTCATGGAAACCAAGGTCAGCCAGTTCGCGCCCGGCCTGGGCTACGACACCCTGTTCGGCCTGACCATCGCGCACATCGTAATGGTGGTGCCCTATGGTGTGGTGACCATGCTGGTAGCGCTCAGCCAACTGGACCGGCGCATCGAACTGGCGGCGCGCAACCTGGGCGCGAGCCTGGGCCAGACCACCTTCATGGTGGTGCTGCCGAACCTCAAGCTGGGCGTGGCGAGCACGGCGTTGCTGTGCTTTGCGCTGAGCTGGGAAGAGATCGCGGTGACTCTATTCGTCACCAGCACCGAGGTGAATACATTGCCGCGGCAGATCTGGTCCGGCCTGCGCGACAACATCGACCCGGCCGTGGCGGCGATTTCAGTGGTGCTGATCGCCCTGACCTTCGTCGCGCTGGTCGGGCGGATGATTGCCCAGAAGCTTGCAGCACGCCCGGTAGGAAGCTGAAGCCTTTCCCTGTAGGAGCGAGCTTGCTCGCGAACAACGCCCCCGGCAGCTCCGGCGCTGGGCGGTTCGCGAGCAAGCTCGCTCCTACGAAAAAGCGCTATCGCCAGTGACTCCGAGGCTGAGAGTCCGCTCCTACGCACATTGGGATCTCAACGCAAAGATCACTCCGCCTTCTTGCGAATCCAGTACAGGTAGGTCCCCGCCTCTTCCTGCTGTTCCACCAGTTCGTGGCCGAGGAAGACGCAGAACTTGGGGATGTCGCGGCGGGTGGAGGGGTCGGTGGCGATGACCTTGAGCAGGCCGCCGGCGGGCAGGTCGCGCACCTTGTTGTGCAGCATCATGACCGGCTCGGGGCAATTCAGGCCGGTGGCGTCGAGAATGGCATCGACAGGCTGGGACATCACGTCACTCCAGAAAAACCAATGGCGCATTGTCGCGCAAAGGGCACCGTGCGGTCACCCCGCGTCCGTCCGGGTCACCCAACCTTGGTTGGGGGTAGGCGCTACGGGCGCCGGGCATGCTGGCGCATCCGCCTCCTCCAGGGACTGACGATGCGCGCCCTCCTCTGCCTGTGCCTTGCCCTGCTCGCCGGCTGTGCCGCCCGCGACCAGCTTCCCGACTTCAGCGCCAGCCAGGGCAAGGACCTGCCCGCCACCTGGTTCGAAGCGGTTATCACCGCCCGCGACGGCACCCGGCTCTCCGCCACCGTATTCCAGCCCGCGCTGAAGGCCGGCGTCACCGCGCCGGTGATCGTCCACACCCACGGCTGGGGCGGATGGCGGGTAACCGGGCCGGACGGCTACTACGGCAAGAACATGATGTCCGGGCGCGCCGCACTGCGCGCCTGGAAGGCCGGCTTCTGGGTGGTCAGCTACGACCAGCGCGGCTGGGGTGGCAGCGACGGGCGCATCGAGATGATGAACCCGCAGTTCGAAGTGCAGGATGCCAGCGCCGTGATCGACTGGGCCGCCGCCCACCTGCCGCGCGTGACGATGGATGGCGCGAACGATCCGCGCGTCGGCATGCTCGGCGAAAGCTACGGCGGCGCCGTGCAGCTGCTGGCCTCGGCCCAAGACCCGCGCATCGACGCCATCGTTCCCATCGCCACCTGGTACGACCTGGCCGATGCCCTGGCACCGGACGGCCAGCTGAAGATCGGCTGGGGCGGCGTGCTGGTGAGCCTGGGGCTGGCCACCGGCTATGACCTGGGCAAGTTCGTCCAGGCCGACTACCTGCACACCAGCGGCGGGCGCATGGCTGCGCCGGTGCAGGCCGAGCTGCACGCCAACAGCCTTGCCAGCTATTGCGCGGAGGGCCGTCTGCCCCACGCCGACGCCCTGCTGATCCAGGGTCTGCGCGACACCCTGTTCCCGCTGGACCAGGGCTTGCAGATTCGCCAGTGCCTGAAGCAGGCTCCGGCCGACGTGCGCCTGCTGGGCATGCAGGGGGGGCACATCCTGCCGCCGCCCATGCAAGCCTGGAGCGGGCTGCCGCCGTTCAACAACGAGCCGCTGATCCATTGCGGTTCTCGGGCGATCAATCTCTATACCGGCATCGTCGCCTGGTACGAGGAAAAGCTACGCAAGCGCCCCGGCGCCGCCGACAGCGTGCCGGACCTGTGCATCAGCCTTGATCTCGAGCAGGGCCTGGCGCTGGACGACCTGCCACCGCCCGGCCCCAGCGTGGCACTGCCGGCTACGACCATCCGGCCGGCAGTGAGTGGCCTTGTGCAGCCGTCACGGTTCATTCCTCTGCAGCGCGTCAGCGAACACAGCGCTCTGCTCGGCAGCGCCGTAGTCCGTCTCACCGAACCACTGACGGAGCGCCCCGAGGCGCAGGTGTTCGCCGCCCTGGCGATCCGCAGCGCCAATGGCCGCACGCGTCGTCTGGACGAACAGGTAAAACCCTTGGCGAACCAGGGCAGCACACGCCTGAACGCCGTCAGCGCCAGCCTCGCGCCGGGAGATGAGATTGGATTGCTGCTCAGCGGCTTCAGCGACCAGTACCTGTTCAACAGTTCCTGGCGGATAGCGCCGGTAGAGCTGCAGGGCGAGGTGCAACTGCCCAGCCTGCTCCCGCTGCAGCCCCGCGTTGCCGTGCACCCGTAACCGCTCTGCCGTGCGGTTCGCGAGCAAGCTCGCTCCTACAGGTTTGCATCAGAGCGCTTTTCGTAGGAGCGAGCTTGCTCGCGAACAGGACCGCCCCATGCTTCCCAGCGAAACGACTAACGCAACGGCCCGTCCGGCGCCTCATCGAGTTGCGCCAGCAGCATCGGCTGACCATCGCCCTCAGCAGGCAGCAGCGCCCACTGCTCCTTCTTGCCCAGCCGCCGGTAGCTCTGCTTCACCTGGCTGCCCAGCGGCAGCGGCGCCTTGAAGTGCGCATCCAGGCGCACATTCTCGGCCAAGCGACGGCCGGTCAGGCTGCGCGCCAGCCCCCACATGCCGTGGGCAAATGGCTTGCCGAAGCCATAGTGCGAGGCCATCAGGCGCGACAGGTGCAGCGGATTGAAGTCGCCGCTCAGCCCGGCGTAGCGCCAGCCGACAATCTTCGGCACGCGCCACTGCACGCCGGAATGCACCGGCGCTTCCAGGGTGTGCCATTGGGCACGTTCGGGCAGAGGATCGGGCTCGCTCCCGCTCTCGAGGAAGTCGCCCCGGCGCAGGTAAGTGGTGATCGACTGCCAGTAGAGCATGTCGTGATGCCAGGCCTCGGTGACGACATCCACCTCCAGGCCCAGCTCATTGCGGCGGCTGGTGAGAATGCGGCAGTCGAACTGCAGCGGCTCGTTCTCGTCGAGCATGCGATAGCGCTGGATATGGCTGCGCAGGTGAATCAGCCCCACGACCGACAGCGGCATGCGCGAGCGGCTGAGCAGGCGCAGGTGCAGCGGCAGGCTGATCACCTGCGGATAGAGCAGCGGAACGCCCAGCGCCGGGTCGAGCCCGAAGTGCTCGCGGTAGGCGCGCAAGTGGCGAAGGTCGAATTTCAGGGTGCGGCTATCCATCGCCAGGTAAGGCACGCGCTCATCGCGGCCGAGGCCGCGGCGTGGCAGCAACATGCGGCTGTAACTGCCCAGCAGGGAGGGCAACTTTCGCTTCACGAAGGTCTCCGGAAGATCTCGCGCCGCACAGCATGGGCAATGCCGGGCGGCGCGGCAAGTCACCGAAGGTCGGGTGGCGCTGCGGGACCTTTCCGAGTCGTCAGCGCTCGCCCTTCTCGATCCGGCGCAGGTGGCAGGTCACTTCCTCGCGGTCGTGGTACAGCTGCTTGCAGCCGATCTGCACCTTCAGCCCGCGCTCGCGGAAGGACTCTTCCAGGCGGTCGAGGATGCGCCGCACCTCGGTGTAACGCTGCTTCATCGGCAGCTTGAGGTTGACGATGGCCTCGCGGCACAGCCCCTCGCCGATCCAGGTTTCGATCATCGCGCCGGTGCGAGCGGGCTTTTCGACGATATCGCAAACCATCCAGTCCATGCGTTGGCGCGGGCGGAAGGCGTAGCCGTCAACGCGCTGGTGCTCGACCAGCCCGGAGTACATCAGGTTCTCCGCCATCGGCCCGTTGTCCACAGCGACCACGCGCATCTCGCGGTTCACCAGTTGCCAGGTCCAACCACCGGGGGATGCGCCCAGGTCCACGGCGAGCATATCCGGCGCCAGGCGGCGGTCCCAGTCAGCGCGGGGAATGAAGTGGTGCCAGGCCTCTTCCAGCTTCAGCGTCGAGCGGCTCGGCGCCTCGCGGGGGAACTTCAGGCGCGGGATGCCCATGGGCCACATGGCGCAGTTGCGCGCCTCGGCCAGGCCGATGAAAGCCTCGCGGCCGGAACGGAAGGTCAGCAGCAGGCGCGGCAGGCTCGGGTCTTCCACCAGCTTGCCGGCCTTCACCAGGGCGGCGCGCAGGGGCTTCTCGAACTTGCGGCAGAAGGTCGAGAGTTCCTTGCCATCGTTGGTATCGAACACCTCCAGCCAGAGGCTGCCGCACTGCGGAAAGCCGGCCAGGGCCTCGAGGATCGCACCGATGCGGTCCTGCTCCGGCAGCGCGGTAAAACCGGCCCCGCGTGCCCACTGGCGCGGGAAGATCAGCTCGGAGAAACGCAGATGGCGCATCAGCCGGTCGGCGCCGTCGGCGTCCATGCTGATGAATTCGGCGTAGGCAGTGGCTGGCTTGGCCCGCGCGTAACCGGGAATGTCCAGGCGCGCGGCGTGCTCGGACAGCTCGGCACAGACCTCATTCTCGAAGCCCGGGCGGCAGTGCAGTAAGAGGGTATTCATCGGGGTGTCTCCTTGGCCGCGCACTATAGAGGCTGCCCGCGAAGGTTTCATGCAGATTCGCAGGAATCATCCCATGGCCGGAGTCATTTGATCTGAACCCACTCGCAGGACAAACGGTCCAGAACAGATGGCAATACCCCTTCAGGCGGTCTAGCTTGAGTGGTCTGGCCCAGCCCGCCAGAAGACTGCCCGATGATTGCCCTGCCTGGCGAAGATGATCACCGATCGCGGCCCGTCCAAATGGATCAGACCTGCGATGGATCAGGACGTTAGCGCCCTCCTTCGCCAAGTATCGCCAGTGCACCGCCGAATCGGCCGCGCTGCCGATCACGAGCAGAATCCAAGCCTGAGGAGAATGTCATGCCCGCAGTGGATAGCCTGAACAGCCTGCGCACCCTGGAGGTCGCCGGCAAGACCTATCACTACTACAGCCTGCCTGAAGCGGCGAAGAGTCTCGGAGACCTGGGCAAGCTGCCCATGTCCCTGAAAGTCCTGCTGGAAAACCTGTTGCGCTGGGAGGACGACAACACCGTCACCGGCGACGATCTCAAAGCCCTGGCCAACTGGCTGAAGACCCGCAGCTCCGAGCGCGAGATCCAGTACCGCCCCGCCCGCGTGCTGATGCAGGACTTCACCGGCGTACCGGCGGTGGTCGACCTGGCCGCCATGCGCGACGCCATGGCCAAGGCCGGCGGCGACCCGCAGAAGATCAACCCGCTGTCCCCGGTCGACCTGGTCATCGACCACTCGGTGATGGTCGACAAGTTCGCCAGCCAGTCAGCCTTCGCGCAGAACGTCGAGATCGAGATGGAGCGCAACGGCGAGCGCTACGCGTTCCTGCGCTGGGGTCAGAACGCCTTCGACAACTTCCGCGTGGTGCCGCCGGGCACCGGCATCTGCCACCAGGTCAACCTGGAATACCTGGGGCGCACCGTCTGGACCAAGGACGAGGACGGCCGCACCTACGCCTTCCCCGACACCCTGGTCGGCACCGACTCACACACCACCATGATCAACGGCCTTGGCGTGCTCGGCTGGGGCGTGGGCGGCATCGAGGCGGAAGCGGCCATGCTCGGCCAGCCGGTATCGATGCTGATTCCCGAGGTGATCGGCTTCAAGCTCACCGGCAAGCTGAAGGAAGGCATCACCGCCACCGACCTGGTGTTGACCGTCACCCAGATGCTGCGCAAGAAAGGCGTCGTCGGAAAATTCGTCGAGTTCTATGGCGATGGGCTCGCCGATCTGCCTCTGGCCGACCGCGCCACCATCGCCAACATGGCCCCGGAATACGGCGCCACCTGCGGCTTCTTCCCGGTAGACGACATCACCCTGGGCTACCTGCGCCTGTCTGGCCGCCCAGAGGACGCCGTCAAGCTGGTGGAGGCCTACAGCAAGGCCCAGGGCCTGTGGCGCGAAAAAGGCCACGAGCCGGTGTTTACCGACTCCCTGCAACTGGACATGGGCGACGTCGAGGCCAGCCTCGCCGGGCCCAAGCGCCCGCAGGACCGTGTCGCCCTCGGCCAAGTCAGCCAGGCCTTCGATGACTTCCTCGGCCTGCAGATCAAGCCCGCCTCCACCGAGGAGGGCCGCCTGCTCAGCGAGGGGGGCGGTGGCGCTGCCGTGGGCGCAGCAGCCCAGACCGGCGAGGCCGACTACCAGCACGACGGCCACACCTATCGGCTGAAGAACGGCGCCGTGGTGATCGCCGCCATCACCTCCTGCACCAACACCTCCAACCCCAGCGTGATGATGGCCGCCGGCCTCCTGGCGAAGAAGGCGCTGGAGAAGGGCCTGCAGCGCAAGCCCTGGGTGAAGAGCTCATTGGCTCCCGGCTCCAAGGTCGTGACGGATTACTTCCGCGCCGCCGGCCTGACCCGCTATCTGGATGAGCTGGGCTTCGACCTGGTGGGCTACGGCTGCACCACCTGCATCGGTAACTCCGGCCCGCTACTCGACCCCATTGAGAAGGCCGTGCAGCAGGCAGATCTGACCGTCGCCTCGGTGCTCTCGGGCAACCGCAACTTCGAGGGCCGTGTGCACCCGCTGGTGAAAACCAACTGGTTGGCCTCGCCTCCGCTGGTGGTGGCCTACGCCTTGGCCGGCACCGTGCGTACCGATCTGACCAAGGACCCGCTGGGTACCGGCAAGGACGGGCAACCGGTCTATCTGAAGGATATCTGGCCGACCCAGCAGGAAATCGCTGACGCCGTGCAGAAAGTCGACACGGCGATGTTCCACAAGGAGTACGCCGAAGTCTTCCAGGGCGACGAGAAATGGCGCGCGATCCAGGTGCCGGATGCCAAGACCTACACTTGGCAGGGCGACTCCACCTACATCCAGCATCCGCCGTTCTTCGAACACATCGCCGAGGCGCCGCCGAAGGTCGAGGATATCCAGGGTGCCAGTATTCTCGCGGTGCTGGGCGATTCGGTGACCACCGACCACATCTCCCCTGCCGGCAATATCAAGAAGGACAGCCCGGCCGGGCGCTACCTCAGTGAACACGGCGTGGCCTACGCCGATTTCAACTCCTACGGCTCGCGCCGTGGGAACCATGAGGTGATGATGCGCGGCACCTTCGCCAATATCCGTATCAAGAACGAAATGCTCGGTGGCGAGGAAGGCGGCAACACGCTCTACGTCCCCACTGGCGACAAGCTGGCTATCTACGACGCCGCCATGCGCTACCAGAAGGACGGCACCCCGCTGGTTATCGTCGCCGGCAAGGAGTATGGCACCGGTTCATCCCGCGACTGGGCGGCCAAGGGCACCAACCTGCTGGGCGTAAAAGCGGTGATCGCCGAAAGCTTCGAGCGTATCCACCGCTCCAACCTGGTAGGCATGGGCGTACTGCCGTTGCAGTTCAAGGACGGCCAGGACCGCAAGGCGCTGAAACTGACCGGCAAGGAGGTGCTGAGCATCAGCGGTCTGTCAGGCCAACTGAAGCCGCACATGAACCTCAAGGTCACGGTGAAGCGCGAGGACGGCAGCCAGGACAGCTTCGAGGTGCTCTGCCGTATCGACACCCAGAACGAAGTCGAATACTTCAAGGCCGGCGGCATCCTGCACTACGTGCTGCGCAGCCTGATCTAGCTCGGCTGGAATGAACGCGGCGGCCTGCAACGGGCCGCCGCCTTCCACTTTCGAAGCACTTCGAGTGACCCATGGCTATGGGCCATCGTCAGCCTACCGGCGTCACCCTTTTGTCATTATTTCTGTGATTGCCATCAAATTTTCGATCCGGCGGCCGATAAGCTGGACAGACGTACCATTTCGCCTTTTCCGAGATCCCAGCCTGATGCGCAACAACCAGCCGATCACCCAGCGTGAACGCACCTTCCCCGCCGAACAGCGGCTGATTTCCACCACCGACGCCCGCGGCGTGATCAGTTACGCCAACGAGGCCTTCACCACCATCAGCGGTTTTTCCCGCGAGGAACTGGTCGGCGCGGCGCACAACCTGGTGCGCCATCCGGACGTGCCACCCGCCGTATTCGCACACATGTGGGCGACTCTGAAGAAAGGTCGGCCATGGATGGGCATCGTCAAGAACCGGTGCAAGAACGGCGACCACTACTGGGTCAGCGCCTACGTCACGCCTATCTACGAGCGCAACGAGATCGTCGGCTACGAATCGGTGCGGGTGAAACCCAGCGCCGAACAGGTACGCCGCGCCGAAGCGCTGTACGCGCGGATCAATGCCGGCAAGTCGGCAATCCCTGCTCGCGACCGCTGGCTGCCGTTACTGCTGGACTGGCTACCGTTCATCCTGATCGGTCAGATCGGCTTCCTCATCGGCGTCTGGCTGAACTCCCACTGGGGCTTCCTGCTGGCCGCCCTGCTCTCGATCCCGCTGGGGCTCGCCGGCCTCGGCTGGCAGCAGCGCGGCCTCAAGCGCCTGCTGCGCCTGGCCGAGCAGACCACCTCGGACCCGCTGATCGCGCAGATGTATACCGACAGCCGTGGTGCCCAGGCGCGTCTGGAAATGTCCATCCTGAGCCAGGAAGCCCGGCTGAAGACCTGTCTGACCCGTCTGCAGGACACCGCCGAAACCCTCACCGAGCAGGCCCGCGAAGCCGACTCCCTGGCCCACCACAGCTCCGCCGGGCTGGACCGACAGCGCCAGGAAACCGAGCAGGTGGCGACCGCCGTCAACCAGATGGCCGCCACCACCCAGGAAGTGGCCGATAACGTGCAGCGCACCGCCGATGCCACTCGCCAGGCAAACGACCTGACCACCGAAGGCCGGCAGATCGCTGCCGAAACCCGCGAGGCCATGCAGCGCCTTTCCAACTCCGTGGGCGAAACCGGTGAAGCGGTCAGCCAACTGGCACGCGACAGCGAGCAGATCGGCGGCGTGGTGGATGTGATCAAGGGCATCGCCGACCAGACCAACCTGCTGGCCCTCAATGCCGCTATCGAAGCCGCGCGTGCTGGCGAAATGGGTCGCGGCTTCGCCGTGGTCGCCGACGAGGTTCGTTCGCTGGCTCAGCGCACTGCCGAGTCGACCGGACAGATCCACCAACTCATCGCCAATCTGCAGAACACCGCCACCGAAGCGGTGCGCGCCATGGACTCCGGCCGCCGCCAGGCCGACGAAGGCGTGGAGCGTGTGCTGCAGGCGGACAGCGCGCTGGTCGGTATCAGTGACGCGGTGGCCAATATCACCGAGATGACCACGCAGATCGCCGCCGCCGCGGAGGAACAAAGCGCCGTGGCCGAAGAGATCAACCGCAACATCAGCACCATCGCCAACCTCGCCGACCAGACCTCCGGCGAAGCGCAGCGCACTGCCCTGCTCAGCGAGGAGCTGACGCAGACTGCGCACCGCCAGTATTCGCTGGTGGAGCGGTTCAACCGCTGAGGCCATTGCCGCCCGCGGCGGCAACTGTAGGAGCGAACTTGCTCGCGAACCCGGTCCCGTCGCGGAGCTGTTCGCGAGCAAGCTCGCTCCTACAGCGCATACCCACCCGCAGCACTCAGCCGGCTACTTGAAATCCCACTGCATTTGCGCCGGGATGCTCACATCCCGCGAGGACTGCACACACACGTCCACGTAATCGGTGAAGCGCGGCGGTGCGGCAATGCCTTCGTCCAGCAGGCGCTGGTTGTCGAACAGGTAGTTGAGGTCAGCAAAGCCGCTGTACAGGCGCAGTGCACGCAGCACCAGGCGCGGGTTGGCCTTGCCGATGCGGCTTTCGAAACTGCCGGCCAGCTCGCGCAAATCCTCCGAACTGACCTTTCTATAACGCTGGCCCACCGGCGCTTCGCCACGGGCGTCGGCATAAGCCTGGTCGATTTCGCCGAAGGTGCATGCCGAACCGTGGCCAGCGGAGATGTGATAGAGGCTGTGGTTCAGCGTCGGCTTGAGCGCCAGAGCGACCAGCGCTTCAGCGCAGTAGTCGACCGGAATCACGTCGATCTGCTCGTCCAGGCCACAGGTGAAACTCTCCAGGGCAAAGCCCATGCGAAACACCCAGAAGATGCTCCTCGAGGCTCGGCAACCCAGCTCGCGATGCCCGACCACGATGGAGGGGCGCGCCACCACCAGTGGCAGGCCAGGCAACTCTTCGCGCATCCGCCGTTCGATTTCGGCCTTGGAGGCGGTGTAGTCCACCAGTTGCTCGTCGCTGTCCGGGAAGTCCCAGGACTCGCGCACCGGTGACTCGCGCTGCGGACCGCAGCACATCGCGGTGCCCACGTGCAGGAAGCGCTTGAGGTTGCGCGACTGGCTGAGCAGCTTGGCGAAGGCGAAGGTGCCTTCGACGTTTACCGGCCAGATGCTCGGGTTCTTCGAGAAGGAAGCGACGGCAGCGCAGTTGATCACCTGCTCCACGCGCATCAGGCGGGCACGCTCGCCCTGCATCCAGGCGGTGTCGAGCAGGTCACCACAGAGGATCTGGCTTTCCTGCAGGCTCTCCAGCGCCGTCTCCGATACGCAATGCAGGCGCAGGTTGTCGAGCAACCGCTCCAGGCCCTGGGCGGGGGATTCGGCACGGACCAGGAATAGCAGCGCCGGCGTGTGACCATCAGCGATCAGGTGCGCAGCGACGGAGCCGCCGAGGAAGCCGGTGGCGCCAGTCAAGAGCAGGCTGTGCGCGGCGCCGGGGGAGAATCGGTAGGGTTGGGTGGCAATGCGTTCAGCGTATTGGGGGTTCATGGCAGCTTTCGGCCTGTCCTCTGGAAGCGGGGTGTCGACTGCTGGGAGTCGACGCCGGCGAGGATAGGAGGGCCTGCCTTAAGGACCGATTAGGGCAATAGAAACGCTTCGATTTTCGCGGCCGCGTTCTCCAGATGCTGCTCGTGGGTCAGTCCGGAGGCCTTAAGCGGCTTGAGGTCATGGTCGCCGGCTGCCAGCCAGTGGAGTTGGATCGCCGGCGACAGCGAGTAGCCCTGGACCGTCGATCGGTCGCCCAGCGCATCGCGCTCGCCCTGGACGATCAGGGTCGCCGTCTTCAACTCGGCGAGGTGGGCGACACGCGGCTTCTCCGGCTTGCCGGCTGCATAGAACGGGTAGCCGAGACAGACCAGCGCGTCCGCACCCAACTCGTCCGCCAGCAGGCTGGCCATGCGTCCCCCCATGGATTTGCCGCCAATCGCCAGCTTGCCGGGCACCTCGGCGCGAACCTGCGCATAAACCTGCCGCCAGCACTCAAGCAACTGCTTCTGGGGATTCGGCGGACGCCGCTTTCCATCCTCGCGGCGCATAGCCATATAGGGGAACTCGAAGCGCACCACCGAGATACCTCTTTCAGCCAGGCGTGCGGCGATGTCATCCATGAACGGACTGTCCATTGGCGCCCCCGCTCCGTGCGCCAGAACCAGCGTTGCCGACAGTTCGCGATGTGCCGGGTTCCGCAGCAGCGACAAAGGACCGCAGGCGCCCGCGACAGGGGTCTCAGGCGCCAATTGATCCGAATCAATATTCCGAGAGGTGCCTTTATCCATCCTTCACTCCGCTAATTCCGAATTAGTACCTATCCCAAGGGGGAGGGGCGGCATACGCCGTAAGCCGTAAAAAACCTGCCGGGATGGGCATAGCCCATAACCGTGGATGGAAGCCCATAAATGAGCACAACCAATCAGACCGCTTATAACTATAAGGTGGTCCGCCAGTTCGCCATTATGACAGTGGTGTGGGGGATCGTCGGCATGGCCGTCGGTGTCCTGATCGCCGCTCAACTGGTGTGGCCGGACCTTAACCTCGGCTTACCGTGGACGAGCTTCGGCCGCCTGCGTCCGCTGCATACCAACGCGGTGATCTTCGCCTTCGGCGGCTGCGCACTGTTCGCCACCAGCTACTACTCGGTGCAGCGTACCTGCCAGACCCGCCTGTTCGCTGGCCCGCTCGCTTCCTTCACCTTCTGGGGTTGGCAGCTGGTGATCCTGTGTGCCGCCATCACCCTGCCGCTGGGCTACACCTCCTCCAAGGAGTACGCCGAGCTGGAGTGGCCGATCGACATCCTGATCACCATCGTCTGGGTTTCCTACGCCATCGTCTTCTTCGGCACGCTGATGAAGCGCAAGACCAAGCACATCTATGTGGGCAACTGGTTCTTCGGCGGCTTCATCCTGACCGTGGCGATCCTGCACGTGGTCAACAACCTGGAAATCCCGGTCAGCCTGACCAAGTCCTACTCCCTGTACTCGGGCGCCACTGACGCCATGATCCAGTGGTGGTACGGCCACAACGCCGTGGGCTTCTTCCTGACTGCCGGCTTCCTGGGGATGATGTACTACTTCGTTCCGAAGCAGGCCGAGCGTCCGGTCTACTCCTATCGCCTGTCCATCGTGCACTTCTGGGCGCTGATCGCCGTCTACATCTGGGCCGGCCCGCACCACCTGCACTACACCGCTCTGCCGGACTGGGCGCAGTCGCTGGGCATGGTGATGTCCCTGATCCTGCTGGCTCCGAGCTGGGGTGGCATGATCAACGGCATGATGACCCTCTCCGGCGCCTGGCATAAGCTGCGCACCGACCCGATCCTGCGCTTCCTGGTGGTGTCCCTGGCCTTCTACGGCATGTCCACCTTCGAAGGCCCGATGATGGCCATCAAGACCGTCAACGCCCTCTCCCACTACACCGACTGGACCATCGGCCACGTACACGCTGGCGCCCTGGGCTGGGTTGCCATGGTTTCCATCGGCTCCCTGTACCACATGATCCCGAAGGTCTTCGGCCGCGAGCAGATGCACAGCGTGGGCCTGATCAACACCCACTTCTGGCTGGCCACCATCGGCACCGTGCTCTACATCGCCTCCATGTGGGTCAACGGCATCACCCAGGGCCTGATGTGGCGCGCAGTGAACTCCGACGGCACCCTCACCTACTCCTTCGTCGAAGCCCTGGCCGCCGGCCACCCCGGCTTCATCGTGCGGATGATCGGTGGTGCCATCTTCCTGCTGGGCATGCTGGTCATGGCCTACAACGTCTGGCGCACCGTAGCGGCCGCCAAGCCGGCCGAAATGCAAGCCGCGGCGCAGATGGCCTGAGGAGTCCGACATGAAACACGAAGTACTTGAGAAAAACGTCGGCCTGCTGGCCCTGTGCATGGCCGTCGCCGTGAGCATCGGCGGTCTGACCCAGATCGTCCCGCTGTTCTTCCAGGACGTGACCAATACCCCGGTGGAAGGCATGAAGCCCTACACCGCCCTGCAACTGGAAGGCCGCGACGTCTATATCCGCGAAGGCTGCGTGGGCTGCCACTCGCAGATGATCCGTCCGTTCCGCGCCGAGACCGAGCGCTACGGCCACTACTCCGTCGCCGGCGAAAGCGTCTGGGACCACCCGTTCCTGTGGGGTTCCAAGCGTACCGGCCCGGACCTAGCCCGCGTCGGCGGCCGCTACTCGGACGACTGGCACCGCGCGCACCTGTACAACCCGCGCAACGTGGTACCGGAGTCGAAGATGCCCGCCTACCCCTGGCTGGTCGAGAACAAGCTCGACGGCAAGGACACAGCGAAGAAACTGGAAGTGATGCGTGTCATGGGCGTGCCCTACACGGACGACGACATTGCTGGCGCCAGCGATGCAGTCAAAGGGAAGACCGAAATGGACGCCGTCGTCGCGTACCTGCAGGTCCTCGGCACCTCCATCAAGAACAAGCGGTGACAGCATGGATATCGGGACCATTCGCGGCCTCGGCACCGTCATCGTGATGGTGGCCTTCGTCGGCGTACTGCTCTGGGCTTACGGCGGCAAACGCAAGGAGCGCTTCGACGAAGACGCGCTACTGCCCTTCGCGGATGACCCGGTGGCCAAGCGGCACGCTGAGCAAGAGCAAGCTTCTAGGAGCAACAACGCATGACTACCTTCTGGAGTCTGTACATCACCGTTTTAACAGTCGGCTCGCTGATCGCCCTGCTGTGGCTGGTATTCGCCACCCGCAGCGGGCAGTCCTCGAACACCACCGACCAAACCATGGGCCACGCCTTCGACGGCATCGAGGAGTACGACAACCCACTGCCGAAATGGTGGTTCCTGCTGTTCGTCGGCACCATCGTGTTCGCCGCCGGCTACCTGGTGCTCTACCCGGGCCTGGGCAACTGGAAAGGCGTCCTCCCCGGCTACGACGGCGGCTGGACCCAGGACAAGCAATGGGAGCGTGAAGAAGCCCTGGCCAAGGAAAAATACGGCCCGATCTTCGCCAAATATGCTGCCATGTCGGTGGAAGAAGTCGCCAAGGACCCGCAAGCCATGAAAATGGGCGAGCGCCTGTTCGCCACCTACTGCTCCATCTGCCATGGCTCCGATGCCAAGGGCGCAGCAGGCTTCCCGAACCTGACCGACAGCGACTGGCGCTGGGGCGGCACCGCCCAGGACATCCAGACCACCATCCTCGGTGGCCGTCATGCCGCCATGCCGGCCTGGGGTGAAGTGCTGGGCGACAAGGGCGTGCAGGACGTGGCTGCCTTCGTCACCGCCAAACTGGACGGCCGCAAGCTGCCCGAGGGTGTGACTGCCGAGAACGTCGACAACGGTGGCAAGCTGTTCGCCACCACCTGCGTCGCCTGCCACGGCCCGGAAGGCAAGGGCAACCCGATCATGGGTGCGCCTGACCTGACCCACCCGGGCGCCTTCATCTACGGCTCCAGCTACGCACAACTGCAGCAGACCATCCGTCACGGCCGCCAGGGCCAGATGCCGGCGCAGGAGCAGTACCTGGGCAAAGACAAGGTGCACATTCTCGCCGGTTACATCTACAACATTTCCGGCCAGGCGAAGTAAACTCCCCGCCCCCAACTCGCGCCCGCCAAAACGGGCGCGAGTTTCTTACCTCCGCAATATCGCGACGAAGTGTCGCACCCTCTCTATCTGCTTTCTTCACACCCTTCCGGTTCACGTCTAAGCTGAATTCCATTCGCAAACCTGCAATACGACTAACCTGACCCACTTCCCAGGTTGGTGCGAGCGAGCCGAAACGAGCGGCAAACAGCGGCGCAAAGCGCTCCGGAGCAGGCGTCAAACCGGCTTCGCGCCAAGGCCCGGCGCGTTGCAATGGCCTCCTGCTTTCTCCATACTTGCCGCCGTTTTTTTGTCCATAAAATCCAAAAACCGTGGAACCTTAGAATGAGCACAGCAATCAGTCCGACTGCTTATAACTATAAGGTCGTCCGCCAGTTCGCCATCATGACGGTGGTCTGGGGGATACTTGGAATGGGGGTTGGTGTTTACATCGCCTCACAGTTGGTTTGGCCCCAGTTGAACCTGGACCTTCCCTGGACCAGTTTCGGGCGCCTGCGTCCGCTGCACACCAACCTGGTGATCTTCGCCTTCGGCGGCTGTGCTCTCTTCGCAACTTCCTACTATGTCGTACAGCGCACCTGTCAGACCCGCCTGGTCTCTGACAGCCTCGCGGCCTTCACCTTCTGGGGTTGGCAAGCGGTAATCGTGCTGGCCGGCATCACCCTGCCGCTGGGCTACACCTCCTCCAAGGAGTACGCCGAGCTGGAATGGCCGATCGACATCCTGCTGGCCATCGTCTGGGTCACCTACGCACTGGTGTTCTTCGGCACCGTGATGAAGCGCAAGACCAAGCACATCTACGTGGGCAACTGGTTCTACGGCGCGTTCATCCTGGTCACCGCCATGCTGCACATCGTCAACAGCATGGAAATCCCGGTAACCGCCTTCAAGTCCTACTCGATCTACGCCGGCGCAACCGACGCGATGATCCAGTGGTGGTACGGCCACAACGCAGTGGGCTTCTTCCTGACCACCGGCTTCCTGGGGATGATGTATTACTTCGTTCCGAAGCAGGCCGAGCGTCCGATCTACTCCTATCGCCTGTCCATCGTGCACTTCTGGGCGCTGATCACCCTGTACATCTGGGCCGGTCCGCACCACCTGCACTACACCGCTCTGCCGGACTGGGCGCAGTCGCTGGGCATGGTGATGTCCCTGATCCTGCTGGCTCCGAGCTGGGGTGGCATGATCAACGGCATGATGACCCTCTCGGGCGCCTGGCATAAGCTGCGCACCGACCCGATCCTGCGCTTCCTGGTGGTCTCCCTGGCCTTCTACGGCATGTCCACCTTCGAAGGCCCGATGATGGCGATCAAGACCGTCAACTCCCTGTCGCACTACACCGACTGGACCATCGGCCACGTACACGCCGGCGCTCTGGGCTGGGTTGCGATGATCTCCATCGGCTCCCTGTACCACCTGATTCCGAAGGTCTTCGGTCGCGAGCAGATGCACAGCGTTGGCCTGATCAACGCCCACTTCTGGCTGGCTACCATCGGTACCGTGCTGTACATCGCCTCGATGTGGGTCAACGGCATCACCCAGGGTCTGATGTGGCGTGCGATCAACGCCGACGGCACCCTCACCTACTCCTTCGTGGAAGCCCTGCAGGCCAGCCACCCGGGCTTCATCGTCCGTGCACTGGGCGGCGCCTTCTTCGCCTCCGGCATGCTGCTGATGGCCTACAACACCTTCCGTACTGTGCGCGGTTTCAAACAGGCTGACGCCGATGCCGCTGCCCAGATCCCCGCTGTAGGAGCTCACTGATGAAGCACGAAGTAGTCGAGAAGAACATCGGCCTTCTGGCCTTCTTCATGGTCATTGCGGTGAGCATCGGCGGTCTGACCCAGATCGTTCCGCTGTTCTTCCAGGACGTCACCAACAAGCCGGTCGAGGGCATGAAGCCGCGCACCGCGCTGGAACTGGAAGGCCGTGACATCTACATCCGCGAAGGCTGCGTAGGCTGCCACTCGCAGATGGTCCGTCCGTTCCGCGCCGAGACCGAGCGCTACGGCCACTACTCCGTCGCCGGCGAAAGCGTCTGGGACCACCCGTTCCTGTGGGGCTCCAAGCGTACCGGTCCGGACCTGGCTCGCGTCGGCGGCCGCTACTCCGACGACTGGCACCGCGCGCACCTGTACAACCCGCGCAACGTAGTGCCGGAATCGAAGATGCCCTCCTACCCCTGGCTGGTGGAGAACAAGCTCGACGGCAAGGACACGGCGAAGAAAATGGAAGCCCTGCGTACGCTGGGCGTGCCTTACACCGACGAAGACATCGCCGGTGCCCGTGACGCCGTCAAAGGCAAGACCGAGATGGACGCTGTCGTCGCCTACCTGCAAGGCCTCGGCACCATCATCAAGAGCAAACGGTGACAGTGATGGATATCGGGACCATTCGCGGTATCGGCACGGTAGTAGTCATGGTCGCCTTCGTCGGCGTCCTGCTCTGGGCCTATGGTGGCAAACGCAAGGAGCGCTTCGACGAAGACGCCCTGCTGCCCTTCGCGGATGACCCGGTCGCCAAAAAGCACGTCGAGCAAGAGCAAGCTTCTAGGAGCAACAAAGAATGACAACCTTCTGGAGTCTGTACGTCACCGTACTTACCCTGGGCACCATCTTCGCCCTGGCGTGGCTGCTGTTCGCCACCCGTCGCGGTCAGCGCAACGAAGCCACCGATGAAACCGTAGGCCACGCCTTCGATGGCATCGAGGAGTATGACAATCCGCTGCCGAAGTGGTGGTTCATGCTGTTCGTCGCCACCTTCATCTTCGCCCTCGCCTACCTGGCCCTGTACCCGGGCCTGGGCAACTGGAAAGGCCTGCTGCCGGGCTACCAGGACAAGGCCGAATTCGCCAACGGCGAAAAAGGCTGGACCGGTGTGCACCAGTGGGAAAAGGAAATGGCCAAGGCCGATGAGAAGTACGGCCCGCTCTACGCCAAGTTCGGCGCCATGCCGATCGAAGACGTGGCCAAGGACGAGCAGGCCCTGAAAATGGGTAACCGCCTGTTCGCTTCCAACTGCTCCGTCTGCCATGGTTCCGACGCCAAGGGCGCCCACGGCTTCCCGAACCTGACCGACGCCGACTGGCGCTGGGGCGGCGAGCCGAAGGACATCATCGCCACCATCGAAGGCGGTCGCCATGCGGCCATGCCGGCCTGGGGCGAAGTCATCGGCGATGCCGGCGTTCACGACGTAGCTGCCTTCGTCACCACCAAGCTGGACGGCCGCAAGCTGCCCGAAGGCGTGACTGACGAGCAGGTCGCCAATGGCCAGAAGATCTTCGCCACCAACTGCGTGGCTTGCCACGGCGCTGAAGGCAAAGGCACTGCAGCCATGGGCGCACCGAACCTGACTCACCCGGCCGCGTTCATCTATGGCTCGAGCTTCGCCCAGCTGCAGCAGACCATCCGCTACGGCCGCCAGGGCCAGATGCCGGCTCAGCTGGAGCGTCTGGGCAAAGACCAGGTTCACCTGCTCGCTGCCTACGTGTACAGCCTGTCCCATGGCGAAGGTGAGAAGAGCGCCGAATAAGCCTCCCTCTCCTACACCCATAGCGACACCCAGCGGCGCCGGTTTCTACACCGGCGCCGCTCTATTTCTGGGTCCATAATTCCTTGCGCGACCAACTGTCGCACGGTTGCAACACCCTCCACGCCGTATCATTGTTAGGCGTGCAAGCATATTTCTGACCCTCTCGGCATGTATCGACAGGGCGCCCTCCCGCTGCCGTGGAATGCACTGATGAGCAAACAAATTCCGGTCCAGGACGTCACTCCGCCCACCAAGGGCAAGGGTGAAAGCGTCGACCTCTATGCCTCCCGGGAAAAGATCTACACCCGAGCCTTCACCGGATTCTTCCGAAATCTCCGAATGGCCGGAGGCGCCCTCCTCTTCCTCCTCTACTTCGGCACCGTGTGGCTGACCTGGAACGGTCGCCAAGCGGTTCTCTGGGACCTGCCCGAGCGCAAGTTCTACATCTTCGGCGCGACCTTCTGGCCGCAGGACTTCATCCTTCTCTCCGGCCTGCTGATCATCAGCGCGTTCGGCCTGTTCTTCATCACCGTGTTCGCCGGCCGCGTCTGGTGCGGCTACACCTGCCCGCAGAGCGTATGGACGTGGATCTTCATGTGGTGCGAGAAAGTCACCGAGGGTGACCGCAACCAGCGCATGAAGCTCGACAAGGCGCCCATGAGCGGCAACAAGCTGCTGCGCCGGTTCGCCAAGCACAGCCTGTGGCTGCTGATCGGCCTGGTCACCGGCCTGACCTTCGTCGGCTACTTCGCCCCGATCCGCGACCTGCTCAGCGACCTGGTCACCGGCCAGGCCGACGGCTGGGCCTACTTCTGGGTCGGCTTCTTCACCCTGGCCACCTACGGCAACGCCGGCTGGCTGCGTGAGCAGGTGTGCATCTACATGTGCCCCTACGCGCGCTTCCAGAGCGTAATGTTCGACAAGGACACCCTGATCGTCTCCTACGACCCGCGTCGTGGCGAGGGCCGTGGCCCGCGCAAGAAAGGCGCCGACTACAAGGCCCAGGGCCTGGGCGACTGCATCGACTGCACCATGTGCGTCCAGGTCTGTCCGACCGGCATCGACATCCGTGATGGCCTGCAGATCGAGTGCATCGGCTGCGCCGCCTGCATCGACGCCTGCGACAGCATCATGGACAAGATGAACTACCCGCGCGGCCTGATCAGCTACACCACCGAACACAACCTGTCCGGGCAGAAGACCCACCTGGTTCGTCCGCGCCTGATCGGCTACGCCATCGCCCTGTGCATCATGATCGGCCTGCTGATCACCGCCATCGTCCTGCGTCCGCTGGTGGGCTTCGACGTCAGCAAGGACCGCGTGCTCTACCGCGAGAACGCCGAAGGTCGCATCGAAAACGTATACAGCCTGAAGGTCATGAACAAGGACCAGAAGGACCATACCTACGTGCTCAGTGCCAAGGGCATGGACGGACTGATCCTGGAAGGCAAGAAGGAAATATCGGTCGCCGCCGGGGACATCTTCACCATGCCGGTGGAACTGTCCATCGAACCGGAGAAGCTGCCCTCCACCACCAACGAGATCAGCTTCACCATCCAGTCGGTGGACGACCCGTCCATCAGCAAGGAATCCACCAGTCGCTTCATCGGCCCGCGCGTTCGTTGAACCTGCGCTGAACGAATTGGCACCCCATGTTGCGCATGGGGTGCCAGTACCGACCGAAGCACGTAGAATTTGCCCGCCCCTTCACCGGGCAGCGCCCCGCGTGGCGTTGCCAGCGAGAGAAAAGAGACCATGCAATCGGCCATGAAAACGCCCGTGGAACCCTGGTACAAGCACCTCTGGCCGTGGATCATCATCGCCATGCTGGCCACCTCGATCTTCCTCAGCCTGACGATGGTCAACATCGCCGTGAACAACCAGGACTCCCTGGTCAGCGACAACTATTACGAAGCCGGCAAAGGCATCAACCGCTCCCTCGACCGTGAGCACCTCGCTCAGCAGCTCAAGCTGCGCGCAAAAATCAGCTTCGACGAATTGACCGGCGAAGTGGACCTGCGCCTGACCGGCGATAGCCGCCCGGCCACGCTCACCCTGAACCTGCTCTCCCCTACCCTGGAATCCCAGGACAAGCACCTGGAAATGCGCGCCAGCCCCGCCGAGCCGGGTCGCTATACCGCCAGCCTGGATGCCGCCGTAAAAGGTCGCCGCTTCGTCGAACTGCTCGGCGAGGAAAATGGCCGGACCTGGCGTCTGTTCGAGGAAGAAAAAGTCGCCCCGGGCGGCTCCTTCGACCTCGGCGACGAGCCCCTCAGCGGAGATGAAGCCGAGCGCCCATGAGCGCCCCGCTGCTCTGTTACCACTGCGCGCTGCCGGTCCCGCCCGGCAGCCGCTTCGTTGCGCCAGTCCTGGGTGAAACCCGCGAATTCTGCTGCCCCGGCTGCCAGGCTGTGGCTGAGGCCATCGTCGCCGGTGGCCTGGAAGGCTATTACCGTCACCGCACCGAAGCTGCGCCCAACCCTGACGCCCTGCCCGAACAGCTCGCCGATGAGCTGAAGCTGTTCGACCGCCCTGACGTTCAGCAGCCTTTCGTCCAGCACCAGGGCGATCTCGCCGAGACCACCCTGATCATGGAAGGCATCAGCTGCGCCGCCTGCGGCTGGCTGATCGAGAAACATCTCAAGGGCCTGCCCGCCGTCGCCGAGGCTGGGCTGAACCTGTCCAACCACCGCCTGCACGTGCGCTGGTCCGACAGCGAGCTACCGCTGAGCGAGCTGCTTGCCGAGCTGCGCCGTATTGGTTACGCCGCGCACCCCTTCCAGCCGGACCGCGCCGCCGAACAGTTGCACCAGGAGAACCGCAAGTCCTTGCGCCAGTTGGGCGTCGCCGGCCTGCTGTGGTTCCAGGCAATGATGGCAACCATGGCCACCTGGCCCGAATTCAACATCGACCTGAGTCCCGAGCTGCACGAAATCCTGCGCTGGGTGGCGATGTTCCTCACCACGCCCATCGTCTTCTACTCCTGCCAGCCATTCTTCCGCGGCGCCGTGCGCGACCTGCGCACCCGCCACCTGACCATGGACGTTTCCGTCTCCCTGGCAATCGGCGGCGCCTACCTGGCCGGCATCTGGACCGCCGTCACCGGCCATGGCGACCTGTACTTCGACGCGGTCGGCATGTTCGCCCTGTTCCTGCTCGCCGGCCGCTACCTCGAGCGCCGTGCCCGTGAGCGCACCGCTGCGGCCACCGCGCAACTGGTCAACCTGCTGCCCGCGTCCTGCCTGCGGCTGGATGACAGCGGCCAGAGCAGCCGTGTGCTGCTCAGCGAACTGAGCGTCGGCGACCGCGTGCTGGTGCAGCCCGGCGCGGTGATACCCGCCGACGGCCTGATCCTCGACGGCCAGTCCAGCGTCGACGAATCCCTGCTCACCGGCGAATACCTGCCGCAGCCGCGCCAGAGCGGCGACAGCGTCACCGGCGGCACCCTCAACGTCGAAGGCCCGCTGACCGTGCAGGTCAAGGCACTGGGCGGCGACAGCCGCCTCTCGGCCATCGTCCGCCTGCTGGAACGCGCGCAATCGGACAAGCCGCGCCTCGCCGAGCTTGCCGACAAGGCCGCGCAGTGGTTCCTCATCGCGCTGCTGGTGCTCGCTGCGGTGGTCGGCCTGTTCTGGTGGCAGCATGACGCCTCCCGCGCCTTCTGGGTGGTCCTGGCGATGCTGGTGGCAACCTGCCCCTGTGCCCTGTCGCTAGCCACGCCGACCGCACTCACCGCCGCCACCGGCAGCCTGCACAAGCTCGGCCTGCTGGTGACCCGTGGCCACGTGCTCGAAGGCCTGAACCATATCGACACGGTGATCTTCGACAAGACCGGCACCCTCACCGAAGGCCGGCTGACGCTGCGTGCCGTCCGGCCGCTGGGCGCGCTGGACAGCGATGCCTGCCTGGCGCTCGCCGCCGCGCTGGAGAACCGCTCTGAACACCCCATCGCCCGTGCCTTCGGCCGCGCGCCGCAGCCCGCCGAGAATGTGGAGAGCCATCCCGGCCTGGGCCTGGAAGGCCGCGTCGGCGAGCGCCGCCTGCGCATTGGCGAACCGACATTCGTCTGTGGCTTGAGCGGTAGCGAAGCGCCCCAGCACCCGCAGGAGCCCGGCCAGTGGTTGCTGCTGGGAGACGAAAGCGGTGCCCTCGCCTGGCTGGTGCTGGACGACCGCATTCGCGAAGACGCCGCCGACCTGCTCGACGCCTGCCGCGCACGCGGCTGGCGCACGTTGCTGCTGTCCGGCGACAGCTCGCCGATGGTCGGCCGCGTCGCCGCCGAACTGGGCATCGACGACTGCCGCGGCGGCCTGCGCCCGGACGACAAACTGGAAGTCCTGCGCCAGCTGCACCAGCAAGGCCACCGCGTGCTGATGCTCGGCGACGGTGTGAACGACGTACCCGTGTTGGCCGCCGCCGACATCAGCGTTGCCATGGGCACGGCCACCGACCTGGCGAAAACCAGCGCCGATGCCGTGCTGCTGTCCAACCGCCTGGACAGCGTGGTGCAAGCCTTCAGCCTGGCCCGCCGCACCCGTCGAGTCATCATCGAGAACCTGCTCTGGGCAGGGCTGTACAATGGGCTCATGTTGCCCTTCGCCGCCCTCGGCTGGATCACGCCCGTGTGGGCTGCGGTAGGCATGTCGATCAGCTCGCTGACCGTGGTGCTCAACGCCCTGCGCCTGACCCGGCTGCCGAAAGGCGCCGACGCCGCTTCAGCGACATCCGCCCACTCCGCCGCACTTCAGGCGGCCCAGGCGCTGCCACGGAGTTGAAATGCCCGCTCTCTACATCATGATCCCAGTCGCCGTGGTCATCGTCGGCATCTGCATCGCAATCTTCTTCTGGGCCGTGAACAGCGGCCAGTACGACGATATGGACGGGCCGGCCCACAGCATCCTGTTCGACGACGAAGACCCCAAGCACCAGGCAGGCATCGACGAAGCCGAAGGTGAGGGGTCGCACGCCAGCCCCAAGCAGGACAAGCGCGATGCCTGAGCTGGCGCCACTGCTGGCGTCCGCGCTGATCCTCGGCCTGCTCGGCGGCGGTCATTGCCTGGGCATGTGCGGTGGCCTGATGGGCGCGCTGACCATGGCCATTCCGCCAGAGCAGCGCGGTCGGCGCCTGCGCCTGCTGCTGGCCTATAACCTCGGTCGCATCTTCAGCTACGCCTGCGCCGGCTTGCTGCTCGGCCTCGCTGGCTGGGCCGTGGCACGCACGCCGTTCGCCTCAGCGCTACGGGTGATCGCCGGTCTGCTGCTGATCGCCATGGGCCTGTACCTGGCTGGCTGGTGGAGCGGCCTGACCCGCATCGAAGCCCTCGGCCGCGGCCTGTGGAAGCACATCCAGCCCTTCGCCAGCCGCCTGCTGCCGGTTGCCACGATGCCGCGCGCGCTGCTGCTCGGCGCACTCTGGGGTTGGCTGCCCTGCGGTCTGGTCTACAGCACCCTGCTCTGGGCCACCAGCCAGGGCTCGGCGGTGGATAGCGCGCTGCTGATGCTCGCCTTCGGCCTGGGCACCTGGCCGGTGCTGCTTGCCACGGGCCTCGCCGCGGAGCGCGTCACCGCCCTGCTGCGCAAGCGCAGCGTGCGCATGGCCGGTGGCATCCTGGTGATCCTCTTCGGCCTGTGGACCCTCCCCGGCCCACACCAGGCCTGGATCATGGGCCACGAAATGCACGCCAGCGCCAGCAATCCTCACCATAAAGCCGCTTGATACAGGTCAACAGGCCTCTGTCGGACTCTCCCTAGACTGCGCAGGAAAAGCTCGCCACCGGGGAACATCGGCATGCTCGACAATATTCGCTGGGATGCAGATCTGATACGCCGATACGATCTGTCCGGCCCGCGCTACACCTCCTATCCCACAGCCGTGCAGTTCCACGAAGGAGTCGGACCCTTCGACCTGCTGCACGCGCTGCGCGATAGCCAGAAGGCTCAGAGATCGCTCTCGCTCTACGTGCACGTCCCGTTCTGCGCGAACATCTGCTACTACTGCGCCTGCAACAAGGTCATCACCAAGGATCGTGGCCGCAGCGCTCCCTACCTTGCCCGTCTCATCCATGAAATCGAGATCGTCAGCCGTCACCTGGGTCGCCAGCAACAAGTCGAGCAGTTGCATTTCGGCGGAGGTACCCCGACCTTCCTGAGCCCCGGCCAGCTGCGCGAACTGATGGCGCAACTGCGCACCCACTTCCACTTCGTCGACGGCGACTTCGGCGACTATGGCATCGAGATCGACCCGCGCGAGGCCGACTGGTCGACCATGGGCCTGCTCCGCGAGCTGGGCTTCAACCGCGCCAGCATTGGCGTGCAGGACTTCAACCTGGACGTGCAGCAGGCCATCAACCGCCTGCAGAGCCTCGACGAGACCCGCGCCATCATCGACGCGGCGCGCACGCTGCAATTCCGCTCGATCAACATCGACCTGATCTACGGCCTGCCCAAGCAGACCCCGGACACCTTTGCACGTACCGTCGAACAGGTCATCACCCTGCAGCCCAATCGCTTGTCCGTGTTCAACTACGCGCATCTTCCGGAGCGCTTCCCGCCGCAGCGTCGGATCAGGGCCGAAGACCTGCCCTCCCCCGCGCAGAAGCTGGAAATGCTGCAGCGCACCACCGAGCAACTGGAAGCCGCTGGCTACCGCTACATCGGCATGGACCACTTCGCCCTGCCGGACGACGAACTGTCCATGGCCCAGGAAGACGGCAGCCTGCAGCGCAACTTCCAGGGCTACACCACTCACGGCCACTGCGACCTGGTGGGCCTGGGGGTTTCCTCGATCAGCCAGATCGGCGACCTCTACTGCCAGAACAGCAGTGACATCGCCGACTACCAGAACACCCTCGACCAGGGCCAGCTGGCCACCCGGCGCGGCCTGCACTGCAACAAGGACGATCTCATCCGCCGCGCGGTGATCCAGCAACTGATCTGCCACTTCCAGCTGGACTTCGAAGACATCGAAGACCTCTACAACATCGACTTCCGCGGCTACTTCGCGGAGATCTGGGAAGACCTCGAACGCTTCGCCCGGGATGGCCTGATCACTCTCGGCCCTCGCGGCATCGACGTCAGCGCCTCCGGTCGGTTATTGGTGCGCTCGCTGTGCATGCTGTTCGACCGCTACCTGCCGATGCAGAACCTGCAACGCTTCTCGCGGGTCATCTGATCCGCGAGTTCCCTTTGGCGCGACCGGCGGTACGGGGCCAACTGTCGCACCCTTTGCTACAGGATATGTCTATCACCCCAAGGAGTAGGAACAGCCCTGAACCGGCACTTTTAGAAAGGATTCGAGCCTGGCCACAACCCTCGTGAACCCTCATCCCCGTCGCTGAAACCAGCGATTCAGACAGGTCGCCAACTGGCGCGCGACTTGCCGTCTGCGGTACCCTTGGTTTTTGTGTGCCATCCCATTCAAGGAACACTCATGGCCGAAACCATCAAAGTGCGCGCCCTGCCCCAGGCGCACTGCAAGGATTGCAGCCTGGCTCCCCTCTGCCTGCCCCTGTCGCTGAATACCAACGACATGGACGCCCTCGATGAGATCGTCAAGCGCGGCCGACCGCTGAAGAAAGGCGAATTCCTGTTCCGTCAGGGCGATGCCTTCGGCTCCGTCTTCGCCGTGCGCTCCGGTGCGCTGAAGACCTTCAGCATCACCGACGGCGGCGAAGAGCAGATCACCGGCTTCCACCTGCCCAGCGAACTGGTCGGCCTGTCCGGCATGGACACCGAGAGCTACCCGGTATCGGCCCAGGCGCTGGAAACCACTTCGGTCTGCGAGATTCCCTTCGAACGCCTGGACGAGCTGTCCGAGCAACTGCCGCAACTACGTCGCCAGTTGTTGCGCGTGATGAGCCGCGAAATCCGCGACGACCAACAGATGATGATGCTGCTGTCGAAGAAAACCGCCGACGAACGCATTGCCACCTTCCTGGTGAACCTCTCCGCGCGCTTCCGCGCCCGTGGCTTCTCCGCCCAGCAGTTCCGCCTCGCCATGTCGCGCAACGAGATCGGTAATTACCTGGGCCTGGCAGTGGAAACCGTCTCCCGCGTGTTCACCCGCTTCCAGCAGAACGGCCTGATCGCCGCCGAAGGCAAGGAAGTGCACATCCTCGACTCCATCGAGCTGTGCGCACTGGCCGGCGGCCAGCTGGACAGCTGACAGACACGAAAGCTGACCAATTGGTTGACTTTCCAGTCATCGAAAACGGGCTCGCCAACTGGCGGGCCCGTTATACTTTGGCCTCAGCAAAAACCGCATCAGGTGCACATCCAGCATGATCCTCAACCAACTCGACCTGAAGTCCGTGATCCGTGCCGTTCCCGACTTTCCCAAGCCCGGCGTCATGTTCCGCGACATCACCCCGCTGTTTCAGTCGCCACGAGCCCTACGCTTCGTCGCCGACAGCTTCATCCAGCGCTATGTCGAGGCCGACTTCACCCACATCGGCGCCATGGATGCGCGCGGCTTCCTGATCGGTTCGATCATTGCCTACGAGCTGAACAAGCCCCTGGTGCTGTTCCGCAAGCGCGGCAAGCTGCCGGCTGATGTACTGGCCCAGGCCTACGAGACCGAATACGGCGAAGCCCTGCTGGAAGTCCACGCGGACAGCCTGTGCGAAGGCGACAGCGTGCTGATCTTCGATGACCTGATCGCCACCGGCGGCACCCTGCTGGCCGCCGCACAACTGGTGCGCCGCATGGGCGCCAGCGTGTTCGAGGCTGCTGCGATCATCGACCTGCCGGAACTCGGCGGCTCGACCAAGCTCAACGACGCACAGATCCCCACCTACAGCCTGACCGCCTTCGCCCTCGACGAAGCCTGATCCGTGCTGTCCACGACAACGGGCGCTTCGGCGCCCGTTGTCGTTTCCGGCGTTCGCGACAGAGCCCCATCCAATGGCTGGTCGCCCCCCTTTTGGCCTGATCCGACCCCGGCACGGCCAGATATGACCTGGCGATTGTCCGACAAGACTTCGAACATGACATCAGCTGATGACACATTCGAAAGTGGCATCACGAACTAACGACAGGGCTTGCCCGGGTCGCCGCCCCTGCCGCGTCGCGCTCCGGAACCCACGCCCGCACAACAAGAAGGAGTTAGTCATGAACGCCAGTACCACGCCAATCCGCGCCAACTTCCCGGTCCGCCGCATGGATTTCACCTTCAGTGAAACGCCTAAGTACTGGTGGGACGGGCAGCCCTTCATGACCCACTTCATGAACAACCTGTCCTCGCTGTTCCCCTATGGCGAGAAGTTCTTCGTCGACAGCGTGCGTGCCGTGCGCGAACGCATCCAGGACCCGCAGCTGCAGAAGGACGTCAGCGCCTTCATCGGCCAGGAAGCCATGCATTCCAAGGAGCACGCGGCCTACAACGAGTACGCCGACGAGCACGGCATCGACCTGGAAACCCTGGAGCTGCGCATCAAGGTGCTGCTCGAATCCATCAGCAAGGTCACCACCAAGAAGCATCAGCTGGCGATCACCTGCGCCCTGGAGCACTTCACCGCGACCATGGCCGAGCAGTTGCTCAAGCGTGAAGACCTGAGCAGCCAGATGAAGTCGGACAAGATGTACAAGCTGTGGATGTGGCACGCCGTCGAAGAGAACGAGCACAAGGCGGTGGCCTACGACGTCTACCAGCAGGTTTACGGCGGCTACTTCACCCGCACTGCGGTGATGCTGCTGACCACCGTGATCTTCCTCGGCGTCATCGCCGGCTTCCAGATCAACCTGCTGCGACGCGACGGCCAGCTGTTCAACTGGCGCAGCTGGAAACACGGCCTGGGCGTTTTGCTGCACCCGCGCCGCGGTTACTTCGTCAACCTGATCCGCCCGTGGCTGGACTATTTCCGCCCCGGCTTCCACCCCTTCGACCACGACACCAAGGCGCTGGAAACCCGCTGGAAGGAGACGCTGGATTTCGCCGGCTGACCTTCGCGCCCAGGCAAAAACGCCAGGCATTGCCTGGCGTTTTTCCTTGTCGCTCGCTCGATGGCGGCATTTGCGTAGGAGCGGCCTGCAAGCCCCTCACAGGTCCGCGATCCGCTGGACGGACCGAAAATGCCCGTTACGCAGGGACTTTCTGCAGGCGCCGACGCACTACTTCCACCAACTGGTCCGGCTGGAACTTGGAAAGGAAGTCATCACAACCGACCTTCTTCACCATTGCGTCGTTGAAGCTGCCGGAAAGTGAGGTGTGCAGCACTACGTAGAGGTCGCGCAGGCGCGGGTCGTTGCGGATCTCGGTGGTCAGGCGGTAGCCGTCCATCTCCGGCATCTCAGCGTCGGTGAAGACCATCAGCAGCTTTTCTTCCATGTCGTGCCCTTCGTCCGCCCAGCGCTTGAGCTGTTGCAGCGCGCGCAGGCCGTCGGTGGCCACGTGCAGGCGCAGGCCGAGCTGGCCGAGGGTGTCGCGCAGCTGGGAGATGGCGACGCTGGAGTCATCCACCACCAGCACTTCGCGGCCACGGGTCTTGCTGAGCAACGTGTCGTCCAGGCGGTCGCTGGAGACGCGGGTGTTCATCGGGACGATCTCGGCCAGCACCTTTTCCACGTCGATGATTTCCACCAGGCGGTCTTCAACCTTGGTGATCGCAGTCAGGTAATGCTGGCGGCCGGCGCCACCGGGTGGCGGCTGGATCGACTCCCAGTTGAGGTTGAGGATGCGCTCGACTCCGCCCACCAGGAACGCCTGAACCGAGCGGTTGTACTCGGTGACGATGATGGTGCTGTTGGCATCCGGGGTCAGCGCGCGCATGCCGATGGCGCGCGACAGGTCGATTACCGGCAAGGTCTGGCCGCGCAGGTTGATCACCCCGCAAATCATCGGATGGCGCTGCGGGATCAGGGTCAGGCGCGGCAGTTGCAGCACTTCCTGCACCTTGAACACGTTGATCGCGAACTGCTGCCGCCCGGCCAGGCGGAAGACCAGGATTTCCAGGCGGTTCTCGCCTACCAGTTGGGTGCGTTGATCGACAGTGTCGAGAATACCGGCCATGCCTGCTCCAGATTCGGAATGAGTCGTGCGGGATAGCTATCGGCCGCATCTTCTCCGACAAGATACTGGCCGAGCGCCATCATGCACGACTTATCCGGTCCGGGCCACACCGATCATCCCTTCGCTGCGCTTAGTCGCTCGGTGGACGAGAGCAGCGGCGAATCCGCTGGAAGGTGCATCGAGAGCGCCGCTGGGCGCACCCCGAAGCGCAGCTTGCGTCCTTCCAGCGGCTCGCCGTCGAGATTGACGTCCAGCCCTTCGCGCGCCTCCACCTCGATCCACGGCAGGCGCGCGCGGACGAAAACATCCTGGGTGCCGAAGCCACTGCCCAGCAGCGCGCCGAGGGTGCCGACCATATCCTGCGGGGTCGGCAGGATGCTCAGATCCAGCAGGCCGTCATCCGCCACTGCCTGCGGGCAGAGCACATGCCCACCACCCGCCTGCCGGCCATTGCCGATGCCCAGGGCGAGGAATTCGCCCTCCCACTCGAAATCCGGCCCGGTGAAACGCCCCTGGGCAGCATGGACCTCGGAAAACCGCGTCAACCCGGTGAGCAGATAGGCAGCGCCACCCAGCAGTTTCTTCAGGTCTTCAGGGGTGTTGGCCGTGACCTTCGAACCGAAGCCGCCGGTGGCCATGTTGAGGAAGCACTGCCCATCGACTTCACCCAGGTCGATGGGCCGGGCCGGCACATCCAGCAGTGCCAGCGCCGCGGCCGGCTCCAGCGGCACGCCAGCGGCGCGGGCAAAATCGTTGGCGGTCCCCAGCGGCAGGATCGCCAGGCTGGCCTTGCCGCCGGCCTGGGCCAACGCTTCGGCGACATCGCGCACCGTGCCGTCGCCACCGCCGGCGATCAGCGTCGTGTAGCCCGCTGCCAGCCCCTCCTCCACCAGCCGCCGGGCGTCGCCACCCTCCCAGGTCACTCTCACATCCAGCGTGCGCCCCGCTTCACGCGTCGCCAATACGGCGGCGCGCACCTCATCGTTGGCGGCTTGCTTGCCGTGCAGGATCAGCAGGGCCTTGGGTTGCGTCATGGTGGGTTTCCTCCCGGTGAGTCCACTGGATATCGACTCAGACTAGCGGGAGGAAATTTCCTCAAACTTAATTTGCCGATCAGGCGGGATACCCGGTGATCTCGCGGATGCTCTGGTACAACGGCTTGAGCTGCTTGTACATGCGCTGGTAGACCTCGCTGTACAGGCGTTCGTAGGTGCGCTGCGCCTCGGGGCGCGGGTGGAAGACGTCACCGACATGGGTCATGGCGGCGATGGCACTGGTGAAGTCGGGATAGAGCCCCAGCCCCACTGCGCAATCGATGGCCGCGCCCAGGCCGGAAGCCTCGTAGACGTGCGGGCGCTCCGCCGGCAGGCCGAAGATGTCGGCGGTAAGTTGCATCGCCGCGTCGCTCTGCGAACCGCCTCCGGCCACGCGCAGGCGCAGGATGCGGGTGCCGGAGCGCTTCTCGATGCGCTCCTTGCCCTGGCGCAGCGCGTAGGCCAGGCCTTCGAGGATGGCGCGGTAGATGTGCGCGCGGGTGTGCACGTCGCCGAAGCCGATGATCGAGCCCTTGGCCTCCAACCCCGGCTCGCGGATGCCGGGCGTCCAATAGGGTTGCAGCATCAGGCCCATGGAGCCGGCGGGTACGCTGTTGACCAGTTCGTCGAACAGTTTTTCCGGCTCGATGCCCAACTCCTGCGCACGCTGCATCTCGCGCAGGCCGAACTCGCGCTTGAACCAGCTGACCATCCAGAAACCACGGTAGATCATCACCTCGGTGTTGAAATGATCGGGAATCGCCGCCGGGTACGGCGGGATCAGCGGGATGGTCTCCAGGTAGCGCGAGCGGGTGGTGTTGATGGTCGCGGTGGTGCCATAGGACAGACAGGCCACGGTCGGGTCGATGGCGCCCGCACCGAGCACTTCACAGGCCTTGTCGGCACCGGCGGCGATCAGCGGCAGGCCCTCGGGAATCCCGGTCAGGCGGCTGGCTTCAGCGGTGATTTCACCCAGTTTTTCACCGGGCTTGAACAGCTCCGGCAGTTGCTCGCGGCGCACATCCAGCGCCTGCCACTTCCAGTCGCGCGGCGCGGCCCATTGCAGCTTCTTGTAGTCGAACGGCAGGTAGGCAACGCTGCAAGCCACCGAATCCACGTAACGCCCGCACAGGCGCTGGGTGAGGAAGCCGGAAAGCAGCAGTACCTTGTGCGTGCGCTGGTGGATGTCCGGTTGCTGCTGGGCAACCCAGTTCACCTCGGCCTGGGTGCGGAAGTAGTCCACCGCGCCCTGCGCACCCACCAGCTTGAACAACCAGCCCCAGGGGCCCTTGATCGAACCTTCCAGTTCCGCGCGGCGCTGGTCCAGCCAGATGATCGCCGGGCGCAACGCCTGGCCCGCTTCGTCAACATGGATCACGGTGCCGCGCTGGGTCGTCAGCGACACGCCACGGATGCAGCTGCGATCGATGTCCACGCTGGCCCACAGGCGCTTGCACGCTTCACCCAGCTGTTCCCAGTAATAGTCCGGGTGCTGCTCGGCCCAGCCGGGCTGCGAGGAGAAATAGGCTTCCAGCTCAACCTTGCCCTTGCCCACCAGGTTGCCCTGAAGATCGAAGAGCAGCGCGCGCACGCTCTGGGTGCCGTTGTCGATGGCCAGCAGGTAATTGTTATTGTCCATGGGCTCTTGGTCAGTGGGGCTTCAGTCAATTCGGAAGGCTGTAGCAGCGACGCCACAACGCCAGGTAGTCCTGTTCTTCGCGTTTCCAGCGCACGTCGTCCCAGCCCAGGCGTGGCTGGCAGAGCGCGCGGATTCTTGGCAGCTCGTGGGCGCCACCGTCGGCCAGCAGCAGGCCGATGCGGGTACGGCGCAGCAGCAGGTCGTCCAGGTGCAGCACCAGTTCGCCTTCCGCCGCCCAGGCCAGCTCGGCCCAGAGCGAATCGGTATGGCCGATGCACTCGCTACCCACAGTTTTCAGCACCCGCGCCAGCTCAGGCAGCGCACGGCCATAACGGCCGCGCAGGCGAGTCCGCTGCGGCGGAGTCAGCCCAGGCAGGTCGATATCCTCGACAGGCTCGAAGACCTGCTCGCCAGCCGCTTCCAGCGGCCGCTCCAGCATCGGCGCGCAGGCCGCGAGCACCTCCAGCGCCAGCAGGCGGAAGGTGGTGAGCTTGCCTCCGGCCAGGGTCACGCAGCCGGGCTCGACCCACAGCGCGTGCTCGCGTTTCTCGTCCGACGGCTTGAGTGACGGTGCTCCCTCGCTGACCACCGGGCGCACGCCGGCCCAGGTGGAGCGCACATCCGCGGCGCTGATCTGCGCGGCGGGGAACTGCTGACCGCAGGCCGCCAGCAGGTAATCCACTTCATCGCGACTGATGGCGGCGTCATCGTCCAGCGTATCGCGATGGTCAAGGTCGGTAGTGCCGACCACGGTCGCGCCCTCCCAGGGGAAAACGAACACCGGGCGTTTGTCCTGGCCATGCATGAAGCTGAAGGCGTGGGCCACCGGCAGGCGCCAGGCCGGTAACAGCAAGTGGCTGCCGCGCAGCGGACGGATGTGCTCGCTGCCGTGCTTCTGCCGCAAGGCATCGGCCCAGGCGCCAGTAGCCAGGGCCACGGCGCGGGCGCGGAAGGTGTAGCGCTGGCCGCTTTCGCTGTCCTCGGCGACCAGCCCCTGAACACGACCATCGCGGCGCTCCAGTTCGATCACCTTCAGGCCGTTCAGAGCTTCACCGCCTTCTGCGCGCGCCTCGCCGAGCACGCGCATCACCAGACGCGCATCGTCCGTCACTGCATCCTGAAAGCGAGTGCCACCCAGCAGGCGATCTTCCTTCAACCCCGGCGCCAGGTAGCGCAGTTCTTCCAGGCGATAGAACAGATGGTTGCGCCGCCCCGCCAGTGCGTCGTAAAGCGACAGCAGCGTGCCGAACACACGCGGACCGGGGAAGCCGCCCTGGTAGTGCGGCATGATGAAGCTCAGTGGATCGACCAGTCCCGGCGCCTCGCCCAGCAGGCGCTGGCGCTCGCGCACCGAGTCGCGGGTCAGGCCGAACTGGCCTTTGGCGATATAGCGCAGACCGCCATGGACCATCTTCGAGGACCGGCTGGAGGTGCCCCAGGCGAAGTCACGCTGCTCCACCAGCAGGCAACGCCAACCGCGCCGCGCCGCTTCGCGCAGGATGCCGGCGCCGGTGATGCCGCCACCGACGACGATCAGGTCCCAGTCGCGCGCCGCCAGTTCTGGCAGCGCCTGCGCACGCCAGGCCGCATTCCAGGCAGGCATGGGCTCAGTCCTGCAGCAGGGTGCCGGGGTTGAGCCGGCCGGACGGGTCGAAATGCCCGGCCAGCGCCTTGATCGCCGCCATGCCCAGCGGTCCCTTCTCCACCGGCAGGTAGGGCGCGTGGTCCTTGCCCACGCCGTGCTGGTGGCTGATGGTGCCGCGGTTGTTGGCGATGGTCTGGCTGGCAGCGTGCTTGAGCTTGCGCCAGCGCTCGTGCGTCTGCGCATAACTGGCGGCCGGACGGAACACGTAGGTGGTGTAGATGCTCGAGCCTTCGCCATAGACGTGGGACAGGTGGGTGAACACGTGCACGCGCTCGCCCTCGGCGGCCAGGCCCTCGCGCAGGCTCGCCTCGATGCGGTTGAGCAGGTTGTCGACGTTGGACCAGTCGGTGGCGGTTTCCAGGGTGTCGACCACGTAGCCGTTCTCCCAAAGCGCCTCGCGCAGGTAAGGGAAGCGGAAGCGGTTCTGCGCCCACTTCTTGCCCAGCAGGGTGCCGGTGAACACCCCGCCAAAGCCCTTGAGAAGACGCCGCGCGGCACGCAGAGAAGTGGCATTCTGGGCGCGATCGCCGGTGACGCCGAAGGTCAGCATGCACTTGCCATCGCCTGCGCCGCGCATCTTCAGGTAGCGCTCCAGCCAGGCGATCTGCCCCGGATGGCCGGCCAGGGCCAGTTGGGTCGTGGTCTCGATGGCGTTGGACAGGCGCAGCATGGACAGCGGCACGCGCGTCTGCACCAGGGTGCGAATGCCTTCCAGCGCCTGCTCCCAGGACGGCAGGAACACCGCATAGAAGCGTTCATCCTCGGCAATGCGCGTCACCCGCACCTTCACCGAGGAAAGGATGCCGAAGCGCCCCTCGGACCCCATCACCATTTCGCGCAGGTCAGGGCCGGCGGAGGATGCCGGGAAGGTCGGGATGTCCAGGCTGCCGGCGAAGGTTTCCAGGGTGCCGCCGGCGAACAGCTGCTCGATGCGCCCGTAGCGCAGCGATTGCTGACCACTGGAGCGGCTGGCCACCCAGCCGCCGAGGGTGGAAAGCTCCCAGGACTGCGGGAAGTGACCGAGCGTATAGCCGCGGGCACGCAGCTGGCTCTCTACCTGCGGGCCGTTGGCGCCGGGGCCGAAGGTGGCGATCAGGCTTTGCTCGTCCAGTTCCAGCAGGCGATTCATGTGCTCCAGGGAAACAGTCAGCACCGCCTGGTCGGATGCTGGCGGGTTGATGTGGCCGGCCACCGACGTGCCGCCACCGTAGGGGATGACCAGGCAATCCCAGAGCTCGGCGAACTTCAGCAACTCGCGGATCTGCTCGGCGGTCTGCGGGTAGGCCACGCCATCAGGGAACACGCCGAATTCGCCTTCGCGCATGGCCAGCCAATCCGGCAGACTCTGGCCGCGGGCGTGCAGCAGGCGGTCGCGGGCTTCGCGCACCACCAGCGGGTGCTCGGGCAGACGCGAAGCCGGCACCTTGGCCAGCACCTGCTCCAGCGTCGCATCGGGCAGCGTCAGGCCGGGGCCCACCAGCTCGGCAAGAAAACCGCGCCCATTGTCGGGCAGTTCCACTACCGTTGTTTCCTCGCCCCAGCCATTCCAGCGTCGCATGCCCGCTCCTTTTATTCAGGGTCTGTGTTTGCCCGTTAGATTGCTATTTCGGTGCCGCTTGATGGCTGCCTATACTAGCCAGCCGCCCTGCCCTGTCACTGTCGGATCAAGACAGGCGCAGTTGCCGATCGAGACACCAGAACAAGAACGAACGCCATGCATTCCCTCGGCTATACCTCCATTCCCGCACTGCTCAAATACCTGCGCCACGCCGAGTCCCTCGGCATGGACCTGGACGTTGCCCTCAAGGCCGCGGGCCTGGAGCGCTCGCAACTGAGCGACAACAGCCAGCGCCTGCCCAGCGAGGCCCACGAGCGCCTGCTGCAGCACCTGTGTGCGCACTCGGGCGACCCGCTGTTCGGGCTGCATTCGGCACGCTTCGTCCAGCCTGGCTCCTGGAGCGTGCTGGGGTATATCACCATGAACTGCGCCAACCTGGGCGAAGCCATGGGCCGCATCATTCCCTACGAAAAGCTGGTCGGCGACATGGGAGTCAGCCGCCTGGAACCGGGCGAGGATCACATCAAGCTGATCTGGAACTGTCGCCACGAGGCCGCGCAGATTCGCCGGCATATGGTGGAGAACGTGCTGGCGTCCTGGCTGCTCTACGCGCGCTGGATTGCCGACACCAATGGTTCGCCGCAGGAAGTCTGGTTCGAGCACGCACAGCCCGAAGGCACCGACGTTGCCGAATACGAGCAACTGTTCGGCTGCCCGGTACGTTTCGACCAGTCCTTCAGCGCCTTGCTGGTGCCCCTGCAACTGCTGACCTACCCATTGCGCCAGGCCGACGCCAACCTGCTGCGCACCTTGGAAGAACACGCTCTGGCGCTGATGGCCGAACTGGACGACGACGAGCCGCTACCGCTACGGGTGAAGAACGCCCTGCGCCTGTTGCTCAAGGACGGCCTGCCACGCAAGGAGCGGGTCGCTGAACGCTTCGAGATGACCGTGCGCACCCTGCAGCGCCACCTGCAGCAGGCCGGCACCAGCTACCAGCAGATCCTCGACGAACTGCGCCAGGAACTGGCCGAGCACTACCTGGTGCACAGCGACCTGCCCATCCAGGACATCGCCCAGTACCTGGGCTTCACCGAGTCGCGCTCATTCCATCGCAGCTTCAAGGGCTGGACCGACCAGACGCCAGGCGAGTATCGCCAGCAGCACAAGAAAACGCCGGTCTGAGACTGGCGTTTTAATACCTGAAGGTCTTGCAGTGCTGGGCGCCAGATAATCACTGACTTGCCACCCACACCCTAGCGGCAGTCTGCGCAAAGTGGGTATTGCTCCGCGCTTGACCATCCATCCGTATTCGCCGGGGCGACTCTCCGCCCCGCAATTGAACGAGCGCGGGTGATCATTTTCTGTGGCTAAGGCCTGTCAGCACAACTCGCCCACCGCCTTCCCCGCGTGACGCGTTCGGTAGCTGCCTCTAGCTAGGGGCAGTAATCGGCCAGAAGGGGACGGCCGCCTCCGATCACCTCAAGCTGAGCTTTACTCCATTCGCCCACTTGGAAATCGCGCACCTAGATATCAGATGGACTTCCTCGAAGACTTCATACTCAGCTATCTGGCACACCGCATCGGTGTCCGCGTATTACGCTTTCTGAGCGGTGACCGGTTCAGAGGGGAAAGCGGCTTCGCCTGGGGCTGGGCAGTCGTGGTCGGCGGCTTGGTTCTATTCGCTCCATTCGTAGCGTTCATTACCTGGCTGTTTTATCGCAGCGCCCATTGAGCGAGCGTCCGCTTGGGTCGGTAGCTGCCTCTCACCTGAGACAGCAATCGGCCAATAGCGGACGCCACCAAGGCTCGATTTTTAGACTTGAAGGCGTCGATGAAAGCAAGGGCGATGTATCCCTCTGTCAGTAGTTACTACCCAGTGTTGACCGATACGACCCGATTACGCCCACCTTTCTTGGCCTGATACAGGCATTGATCTGCCCGCTTGAGTGTTGCCTCCGCCGACTCGTCGTCACTGTCGCAACTCGCCACACCGATGGAGACTGTGACGTGACCGATCTGTGGGATTTCACGAGCAGCGATTGTTTCTCGAATACGCTCGGCAATAGCCTGCGCCGTCGCCAAGGACGTGCCCGGCAGGATGAGCGTGAACTCCTCTCCTCCAGCCCGACATGCCAAATCGCCCGCACGGGTGTATTCCTGGAGCACAGCCGCTACCTGCTGCAGCGCTACATCTCCCGCATCATGGCCATAGGTGTCATTGACGCGCTTGAAGTGATCGATATCCAGCGCAAGAACCGAGTACTCCTGGCCCGTTTGCTCCAACAACTGCAGAAGCGCGCCCATGGCTCGACGATTGGCGAGGCCTGTAAGGGAGTCAGTTTGCGCCTCATGGCTCAGCCGTCCCAGTTTCTGCTGCAGCAACTGCACGCCAGCCAGCATGGCCTGCCGGATCGCCGAGGCATCGGGATACCAGGCATTTACCGCTTTCAACTGCTCCGCAGTCTGCGGCGCTGACAATTGCTCGGCGATTGATGCGAGTTCATGAAGAGGACGGGCTATCAGCGCTGCGCCGTACCAGACCAGGATCAGCCCAATCAGCCCGGCCGGAACCATCTCCAGGATCATGTCGCGCATCAGCCTTCCAAGCGGCGCCAACGCTATCTCGCGGGGCTGCTGAGCGACTACCGCCCAGTTGGCGCTTTCCACAAAGGCGTACCCGGCGAGCATTGGGACTCCCAGGTAGTTCGGCACCTCCATCGATCCGCTTTCGCCCCGCAGCGCAGCGTCGACCGTCTTGCTCCAGTCGAGCTTTTCGCCGATGCGACTCTGCTCTGGATGGAACAGCAGACGACGGTTTCCGTCGGCAACGAAAGCAAAAGTTCCTTCGTGATGGAAATGACTACTGATCACGGTATGCAGTGCGCTCTGCTTGCGCAGATAGACAGATCCGCCGACGGTGCCGAGAAAGTTTCCGGCGGCATCGAAGATCGGCTGCGAGATGAACACCACTAGGTTGCCAGCCACGGAAACATAGGCGGGGCTGATTTGTGGGCGACGAGTCTGCAGCGCTTGCTGGATGCTCTCTGAACGCAGCGTTGTGCCGATGATCTGCAATGCATCCGGATAGGCCTGCAATACCTTGCCATTGGCATCGACGATGGCGATGGAGTTGAAGTCGATGTCCTGCGTCTGCATTCGCACCGCCTCTTCTCGCAAGCGTGACGCGTCACCCCAATGCTTGCTCAGTTCGCCAGCGCTGTAGCGCAGGTGACTTTGTGTCGAACGCAGGAACTCACTGATGCTGGAAGCGACCTTGGATGCGTAGGCGGCGCTGTTGGAGGCTAATGCGTGCTCGATCAGAGCGTCACGCTGGACTCTGTAAGCCATGGTCAGACTATTGGCCAGTGTCGCCAACACCGACAGTAGGACTAGTCCGAGAATCAACGAGCGTAGATCCATTGGCCAGGCAGCTTTCGGCTTCATGCGGTTCACCCTGTTCCAGCGCATCGTAATGCCCTACGCCGCTGGCCGGAGCCTCCTAGTTTCAGGGTATGCCGGCCATTCTGGGCTCAGTGGAATCGCACTCAGTGAGTGCAATCACTGTGGTGCGGCAAGCAATGCTATCGATGAAGGCACCTTCTTCGCCTGCCCTACAGCAAGAAATGTGAAAGCAGCATGACTTTCAAGAGGTGCTGGCATCTCATCAGCGGAGCGTCACAATCAGTACTTGGCCCGATCAGCCTGCGCAAAAGGCGAATGATGCCGAGCGCCTGGCCTCTGGAGTGTCCGCTATGGTCGGATGCTGCCGCCACTCCTTGGCAGCTTGAACCCCGGATCGAGGTTGTTTTCGATTACCCGATGCAGCTCAGACCTTCAAGACGCCTCATCGCATGGCGCGCATCATCGAGCACCGAGTCAAAAATGGCTTCCACGCTTTGCACGGCGTCGGCAAATACGATCGATGGGCCGTAATCGAGCATGCCTTGGCGGCTATCTCCTGTCTTGTAGGCTTGGGTGGTCAGCGTGCCCATGACGTGAGGGCGATAGCTTTCGAAATCGCTCGCTCCCGCTGCATCCAATGCTGCAACAGCCTTGGCGCTGTCATTGTTCAGGACTCGGTGATGTTGCCGCAGGCCGGTCTTCACGATAATGCTTTCTGTCCCATCGCTCTTAACCAGTCGTTCCTGGTACTGGCGGTGAATCCACAGCTCCTCGGCTACCAGCATCCGCGACCCCATCAGGACGGCATCGGCTCCCATCAACAGCGTCGCCGCCAGTTGGCTTCCGGTACCAATCCCGCCACCGATAACCACCGGGACGGGAACCTCTTTTGGTGCATGGGCGGCTTGAACCATGCTGCTGATGCCGTAGGTTCCTGGATGGCCGCCGCAGTCATTGCCAACGACGATCACCGCATCCACGCCAAGACGTGCGGCTGAGCGCGCGTAGCGAACCGCCGGCACCTTGTGCAGAACCTTGATGCCCGCTTCCTGCAGCGCCGGCAGGACAGCTTCCGGGCTTCCACCCGATGTCTCGACACAGAGGACTTCTTCCTCGGCAAGGATCCTCATCTGCTGGCGCAAGCGCTCGGTCGCGCCGGCCTGGCCAGAAAGGTAGAGATTCACCCCGAACCCTTTCCCCGAGGTGAGGCTGCGACACCGACGAAGCTGTTCACGGAGTTCGTCCAGATCGGGGAAGCCGGCAGCAACCACAAATCCCATCCCGCCTGCGTTGACCACCGACGCGACATAGTTGGCGTCTGACACCCCAGGCCCCATACCGCCACAAAGAATGGGATGAGGGATCCCGAGCATCTCGGTAATGCGAGTTCTGAAGAGCTGGTTACGCATGGGCACTCCGGTTCAGCGAAGAGCTGGGAAGAGGCGGAGTAAACCGCCCTCGGGGAAGAAAGCTGTGGTGTTCCGCCGACGCTCGGCGCGCCATGAGCTCAGGAGTACCCTTATAGCTGAACATTTGTTCAGCAGTAAAGAGCACTCCCCTTCTGCCGAAGTCCCTCGCTATTCCTCGCTCAAGCCTGCTGCGGAAGGCCCATGGCTTCGCGCCTGTCCAGTGCGCCAGATATCAGCGCCAGTGCCAGAGCGCCGAGTGACAACACTCCGCCGGCCCAATTCGGGGCAACCAGGCCGAAACCCGTGCTGATCACCCAGCCCCCTACCCAGGCGCCGATGGCATTGCCTAGGTTGAAGAGACCGATGTTCACAGCGGCGGCGAGGGTAGGAGCGCCCGCAGCCGCTGCTTTATCCAGAACCAGTTTCTGAATGGGCGACACGGTGGCAAAGCCAAAGCCCGCCATCAGCGCAATGCACAAGACGGACATCCACTGGCTGTGCGCGGTATACGCGAAAACGAACAGGACGATGGCCTGAGCGAGCAGTGTGATGTAGAGCAGCGGCATCAGCGAGCGATCTGCAAAGCGTCCGCCGAGAGTGTTCCCGGCAAACAGACCGATGCCGAAGGCCATCATCAGCCAGACAACTGCGGACTCAGAGAAGCCGGCGACTTCCGTCATCATGGGCGCGATGTAGGTGATCGAGGTGAAGAACGAAGCTGGGCCAAGAACGGTGATACCCATCGCCAGCAGCACCCTGGAGTTCTTGAACGCTGCCAGCTCCTGACGAACGTTGGCACCTTTATTCGCGCCGACATCGGGAATCATGTAGACGACTGCTAGCAAGCCGATGATGCCGATAGCAGTGATGGCGTAGAACGTCGCCCGCCAGGAAATGAGCTGGCTCAACCAGGTGCCGGCAGGCACACCGAGCAGGGTGGCCAGCGCCATACCCGAAAACATGAAGGCAATCGCGCTGACCCGTTTGTTGGGCGCTACCAGTTCAGCGGCGAGGATCGATCCTATGCCAATGAAGGCTCCGTGGGTCAGCGAGGTAATCACTCGGCCGAGCAGTGCCACTGGGAAACTCGCTGCGGCGGCCGTCATGAGATTTCCCAGGACGAAGAGAATCATCAATACCGCGAGCATTCGTTTACGCGGCAACCGGCCCCCAAGAATGATCAACAGCGGTGCACCGATAAAAACGCCCAGTGCATAGGAGGTTGCCAGGTACCCGGCTTGTGGGATGGTGATGCCATATTCGGCAGCCATTTGCGGCAACAGCCCGGCGATGACGAACTCGGTGGTGCCGATCCCGAACGTTCCGATTGCAAGGGCCCAGATAGCGAGGGGCATTGATAGGGTCTCCATAAACGAGTGAGGAGCTGACTAGGTGAAGGAGAGCCGGCCAGCGTTTGCTCGAAATTCTATGGATGACTTTCAGCTCGATAAATGCGCTACTTATTGCCACTATGTAGACTTACTTTCTACAAAGGCTTCCCATGCTCCCCATCGAATCCTTGAGCGGAATCACCACCTTCGTGGTGGCAGCGCGCGCTCACAGCTTCACGGACGCAGCTGCGTTGTTGGGCGTTTCCAAGTCGGCGGTAGGCAAATCGATCGCCCGTCTAGAGGAGCGGCTGGGGGTAAAGCTATTTCTCCGTACGACGCGGCGGGTGACATTATCTGCGGACGGTCAGGCGTACTTCGCGGCCTGCTCCGCTGCCCTGGAGGAAATTGGCGCCGCCGAGAACAGCCTGGGGGCTCGTGCCATCAGTCCATCCGGTCGCCTGCGCATCGACATGCCGGTGGTCTTCGGGCGCAAAGTCATGATGCCGATTCTGCTGGATATCGGGTGTCGGTATCCCGATCTGCATTTCACGATGACATTCGCCGACCACCTAATCGACCCCATTGAGGAGGGGGTAGACCTGGCGATCCGTTTCGGGGAGCCGAAGGACTCGACTGAATTGATCGCACGTCGCCTGACCAGTCAGCGATGGGTGATCTGCGGTGCGCCGAAGTACCTCGAAAAGCGCGGCACCCCGGTCACTCTCGATGACCTCGCGTTCCATCAGGGTATCCTGGGGTATCGGCGCGACCAGCCCTTATCCTGGCGGGTTTCTATCGAGGGGGCGGCACAACGATTCAGCCCTCCGGCGACGCACCAGCTCAGTGATGGAGATGCGATTGTCGACGCAACGCTTGCCGGTCTGGGGCTGTGCCAGATTCCAGAGTCACTGGTGCGAGAGCACATCGCCGAAGGGCGCCTGGTGACTGTGCTGGATGAGTACACCCAGGATCTGGTGGACGTGTACGCGGTCTGGCCAAGGGCGGCACATTTGCGGCCCAAGGTTAAGTGCGTGGTCGAGACGCTGGTCGAACTGGGGCGACTAGGGCGATTGGGCTGAGCAGGTCTGGCTACAGAAGGTCACATTGCGGACGCCCGTTCCCCGCCAGTAGCGGGCATATACCGATACCGACGTGGGCGAACCGCCTGCGAGCGTCCGCTATGGGTCGGTAGCTGCCGTCCCTCCCCCCCCTAAATCTCAAAGTCGCACTGAGGCAAGCTCAGAGACGCCCCCTCACCTGGCAGCGCTGACGAAGGCATTCTGTCCGGCCACCACGGAGGTACCGCCCGAGGTGTTCACGCTCATATCCTCCCGGACCATCTTGCTGCCGCCGGACGTCGTGACGTGATGCTGGACCTATTCGCTGGGCTGCAGCTGCGGGATGATCACGGTGTTGTCGTAGGAGCGAACGAAGCGGAACACGTTAATGCTGTTCGCGATCGGGAAGGTGTAGGAGTTGTCGCCCGCGTCGGTAGGCGTGCCCGCCGATTCCGGTACCACATACACCGAATGAGTCGAGGTGCTGAAGTCCACGCCAGGGATGATCTTGAGCGTCTTCTGAGTCGGTGAGCCCTTCACCAACAACAGGAGTTCATGGACGTTATCCTCGGCCCCCATGCTGCGCATGGTCACTGTGAACGTGGTATTAGCACCGCCCGCGCTGATCTGGAGTGCCGTCTGCCCTGCTGGCCAGGCGATTGCCGACGTGTTGCCAGGAGCGAACTCGTCGGTGGTCAGGGCGTACTCGACGCCGTTACCACCTCCGCCGGCGGGCGGATCACCCGTGAATACAGGCGCACCCCAGTCAGCCGCCGATGCGGTACCGGTGGCCAGATAAACAGCTTTGCCGGTGGTGTCCACAAACATGGCGCCGACCGATGGCGGTGCGGTGCTCGGCGCCGCTGTGCCGGTGACCACCACCGAGGCGGCGCCAGTCACCAGCGGCAGCCAGTCGGTCGAGGAGGCAGTGCCGACGGCGATATAGGTGCGCTTGGCCGTGGTGTTGATGTAGTGCGCACCAACGGCAGGAGGGGCCGCACTGGGCGCCGTCGTGCCAGTGACGATCGGCAACGTACCTGTCTGCAACGGCTGCCCCCAGTCGGAGGCAGATGCGGTGCCGGTGGAGACGTAGCTCTTCTTGTTCGTGGTGTCGATGTAATGAGCGCCCACTGCGGGCGGCGCGCTGGTCGGGACGCCTGCCCCGGTAACGATGTGTTGGACGTTCGCCATGTCATGCTCCACTCAGATAGTTGCCCTGGCCGTCGACCAGGTAATTGCCTGTCCCATCAATCAACACGCCGTCCGGCGCACCTCCGCCCTCAAGCGCGGTAACCCGAACTTGCAGGTCCTGGATGACGCCCTGCTGCTGCCCGATCAGGACTGACTGGTCAGTGATGCTGTCCTGCAGTTGGCCGATCATGGTCGACTGCTCAGAGATGTCGCCCTGCATCTGACTGATCAACGCCGACTGGCCGGAGATGCTTTCCTGCAGCAGGCCAATCAGTTCGGCTTGGTCAGCGATGGCGTCCGATTGGGCGGCCAGCGTGCTGAACAGTCCGCCGAGGGTGCCGGCCGTCATGCCGCAGAAAACCCAGGTATCGGCGGGCCAGCTGCCGGCGCCGGTCGATTCCTGGGCGCGCTCGATCGCGATGGCCCCACCAGCGCCCGGCGTGGCCTTCACGATCTCCACGACAGTTTGCTGGCTGGGATCGAGGGTGCCGACCAGAGTCAGGAGGTAGTGGTCGCCTGCGCCCATCGTGAGTTTCGCGGCCGCCTCGGCCGAGATCGGCAGCACGGCACCGGAAGCCGCCAGCCCGTCCGTAAGCTGGGCAAAGAAGTTGTTTACGAAGCGCTGCATGGGTCACATCCAAGTCGAGATGCTGTTTCCGTCACTGGGGGCTGTGTGCTCCCCGGTAATGGGATTGAGTGAGCCGTAGCGCAACGGCCCAAAGATCGAGTCGGGTTCTTCCAGGTCAGCGCGCCGGACCTGGTAGGCCTCCCCGCCAGCGACTGGCGCCGCTGGCCCGCGGTAGTGCTGGATATACAGCTCATCCGGCTGCACGCGGACATAGAGGCCGATCAGGTTGTTGGAGTAGCGCACCCAGTCGAAGGGCCGCAGGCGCGACCGGATGAGGCACTGTTGCTGCTGCGTCCAGTTCGTGAAGTCGAACGGCACCGGTGCCCAGGTGCCCGCGATGGGGTTGAACTGCCCCGTCACGTCCTCGCCGTTGAGCGTCTCCGTCTGCTCGACGGTGCCAGCCTGGTTCTCCCAGTGCTCCGTGTGCACCACCACTTCCTCCATCGTCGTTGCCAGCTCGCCGCCGACCTTCAGGGTTAGGGTGTAGGTGGTGGTGTTCGAGGTGGTGCGGGTGATCGAGGTGGGCGACGGCCCGACGTTGAACGCGGCGGCCGGGTAGTTCCAGGCGTAGAGGATCTGGAAATCCAGCGTGCAGTCCACCAGTTCACCGGCGGCGTTGAACCACACGGCCAGGATCTTGTTCTGCACCGCGTCTGTCCGCGTCCCCTCCCGAACCGCATACCGGGCAAGTTGGCCGTTCACGTCGATGCCTGCATACACCGTACCGGGAGGATCAGACGCCGCCGGCCGGTCCACCACCACCGGGTTCTCCGGGTCGTGCGGGTACGGCGGGCCCACCGTCCAGCGGGACTCGCGCAGCTCGCCGGAATAGGCGTCCTGCCCGATGTACGTGCCCAGCGTCTGGAGCCTGGTGCGCAACACCGAGGCCTCGGCGGCGAAGCCTGTCTGGCGATCGCCGGTGACGGTCACCAGCAGGAACCCCAGGGGAATTGGCCTCACACCCGGCGCGATGGTGCTATCCGGGTCTTCCATGTAGAGCATCAGCACCGCGCGGGAGCCGTCCGGCGAGATATCCACAGGGGCGTTGTCCCGCTTCACCACAGCACCGGAGATGACCGGCGTGGATTGCCCGAGGTCTTCCGGCCAGGTGACCGGCATCGAGCGAACAACCTGCTTGCCGCCGAGCACACCGAACAGGGTGGCCGACTGCCCCTCCAGGTTGATAGTCCAGTTGCTGCCGTCCGGCGCGCTGTAGACCCAGCCTCCCAGGTCGCGGTTGTAGAGGTTGAAGTACCGACCGCAGAGGATCGACTGATTCCGCCACTCCCGGCCGGCAGCCTGGTCGGCGGCCAATTCATCCTCACTGCGCTCCACCTCGGCAATGCCGGGCACCTGGTGGCGATACGTCAGCCAGGGCATGTCGCCGGGCATGTAGATCGTGTTGATCAGCATGCCGTTGGGCAGGTGCAGGCCGTCGCTATCAAGCCGGCCGTGCCACGGCCAGCCCCAGGGCGGTACGGTCATAAGGTCCCCTTCGGATCGGCCAATTGGAACTCAACGTCGGCGCCGTTGGCGTCCGTCATCCGCAGCGTCTTAATCGCCGGCAGGATCAGCAGGCCGTCGCTACTGGTCAGGCCGTCGGCGTAGTAGTCACGGTCTGGCACCTGCGAGGCGCCCTCGGCCTTGGTCTTCTCGACCAGGGGGCTCGCGATGCCGCCGGAGCTGGTGGAGGACGGCGCCTTGTACACCGCGCGCCCCGGTGTTGCCGGCCGGGAACCGCGGCGCTCCAGCTCGTTCAACTCCCCGATCTTCCGCCGCTGGCTCTCGAGCGACTGCAGGTCGCTCACCAGCTGCTGAGACTTGCGGGCAGCCGTTATCCCGCCAGCGATCGCGCGGCGCTCATCGGCAAGGGTCATGACTACAGCTCCAGCAGGTCGTTGGGGATGGCGACCCTGTAGGTTCGCGATGTCGAAGCGGTGAACTCGTCACGGTGCTCGGCCGGCACTTCCGGCGCGGTCATCTGGTGCCGGCGCGGGAAGGCGTCCGGCGGCGAGCCAATATCCAACTCGTCGTAGTTGCCGGCGAACCCATCCAACTCATCGTCGTAGGTCATCAGGCCGCGACCGCGCAGTTGGGTCGGCAGCTGGATCAGCTCGGGCACCTCACCTGTTACCTCGCTGTTCGGCGGAGGCGGCAGGGTAAGCGGATCGTCAATCGTGCCACCGCCTCGACTGATGGCCAGGGTGATGGTGCTGATGGCTGTCTGCCCCTCGATGTCGTACTCGTCGATCAGGGAGAAGACCTTGCCCTGGGCGCGAATGCGGTCCTCCATGAGCAACGTGTGCACGAGGTCAATGCCAAGCGCCATGGAGGTCGGCACCTGCCACGAGACCTTGTTTCCGCGGTGCGAACCGAGAGCGGTAACGCGGGCTCCAGACAGAATGCATGACGCGACAAGCTCCAGCCTCTCCGTCTCACGTAGGTCGACCAGATAATCTCCAATGGCGTCTTGGGCTGCATCTGACTCCGGCCCGGTGAACTCGGCCGACTCCCAGTCATCTGCTCGTGCCAGCTCACTTTCCAGTGAAGCACCATCTCTCCGTAGCACCGGCCCGGCCTGGGCGATGCTTTCCGAGGCCACAACGGTGAGCGCATAGCTCTCCGTGACCGGTTGCACCCAGCGCATCCCCCCCACCACGTCGGCGGCCAGCAGTAGGTTGTCGAAGTCGTTGCGCCAGGCCTGCGGCGGGTCGCAGTACACCCCGGAAAGCGGCACCGTTAGCAATTCCGCACCGGCGAGCAGGTTGTACCCAGCCGAGCTAAGCGCCTCCTCGAGCATGTCGATGGTTGGCAGCTCTGTGGAGTTGGCGCGCCAGATACAGAAGCCATTGTCCACCGACCAGCCCTGAATATCCGGATGCTCCCAATTGAAAGCCTGGTGCCTCTCGCGGAGGCGGCTGAACCGATATTTGAGGTCAAGTTCGACTTGGTTGACGCGGTCAGACAGCTTGGCGATATCCACAGACAGGGAGCCGTCGATGGTTGTGCCGGAGGCGAACCGCTTCAGGGGTGCCTGCGCAGCCCAAGGCGTCAACCGAAGCGCGCCAGCGACGGAGCGATCCAGGCTGCCAGCAACGGACGCCAGGCGCTCGCCGGCATAGTCCCAGCGACTTCGCCCGTCAGTGGCCTCGAACACATCGACAGTCCAGATGCCGCCCACGAGTGCGTCGATATCGGCGATCTCCATCGCTTCGACCAGGTCCTGTAGGCGGTCGGTCGCCTCGCAAGAGACGATACGGTTTCGCGGGTCGTAGCTCGGCTGCTCCAGCCATCCCGAGAATCTCTTCTCCTCGAGCCATCCAGCGTCCAGGGTCTCACGGTAGTAGATCTCGACAGCACGGCCAGTCCAGCCGACCACGTCGACGACGGCCTCAGGCAGGTACAGGGAGAACTCCGCGATGGCGGCCGCCCCCTCCTCTCGCTCAATGCGGATGCTGCCGGTAACCTGCGCGGTGACATCTTCGTCGCCCAGCATGATCCGGCAGGACCACAGCGTCGACTGAGGGGCCGGCACTGGCTCAACCTCGCCGCCCTGGATCGCGCCAGCAGAGTTCAGCGCGAACGAGTTCAGCGGGGCGCCGTTGATCTGCATTTACAGCTCCTCGCAGGTGATCTGCCAGCCGTGAGGCGTGGCACCGTTGCCCGGGTCCATGTCTCCCTGAGGCCGCTTCGCCGAAACGGTGAACATGGGCATCCACAGGACTTGGTAGAGCGATGCGCCAGGAACCTCGGCGACCTCTGCCGCACTACCGGTCAAGGTCAGTTCCGCGCTTACCCACTCCTTGCCGACCAGCGCCAGTGCGTAGACAGGGAAGTCCGGCCTAGGCGTGCCGATCACTTGGAAGCTGCGGCCGGTGCTGACGATGCTCAATTGCTTGGTGCACCGCAGCTCCAGCGGCTGTGTGTAGTCGAGCCCGTCCAGCCCTGGCGGCATATAGCCGGAGCCGCTGAGAGCGATCGCCGAGCGCTGCCAGTGGGTCTGCTGCACCCCGGCACCGCTGGTGAGCCGGAGAACTTCCGGGCCGCCCAGTGGCGTGATGGACTGGGCTACCGTGCCGGCATGCAGCACGATGGGAAGGCCGCCCAGCATGACCATGGGTAGAGACATTCAGGTGCTCCAGAAAAGAGAAGCCCCGCAGGGCGGGGCTTAGTTCTTGCGGCGATTGCCTTTCTTCATTGCTTCACGATGTAGCGCGGCGAGCTGATCACCTCCGGCCTGCATGGTGTAGGACTGTCCATTCAAGTTCAGGATGACTGTTCCCAGGCTTTCGCCTACCGGACCTGATACAAGCGACGACGAGGCGGCAGGAATGCTCGGGATTGTCACAGCACCTACGAGACCTCCGTCAGCGTAACCAGGCATCCCGCTCGCGAAGCGGGACCGAAGATCAGCCATCGTTTTGGTGAAGCCATTCCGGCGGACCCGCTCCAGGAACGTGAGCGCTCCAGGCTCGTTGACCACGCGCTTCGGCTGGACGTGCTCATCAGCGTGAACAACACCGGCCGGCTGTAGACGCGCCCCTGGTCCCGTCCAGCCCCCATCGGCATAGGCAGGCTGCGACGACGTGTCGGCAGTAACCCTCGCTACGTTCGAGTCGACATCCGGCGCCGTCACCTGCACCTTGAACTTGAGCTGTTCCGCGATCTGCTGAGACAGCGCCAGCATACGAGCCTTGATCTGCTCCTCGTTGGCCTGATCCCAGGAGACGGTAACGCTCAGGTTTTTCAGTGCATCCGCCTGGCGAACAAGCTCGGAAATACTGTCTTGAACGCTGGTCTGGATATCAGCCGCACGGACCTTCCGTACTTCCTGAGCGGCGGTGGCAATGTCCTCGAGTTCCACCGCCACACCTTGAAGGCCGTAGGTGTTCTCACCGGCCGACAGCAACTGCTCGAGGGCCTCTCGCGCCTTGTTGGCGTACTCGATGGCTTTCTGCGGGTCGCTGTCGATCCTCGACCGTGCTTTCAACTTCAGATCCTGCACCTGGCCGTAGCTGGCCGATGCCGCTGGCCCAACGGTGCCATCCTTGAAGGACTGCGTCAGGTCCTTAAAGGGCTTCAGGATCGTTTCGGTTTCGCCGACCACCTGCTCGTAGTTGGCCTGGGCCTTCTTCAGCTCCTGATACTGCTGGTTCAGGTAGCCCTTCAGCTTGGCCAGACCTCCCTGCCGGGCGCGGTCGATCCGATCCTGGAACCCACGTTCGCCGGCCTCACGTGCAGCCTGTAGCGCGCGCTCGCTGCCAGCAAACCCATCCAGAGCCCGAAGCTGTTCCTGATAGTTCCGCTCGCGGTCCTTCGCCTCCTCCACCTCCGCCTTCACCGTCCGCTTCTGCTTGGCGTCATTCTCAGCCTTCTGGCGCGCGGCCTTGAGGCTGTCGAGATACTCCTCGTACTGGGCCTGCTGACGGTCTAGTTCGGCCATGTCGGCAGCGCCGAAGCGAAGGAAATTCAGGATGCTCAGGTTTCCGTTGTCCTGCAGTTCCTTCTTCGCGGCCATGACGCGGGCGATCGACTTCTCCACCTCAGCAATGGCGTTGTCTTGCGTGGACTGCCGGTCAAACTCGAAGAGCGCCCCGAATCCGCCTTTGTTGAAGGCCTTGAAGGCGTCGCCAATTACCTTTAGGCCACGACTGACAAGGCCCAATCCAGTAGCAAGGGCTTTGGTTTGCCCGGTCAGGTCATCGACGGCGCCGACAGCCTGAGTGGCTTCGTTCGCCAGCACCTGGAATTGTCCGCCAGTGGTCTTCTCCAGCGCAGCGGCCTCAGCGCGCAGCTTCGGCAATTGCTTCAGCAAGGCGTTGATAACGACGTTGGCAGTTAGCTGGCCATCGTTGGCCATCTGCTTCAGGGCGCCTCGGGCCACGCCCAGACCATCGGCCAGGGCGCGCATCAGGCGGGGCGTCTGCTCGGCTACTGAGTTGAACTCATCCCCCCTCAGCGCACCGGCGCCCAGCGCCTGGGCGAACTGAACGATCGAGGCGTCAGCCTCCTCAGCGCTCGCGCCGCTGATACGGGTCGACGCAGACACTGCCTCAATCACGCCCAGCAGGTCCTTCTGCCCCCGCTTCAATTCAGTCAGGCTCGGCGCCAGCCGAGTATATAGGGAGTACAGGCTGGCGATCGGCGCCTGGTTCTCGTTCGCCAGGCGGCCCAATTCGCGCTGAGCAGTGTTGAACTCCTCTTGATCGTTGGTCGCCAGCCGAAGGCGCGACTGCAGGTTCTTCACCTGGTCGGCGGCCTTGATGTAGGCGGTGACGGCCTCCGTCACTCCGAAGCCGACACCCAGCCCGGCAGCCCCGTTGATGAGCCCTTGCACGCGTCCAGCGCCCTGACTGGCTACGGTAAGCTCCTGAATCTCCCGCCTGGTCTCTTCCAGACGGCGCTGCAACTGGAGTTGCGCCGCTGACTGTTCTGCGGCCGACTTGAATCCAGCTTGGCTGAGACGTGCGTAGTCGGCAGGCAGCGTGCGCAGCTGAGCCTGCAATGTGCGCAAACGGTCGACGCCTAAGGTCCCGCTTGCAGCAGAAAGGTCTACGTCAGCACGCCCTGCTGCCTGCCGTTGGCCGAGCTCGGCGCGCAGGCGGCTTTGCTCAGCCGCCAGGTTCTTGGTATCAACGCCAGCGGCCTGCAACTCGGCTCGCATGCTGGACAACCGCACAATCTGCTGAGCCTCAGCACGCTCCAGACGCTGCAGGTCTGCAACCGAAGACTTGTAGCTAGCCTGGAGCGCTTTGGTTGGATTGTCCGCACGGGCGATCTCGTCGCCGAGCTCGCGCACTCGGTCGCGCGCCCGGCGAATCGTCCGCGAGCCGCTGTCCAACTGGCTCTCGAGATCACGAAACGCACTGACCTGACGTAGAGGGCGCTCGACGTCCTTGACCAGCTTCTGATACTCGGCGCGAAAGCCGGAGACAGCCCGGCGTGCTTCGGCGTCATCGGCCGTCAGCCGCAGCTCAACATCAGTCATGGCTTACACCTTCAGGGCCCGCAGAAACAGGCTCCAGGGATAGGAAAGGACGTTCTGGTGGCCGACGCGCACCAATAGAGCGATGGTATGGTCGAGGCGCCCTAGGGCTTCACCAGGGCCTTCTCCAGTCGCTCCAGCATTCCGAAAAAATGGCGATTCACCTCGCGGCAGGCCAGGGCCAAGTCTTCGAGCTGCGAAGGGGTCATGTCGTCAATCTGTTGGGCCGTCAGCGATGACATCACCGCGAGGTCGTGCAGGCGCAACGCACCGCCAAGCAGTGAATCGCCGATCACATCAGCTGTGATGGTGTCCATCAGTTGTCGGACCTGGGCAACGGTCATTTCACGAATATTCACTTGCCGCCCATCAATCAGGACATGGCGGCAGCCAGAGGCGTCAGACATAAAGGCTCCAGAAACAAGAAGCCCCGCGCAATGGCGGGGCTTCGAAATGTGCTCAGTCGAGCGTGTATTTGCGTATCGGCGAGTCTCGGCAAGCCCTCTTCGCTACGTAGAAGGCAATAGAGCCCTCCACGATGGGCACCATACCCGGGTCAGGCCTTTCGCGCTCCATCTCCTGGAGCGTCTCACCAGTACCCAGATACATGATCTTTGCCTGACCGCAGTCCACCAGGCGCCGCGAGTAGCTGGTACCGCTCGATCCTTCTCGCAAAGTGTCAATCTGAACGTGGGAGTAGTCGACCTTACTGACGCCGAGCACCGTGTACTGTCCACGGGGGTCGCTCGGAACTTCGAGATAGCTTGCCGGCCTCTGAGGCTCGGCCGCCGGCTCGAACTTCGCCGCCACCGGTGCCGGTGATTTCGGAAGCAGTAGGTATGTCAACCACCCCAGAACCACCAGAAAGCCTGCAAGGATGATCCAGCCCTTCGCCTTGGACTTCGCCTTTGGCATAACCGCGGCGGTGCGCTTCTGCAGGTGGTAGTAAGCCCCACATTCCGGGCATCGACCAATATCCCTTCCAGGTCCAAATTCCCCAGGCCGGCGGACGTAATCACATTCTGTGCAGCGCAAGAGGGTCCCTCCCGTTCAATGACGGGAGGGACTTTACCGAAGCGCGGCCAGAGCGTCACGCCGCAGCTTTTTCCTTCTTGATGCGGAAGTATTTCGACTTACCGGCGCCGAGCTTCGTCGGATCAGAAAGGATTTTCGCAGTGGCCTGCGACTGCAGAAAGTCCTCGGTATTGATCCAGTCCTGCTGGTTGGCGGGGTTCAGGCGTCCACGCCAGTAGCGACATTCAATACGCTTCTGGGTGCCGGCGGCGTTTTCACCCTCGAAGAGGAACTCGAAGGTCTCGCCGCTGTTGGTCAATGCTTCGACCACGTCAACCGCCGCGGTTTTGTAGGTCACCTTCACCACGGTGCTCGCGCTGATGGCGCCACCCTCGACGAACTCGATGCCGGAACCGGTCATCACGTAGTCGTCGATTTCGTCGTAGGTCGTGGTGCCCGCCTCGTTGGTCACTTCGGTGATTTCCAGCGGCATTTCGTCGAGAACCGCCGTGGTGCCGGGCACCGCCGTGACCTCTTCATCGGTGATTGTGGTGGAGGCAACCGAACTGGCAGAACCCCAGACCAGAGCCGCCAGAATCCAGGTGTACAGTTCGCGGAAGTTGATCGCCAGGCTTACACCAGTGATGCGAGCAACGGCATCATATTCGCCACCCTGCGGCGTTGTGGTGTCAGCCAGCGTGATGTCGTTGGACTCGATGGTCTGCTGGATGGTGCTGACCAGTCCGACCTTCTGGAACGGGGCATTGGTACCTGCCTTACGCAGTTTCAGCCAGCCGCCGATGATGAACGTTTCTTTCTCTTGGCCCATGGGGGGTTCCTCTCGCGGCCAGCGGCCGGTGGTTGGGTTTCGTGTTCAGCCGAGAACCACCCAAAGCTGCAGCGGAATCGCGGCGACGCCTTTGGGCAACTCGGTATCGGGAAGCAGTTGGTTGGAGGACTTGAAGGTGACCTTGTGCGGCCCTTTCTTTCCCCAGGGCTTGATGGTGCCCTCCGGCACGGCAAGGGCTCGAAGAAGATCGGCATGAACGTCGTTCAGCGCGGCCAGGCATTCATCCGGATCGCCGGGGTCGACTAGGGCAATAACCTTTCGGCCTAGCTGAACCGCCCATTGCGCACCACCAAGCAACGGAGGTGGTGTCTCGTCTGGCTGAATGACGATGGTCGGATAAACCGCTTCCTCGTCGTCGATGACCTGCTGAGCGAAGCCGAAGCGAATGCGAGTGCCAATGTCGGTGAAATAGCCATTGGAAGGGGTAATTTGCGCAAGTCGATCACGCAGGGCCTGGTCGGCCTGATTGAGAGGGTTCGCGTTCACAGGTCAGCACGCTCCAGTTGACGCAGGACTTCCCGTAGCAAAACCCTTTCCCCCTCGGCTCGATAATCCGGAAGCCTGGTATTGAGAATTTGCGAAGGAGACGGGCCGTAAAGGACCTCGATCGGCAAGCGGTCTTTGCCCAAACGCCGTGCAATGAGGCCGTCGGTCTTCGACGACCCCATTGAAGGCACGATGAATGCGCCGGGCAGGATCTTCTCGGAGCCACCGACGTTCACGCGGATGCCGGCACGAACCCGTTTACCCTTTTTGCGAGTGCCATAGAGCTGCTTGTGCGGGAAGTGGCTCAACACCAGCCCTCGCTTCAGCGCCCAAATCCGCACGGCATCTGCGAGGCGGCGCGCCTTGGTGAGGCGGACGCGATCGCGCAAGACCTGCCGTTTGATATTCACCGTTTCACCCATCTCCTTCAGGATCTGGGCGCGCAAGTTCTCGCCGGTGTCGTTCAGTGCCATCAACGCCGCCCGGTTGATCTTCTTGGGCAGTTCGTCCAATCGGACGAGCTGCTCCTTGATTCCCCCAAGGCTGACCTTCACTCCACTCATGCTGGCCTCACTGCCGCGGTGACGATGGTTCCGTCGTTGCGAACTTGCTCGAGCACGATCCAGCGCTTGCCGTATACGGTGAAGGTGCCTTCCCGGCGAACCTTCGCCAGTTCCTCTGCAAGGACACTGATCTGCGTCTGGTCAATGGAAAGCACGCCCTCCGGCCCCACGCGCTCGACGTCATGCAGCACGATCAGCTGCAGGCCGTCGACCGGTGCCTGGGTGGAGTCGTGGTAGCGGCCGCGTTCGATCTCGCCGAGGCGACGCAGGATGTCCCGCGCCGCCCTGGCCTTCAGCTGCCGCCGATCCATCACTTGGTCAGCTTGATGATCGCCGCCGGCTGGGTGCAGAGGTTCAGCGGGTTCTTCTGCGCTTCCAGCTCGACACCACGATTCATCGGCAGCGGCTCCTGGCGGGAGTACAGCGGGAGGCCCAGGGTGTTGACGGTCTCCATGTAGTCCGCCGGGGCGTTGCGGGTGATGAACAGGTCGGCGACGCCTTCCGGGACCAGGTAGGCCTCGTCCGGACCGATGAAGGCCTCGGTACCAACCTTGCCGCGGTACTCCTCCCAGAGCACGTCGGCGAAGAGGAAGCCGCCGCGCACATCGTTGCGCAGCATCTCGCCTTCGTTATATCGCTCCCAGGCTTTCACGACCTTGGCGTGGTCAGTGAAGTCGTCGAAGAAGCTGGAGCCGCAGAATGCGCGATACCCGGTCACCATCGCGGCACCCAGCGCATCTTCCGATTTGCGCTTCGCGTCCATGACCTTGCCACGGACGTTGGTGTTAGCGGTTGCCAAGCCGAGGGACACGACAGTCTGATCAATGCCGAACTCGTCGTAGAGGTCGTAGATCACGCTCACGCCGTCGGCATCCAAGATCAGGCCCTTGATTGCGCCGATACGGTGGAATTCGAGGGTGGTTTCGAGATCGCGGCCAAACTTCGCCAGGCGCTGGTTCACCACGTTCTGCACCGCTTCCAGCTCGCTTTCGCTGCCGAAGGCGCGCAGGTTCTGGATGGTGTCGGCGAGCAGCGAATCGCCCACCTTCAGGTGCGGCACAGTGAAAGAGCGCAGCGAGCGAGCATCACGCTCTGCCGGCTTCACCGGCTGGCCGCGTTGAGCGACCGGGACAAGGGAAATCTTGCCCTTGTTGTACTCGATGGTGACGGTGGTGGTGGTGACGCCTTCTTCCTGGAACAGGCCCAGCGCGCCGATGCGACCGGGCTGATAGTCCTGCTGGTTGATGGCGGCGGTGAGGGACGCAACGCTGAAAGCGTCGTTGTTGAAGATGTCCATATGGGCCATGTAAACGGTCTCCTGAAAGGGGGCAGGTCGCGGCGGAATCAGCGCGCGAGGATGAACGCGCCGGCTAGTGCCTGGAGCGCTTCGGTTTTGTCTTCGTCGCTGATGCCGGCGGGCCAAACGAGCATGTCGGCGCGAACTTCGGCCAGGCGGGTGTAGCCCACAGCGTTGACGTCGCCTTCGGTGGCGTCCGCATGGGCACGCAGGACCGCTGCAGCGTTCTGGCTGCCATCGGTGGCGGCCGGCGCGAGCGCGACGTGCTTGCCGGTGGCGGTGACCTTGCCGAGCACGGTGCCGGGCAAGTGCACGCCGGTGTCGATGACGATCGAGTCGCGCGACAGGTTGCCGTTGGCTTCGGAAAGCACGAAGTCGCCGGCGCGGCGGGATTCATTCAGTACGGGCATCTCTTCTTACCTCGCGTTGCGCCGCTTGTAGGTCGCGGCATAGATGGAGCCGGAGGCAGACGCCCCGGTATTGGCATCCGCTTTTTGGCGGCTGCTGATCGTGGAACCGCCTTCCAGGCGGCTCGCCAGTTCTTGGCGCACCACCTCGACACCTGCCCGGGCATTGATGTAACCGGTGGCCAACTGAGGCAGGCCGGCGGCGGTGCACAGGTTGCGGATCTCCTTGGCGCCGTCGGCAGCTGCAGTCATCTGAGACGCAGTCCACTTCTCGCGGATCGCCAACGAGGTCATGTCGCCGAGGCCTGCTGAGGCGCACTGCTCAGCCAGGAGTGCAGGGTCGAGAGGCTGATTGGCTGCGGCTTCCGCGGCGGCCTGCTCTTGAGCCGCCGCAGCAGAGGCAGCAGCTCCAGCGGCATCATCGTCGGTCGCTGCGCCCTCGATCTCAGCCGTGCTGGAGGACACTTCGTCGTCCTCTTTCTCGGGCTCTTGCGCGGTGACACCGGCCGCAGCTCCCGACTGGATGGAGGCTCGACGGCGGGTGTAGGTACCGCCCTGCAGCTCGGTCATCAGTTCACGAAAGGTGCCCAAGTGATCCGCCAAGCCGGCATCGATGGCAGCCTGCCCGAAGAACAAGCCAGCCTCGGTGCCCCGTACCGCAGCGACATCCATGCCGCGGTACGCCGCCACGCTGCTGGTGAACAGCTCGTGGATGCGATCGGACTCCGCCTGCATGAAGGTGCGCGCGGAGTCGGAGAGCGGCTCGTTCGGGTTTCCGGCGACCTTCATGGCACCGGAGTGGACGTAGGTCCACTTCACCCCTTCCTTGGCATTCTTCTCGGAAACGTCCTTGTGCCCGATCACCACGCCGACGCTGCCGACGCCCCCGGTGCGGGTCAGCCAGATTTCGGAGCAGGCAGCGGCCAAGCCGTAGCCGCCCGAGTAGGCGTAGTCGTCGACCATCGCGATGAGGGTCTTGGTCTTGCGCAGCTCCACCATGCGGTCGGTGGTGTCGAACAGTTGCGCGGCCTCGCCGCCGGGCGTTTCCATCCGGAGGACGATGTGAGTGATGTTCGCGTCGGCTTCCAGGTCGTCGAAGGCGAGCATCAAGCCCTCGTAGCTGACCGGGGCGGCGCCGCAGGCCGGCGCGTCGGCCAGGCGCGACACCAGCGGACCGGAGACGTCGAGCACTGCGATGTGCCCCACTTTCTCCATCACCTCACGAGGCTCTCCTGCGGGGCCAGCATCGACGCGGCCATGCAGCCAACCGTCGATCAGGGTTTCCGCCATGCCCGGCTCGACCAACAAAGGCCGGTTGATGGCGCGGGAGTAAATCTGCGACACCAACGGGCCGCCCTGGCCACGACTGAAGAGCCGGGCCAGCAAGGAGGTCGATTTCGACATGTAGTGCTCCAGAAAGAAGAAGGCCCGCAATTGCGGGCCTGGGTGGTTATTGCTCGTCCTTCACCGGTATGGGGTCGTGGCTGTAGCTGAGCCCAAGCTGATCCGCTCGGTCTGCGTCGCGGCGGTTCTGCATGTCGATCTCTTCGACGTCATAGCCACGATCAGCAGCAGCCGCCTCACGGGAGCCGAGGCCGCCAGCGATCAGCATCAGTTCGCCCTGGGCGTCTTGCACCGGGTGCAAGTAGCGCCAGGCTTGCGGACGCCAGGAGCAGGCGACGTAATCGGCGCGCCGCGTCGCATAGTCAGGAGCGCGCAGCAGACCGGCGAGCACTGCTGCGTCGATGAAGCTCTCCCACATCCACTGGCAGAGCTGCGGTATGGTGTAGAGCCACTGGTACTGTTCAACCCGGCGGTGATACTCGTTGAGGATCGCCCGCAGGATTCGGTCGTTGACGTTGCGCATGTCACCGGACAACAGCTCGTAGGGAATGCCGCCCATGGATGCGGCGACACCGAGCAGCTGTTGCCGCATGAAATCGCCGTAGTTGCCCCCTTGGTCGCCGTCGAAGAGCTGAATCTCCTCGCCAGGCATCAGCGCCGGGAAGGAGCCCGGCTGCATGCTGACCACCGGCACTCCGCCGTCGTCGCCCAGCGGGTCACCGGTGAACGGGTCGAACTTGAAGTCGTCCTCGTCGTACTGCTGCCGCCTAATCACGCCGGTGTAGTCGGCGCGAGTCTTCTTGCGCGTCAACTCGGCGTCGTCGTACTCGTCGAAGTCCCGCGCCTTGATCAGCGCCTGGACAGTCTCGGCGATTCCGCGCACCTGGCCGGGCCGCAGGGGAGCAAAGTGGTGCGCCACCTGGTTGGCTGGAACCGGTACTGGCTGAGTCATCCCTGTCGAGGTGTCGCTGGGATGGCGCGGGTACATCCAGTACGCATGGCGCTTGCCGCCGCGGAACTCCACGCCGGCCACAATTTCACTATCGCCGCGCATCTCGTTGAGGTTGTGCGGGACTTGGTCGCCCTCAATGAGCTGGAACTGGATGGGCACAGTCCGGCCGTTGAGCGGCAGGTGGTGCCGCTTGACGAAGATCTCCCCGGCTTCCTTGCGGGACCGCACGGCCAGAGCCATCAGCCCATAGACGTCGAGCTGTTCGTCGAAGTCGGCCGCCTGCCGGAAGGTGTTCTCCCACAGCTCGTTGGCTATCGCCGCGAACTCTCGGTCCTTGCAGGCCGAGCGCGGTTTGATGCCGGTGCCGATCTCGTTCGCGGTCCAGTTGCCGACCCCGTTGGCAATCCAGCCGTTGTTCCGGACCGCATCGCGAGAGCGAGAGCGCACCGTGCTCAGGTGGCTGATTACCGACCGCGTTGGGCCCGCACTTCCGGGCGTCCAGCTCTTCAGCCGGCGCCCCGAGCTCGCTGCGTCATAGTTTGCCTGCGGCTTCAGCGGCTGGCCGTCGATTTGGAATCCACGATTTGCCAGGGTTTCGAATTCATCCATCACAGCCCCCTGGAGTGATTCAGTCGGTAGCCACGAATTCGCCGCCCCTTACCGGCCGCCAGAAGCTCGGCTCTGATCGTGTCGCGCAGCGCCTCAAGCTGTGGCAGTTCGGCGCTGGCGTACCGGGTGGAGTCGTTCGGGCCGAAGCGGACCTCGACCACTCGCTCGCCGCGCGCCAGGTCAACGATCGCCTGCTCGACCTGGGCGAGGTGCTCTTTCGTGTATGCCATCAGCGGGATACCTGCATTCGCACCCTGCGGGTGGCGGTTTTCTTAATTGGTTTGATGGGCGGCTCGAGAGGTCGAGGCTTGACCACCTCGACGTCGTCCACCTGGTGGATATGGGGGTTTTCGTCCCAGGGTCTGGCGAATGGCTTGGGGCGCTCCCAGTCCATCTGTTCAAGGCCGAGCTTGATCGCCCCTGCTCGGGAGTAGCAGAACAAGTCAAAAGCCTCGTTGGCACCCTTCGAGGGCTTCTCCCAGCGCTGGGGCTTGCGGACCTCGAACGTCAGTTCCTCGAACCACCACTCGCCGAGCCACTCCGGCAAATGGACGTAGCCGGGACCAGGCTTCGCGCGCTGCAGGTCGTTGTTCACCGCGTCCTTCAGTAGCGTGGTGTTGAGCAACCACACCGGGATCTCCCCGCGTGCCTTGGCCTTGCGGTCCTTCCGCTCGCTGTCCGGGTAGCTCTCGCGCAAGCGCGGGGCGTTGGCCTGGCTCCCTCCCTTCACGAGCATGAACTGCCGGTGGAGGCTGCGCCGCTTGAGCTTGCGGTAGAAGTCGTAGGCCTTCTCGGTGACACCAGCCTTACCGCCGGAGTCGCACACCACCAACGCCGGCAGCATGGCGCGACCGCTGCCGTCCGATAGCGGGTAGGCCTTCTGCATGACGTCGCTGATGAGCAGCTCCCAGTCCTCCAGGTAGGCAGACGGGTCGATCGGCAGCGGCTCACCATCCTCTCCTTTGCGGCGGCTGGTACGGATGTTGTAACGGTCGATCAGCCACTCTTCACCATGTACCCCGTAGCCGTGGACCTGGACGACGAAGCGCGGCTTGCCCCCGGCCTGTACGTCCACCGAGGGAACGATGAAGCGGACGCCTTCGGGAATCTGATGCTTCACGACCTCCTCGCGGCGATCGATCAGCACATCGGCCGAGCGGACGGCCTCCGAGCGCTGCGGCATGTACGGCGCGCCCTGGTCGAGGTTCGTTGTGCCCTTCAGCTTGGTCTCGTCACCGGTGGTGACATAGGCGTGCACGCCCTCTAGGTAGCGCAGGCAGATGGACTCCCAGCTCTGAAACGCTGCCGGCATACCGCCCAGCCAGAAGCTGGCGATCTTGCTCTGCCGCGCCTCGCCGGAGATCTCCCCACCACGACTGATTCGCTGGCCCTCGATCAGCCAGCGGCCACCGCGGTTCATCTCGCGCTTGTGCTTCTCACTGATCAGGTCACCGCAGTGCGGGCAGCTGTAGTAAGCGCTGCGCGCCGCGAGCTTCATCAAGTCGGCGCTGCGGATGGTTTCCTTCAGCTCCTCGAAGCTGGGCAGCGCGAAGCTGCCGATACCCGGTTCTGGTTCGCTGTACTCTCCGCAGGACGGGCACGCCCAGTACCAGCGGCGGCGGTCTCCCGTGTTGTAGAGACCGATGATTCCGGTGCAGGGAGGCGCTTCGTGCGGCGTCACCTTCCGCCATGTCGGATCAGTGATCTCGCGCCCCGGGGAGGACTCCGCGCAGCACATGCCGCGCGACTTGAAGGTTTGAGTCCGCTTGAGGGCAAGAGCCCATAGGCTGCCCTCGCCCTCTATGTCATCGAGGATGCGATCGTAGTCGGTGACATCCACCCAGCGGATGGACTTCGACGATACCTGCGACACTGCAGGCCAGCCGATTTTCAGCACCTGGCCGGTCTTGAAGAACTTGTCGAAGACGTTATCGTCGGCGCGCCCGGCTGAGAGGCGAGCCTTCAGCGCCGGGCTGTGACGAATGGCGCGATCCACTCGGGTTCGTGAAAAGTCACGAGCCGATTCCTGGCTCATCTGCACAATGAGCGCGTCACCAGGGTCCGACGTGATGGTGTAGGCCATCCCCCCATCGACCAGCGCTTGCGTCTTCAGCGAACGCGCCGGACCGACGAAGACCACACCCTCGAATCGGCGGCTGGCCTTCAGGTCCATCGGCTCGCGCATGTATGGCGCCACGTCCAGGGTGAACTTTCCCTGGTAGCCGCCTGGTTCGTTCAGCACAAGGTGCTCTTCGGCAGCTTGGCTGACCGAGACACGGCGCGGCGGCCGAATCAACTCGGCGATGTTGCGGACGATGTTAGCCGGGCTCGCATGCATCGTCGTTCACTTCCATCATGTCGCAGAGCTCGATGAGCTGCTGGTAGAGGCCCTCACGGATTCCGTCGATGACCTCGATTGTGCGCTCGACTTCTGCGGCGCCGAGAGCGCAATCGTTCTCCAGTACGTCGGGGATCGTATCGAGCCCTTGGGAGAGCGCCTTGAACGCACTCGCTACCACGCGCTCGACCTCCGGTGCCGGGATGCTGATGCGCTGCTCCGCCTCCCACTTGATCTTCTCGCGCTCTGCTCGGTAGTGGCTGAGGCGATCATTGGGGTGAAGCTTGTCGGGGTCATACCCCTCGGGATCGTCGGCGACTTGTGCGCCCATTACCGCGACGGCGACGTCCCGAAGACGCCAGGCGGGGTGGCCGTTGGTCTCGCCAGCAGGCGGGATGCCTTCCACGCGGCGCTTAACCGTTCGGCGATCGACGCCAAACTCCTCCGCCAGTGCGCTGATGGACCACAAGCGCGCCCCTGAATGTACAAGGGTCACACTCATGAAAACTCCTATTCAGCCCAGCAGCGACGGGGCTTACAGCGATTCGTGCGTGGCGTTCACCCTGTACATCGAAGCGAGGCGAAATGCTCACCCTGCGCACTCGTCGAGAATCGCTACAGCCCACAAACGACGGGGCCTGTAGCGAATCACGAGAGGGCCTGTGGTGGAGCATCCTGAAAGTCGAAAAATTCTGCCTTACCGCGCGGCTCGACGCCTTCCCCGTGGGGGCGGGGGGTAGGCCAGGGTCCCCGGCGCACCAGAACGGTGCATCACAGCCCGGTCCCCTCGCGGAACTCCTTCGCCAGCTCGGGCAGGCCGACGCCCTTGCGGGCCTCGCTCCAGGCGAACCACGCGCGGACGATCACCCAGGCCGGGAGTCCGCAGACGAAGATGATGCCGCAGATAGCGACCATGCCCACGTCGTCCTGCACCCAACTGCCGAGGTCGAACCAGCGAACCACGAACGCTCCGCCGCACACGCTCGAAACCACCGTGCAGGTCATGGACACAACGAACTCCCGCACCGTCTTGGGCAGGGTCATCGCCATTACCAGGATGGCGGCGAGGATGGCGAAGAAGCCAAAGGCGCCGAGCTTGTAGAGCGCGATCCCGCCAACTGCAGTGGAGGCCGGCTCGGTCATGGTGTTAGTCCTCATAAGGGTGTCTCCAGGCTTGGCCCGCCCTGGCACTACGTGAATAAAAGGCCCGCACGTGCGGCAGGAAAAGGCGCAAGGAGCGCGCACCTAAAATCGTGGGCAATAAAAAACCCGGCTCAGTGGCCGGGTTTTTCAAAGCGTCTCGCTGCGTTCACAGCAGTTCACGCTGGCATAAAACCACAGTACATTCCGGCAGGAAAGCTGTTTGTAGTGGGGCAGCTAACGGCCAATAGCAGCCGTCGACGAATCAGAACTTCCGGTCAGCAGGCATTCGCAGATCTCATTCTCGACTGACGGAGCTGTCTACACTCAGCGATGTCACGGAATGAAGAGTCGAGAATCCATGAAATCGATACTGCTAAAGGCAAAACACGAGTTCATCAAGGCACTGCCGCCCACCATCTTCTTCTTCGTTATCCTGCACATCGTCGCTGCCATTCGCGCGCTCATGATCAAGGGCTCAGGCGTTCCGCTTCCTGTGACGGCGTCGGTGCTGATCGCCTCCCTAGTGCTAGGCAAGTCGGTACTGGTGGCCGATATGCTTCCTTTCATCAATCGTTTTCCCGAAAAGCCACTGATCTGGAACGTCACCTGGAAAACTGTGATGTACGCTTTGGTTGCATTGTTCGTGCATTACCTAGAACGGCTCTACGAATACTGGAAAGAAGCACCTAGCTTGGTGGATGCAAACTCAATGCTATGGACGTCCATGAACTGGCCACGATTCTGGGCGGTGCAAATACTGCTCGTCACCTTGATTTTCATGTATTGCGTCATCTCGGAATTGGCACGCGTGATAGGCCATGAGCGGCTCAGGAAAATGTTCCTTGGGCCACTTCCAACCAGATCATCAGACGAAAACTCCACCCAGTAGAGGAGCCCATATGTTTGCAAGCCAGCGTCAGACACGGGCCAGTCGGAAGACGAAATGCATAAGGTTTGCTGGTAGTGATGTGCTGCGATGCGCATGCCTACAAAGGCGCGCGCTCTCGAAACCCTTCAAGGCCTGACTTATGTATGCATATTTAGAAAAGCACCAGCGCTTCCAGACCGAGGTTCAAGACTGTGATCAGACAGATTTCCACCTGTCTCAATTTAGGGAGCTAGGTTATCTATTAGCCTCAGCAGCGACGGTGGGCGGCAGTCTCGAATCACTCGCTCGCTACCTGAGCCGCTGTGAAGCAGAGATTCATTGTCGCCTCGACTATCAGGCTTCGCATATCCGACTGCACTTTGACGTTGCCAGCACCTCGTCGGATGCCGGATCGATCGTCGAGAAGTGGATGCTTCGTGTGGCTGGGCTGATCGGGGCGTTGCTCGGACACCCGTTCCATCCACTACAGGTCGTATTCCGCCATGGGCCCAATGGCGACCATAGTGACTATTACAAGCGATTCGGCTGCCCTGCGCTGTTTAGGCAGAAGAACGACTCATTGATTCTTTCGCCCACAACGCTCAGTACGCCGTGTCTAGATAGTGATCCAATACTGCACTCCATAATGCTCTTCTACCTTGACTCGCATCTCAAGAGTCCTGGACTGATTGATACCCAAGTGGCTGAGCAGATTTACAGGCTTCTTCCCGTTTTTCGAGCAACACTCGTTGATGTAGCCGCAGCTCTGAGAGTCAACCCTCGAACTCTACAGCGCCGGCTTGCCGAAGTTCAGACTGACTTCGAGGGGATATTAGATCGCATCCGCCGCGAGCAAGCTGTTCAATTGCTGCGACAAACCAACATGGAGATTGAGGGAATCGCCAATGCGCTTGGCTACAGGCGGACAGCCTCCTTCTGTAGGGCGCATCAGAGATGGTTTGGCATCTCGCCAGTGGATGCACGTAAACAATATTTGGTCTAGTTGGCCAGTGCCGACGATGAATGATACGGAGTGTTGGGCCTCAGAGATGTCCGCTATGGGTCGGCAGCAGCCCCTCGTCAGTGGCAGCAACCTGTCAGAAGCGGACGTCACAATCCTCCTTTCCCAAGGCCCGTCACTGCGCCGCCTGCTGGGGCCGACTCTTGTCTTCGGCCAGTTTGTACGCAACGTAGTATTTGTAGATATTGCCCACGTAATCGACTGTTTCCCGCCCCACCACTCGCGCGGCGGCGTGTTCGACGTTGCCGAACCAGATATTCGGATCCAGCCCTGACTCCTGGGCCAGGCGGCGAAACTTCATCAGGTTCCCAGGTCCGGCGTTGTAGGCAGCGAACGTCATCAGTGTCTTGTTCAATGGCGTCAGTTGCGGATCGCTCAAGTATTTGTCGGCCAGCAGGCGCATGTACTTCGTGCCGGCCTCAATGTTCTTGTCCGCGCTCTTGTCGATACCGCGAATGGCCACCGAGCGATCCGCCGCGGTGCTGGGCTTCATCTGCATGACGCCCACGGCGCCCGCCGAGCTGCGTGCTTTCTGGTTCAGCTGCGACTCCTGAAAGCCCTGGGCAACCAGCATCAGGTAATCGAAGTCGTAGGTGCCGGCATGCTTCTGGAACAACCCGACCATGTCGCGGAAGTGCTTCATCTCCGCCTCGGAAGTCGCGTCGAACAAGCGCTTGCTGTTCTTCACGTACTTATTGCGCAGAGTGTTGCCGAAAGTCGTACCGACCTTGTGGACCTGCACGAAGGCGTCGAGCCTCTCCTTCAGCTGTGGACTGTCCTTGCGGATGGCCCAGGCAAACTCGGAACCCTGGGCGTTAATGGCGATATCTTCATGCACCTGCATCTGCCGGTAGAGCGCGCTCCAGGCCTTGGCAATGTACAGGTCGACCACCGTGGCCGGGATCAGCCCAGCATTGACCATTTCCAGCAGGTCCTCGGATTCGAGGTTCTCGTCGGCAGACTTGATCTGCACCGGTGCGATTCCCTTCTGCGCGAAGGATTTGTTCAATACCTGCAGGTGCTCGTTGTAACTGCTTGAAGGCCGCACCGTTACCTCCTGGCCGGCCAGCGCCTCCAGGCTCGCAATCGGATTGCTGCCAGGCGCCGTCACCAGCACTTCTTTGATGCCAGTGGCGAAAGGTGCGGCGAAATCCACTACCTGCTGGCGGCTGTCGGTAATCGTCAGGCCGCCGGCAGCGATGTCACCCACACCGGCCTGCAGCTGAGGCATCAACTGGTCCCTGGGCGTAGGTATGAACAGCACGCGCCAGTGCAGGGATTTCTCCGTATAGGGATATTGCTTGTTCAGCCAAGCTTCCAGCGCCTTGCCCAGCTCGTAGCTGATGCCTGCTTGCCGTCCTCGATCGACAGCGAAGAACGTCCGGCTATAGGGCACGAGGATGCGCACCAACCGGCGTTCGCGCATGCCGTCCAGGTCCCCCTTCCAGGCCGGCGGAATCGGCAGCACCATGGCCCGGACCTCCGCCTCTTCCTGCTGGGTCAAGCGGGCATCAGGCAACGAGGGTTGCGCGGCATAAGCGCAAAGACATGAAAACAGCGTGAACGACAGGCACACGGAAGCGAGGCAGCGGCGTCCCATGGTTCGAACCTTCCCGTTTAGCTGGATGACCGGTCGCAAGACATGCCCAGGTCACGTGGCCGGCGCCGCGCCCTGAGCCAATGCCGCTGGCGGAGCTGGGGAAGCTCCGCCGTCAGTTCAAGACTAGTTCAAGACCCGCCAAACGCATCGCCACTCCCCTGCCAGCAGTGGAGAACTCGTCGCATTCTTGCGCACCGCGAACGTGCAAATTCCTCCTGACGCTCAGACTGGCGATGCGCATCTACCAGCGTGCTGGACTGCCAGGTCCTACGACGTGCGCAAACTCCAGAAAGAGGCTGGGAGGCGTCAGCTCAATGGCTTATGCGACGCCTGGATTCCGATCGGATCATTGCGTCGCCCTGATCCACTCAGCCGCTCTCTCCGCGATCATGATGGCCGGTGCATTGGTGTTGCCTCCGATCAGGGTCGGCATGATTGAGGCATCGACAACCCTGAGCGCTTCGATGCCATGCACTCGGAGCTGGTGGTCCACCACGGCCATCTCGTCGCTCCCCATCTTGCAGGTACCCACGGGGTGATAGACGGTGTCTGTTCGTCTGCGCAACAGCTCGATCAATTGCTCATCGCTGACCAGGTTGCTGCTGTAGAGGTCTTTCAGACCATATCGCGCCAGCGGTGGCTGTCCGACGATGTCCCGCACCATGCGATAGCCCTTGAGTAACGTGCCGACATCGTCGTCGTGGCCGAGGAAGTTCGGGTCAATGCGTGGCGCCGCGAAGGGATTGGCTGAGTGCAATCCGACACTGCCGACACTCTTGGGCCGCAGCACGCAAACGTGACAGCTGAAGCCGTGGCCCCAATGCAGCTTCCTGCCATGGTCGTCGATTGGCCCGATGACCGCATGCAACTGGATATCCGGGCGTGTCAGCTCGCGCGAAGTCTTGAGAAATCCCCCGCTCTCCGCGCAGTTGCTGGCGAAGGGGCCGGTCCTGTGGCGGGTGTATTCGACGAAGGCCTTGCCCATCTTGACCGTACCACTGGCAGAGATTCCCAGCAGGGAGGTGTCGTGGCTTTTGTAGCAGGCGACGATATCGGGATGATCCTGAAGATTCTGCCCGACCCCAGGCAGCTCATGGTGCAAGGCAATACCCTGGGGCTTGAGTTCGCTCTCCGCGCCGATACCCGAAAGCATCAGCAACTGCGGACTGCCAAACGCCCCCGCACTGAGCAGGACTTCGCGGCGCGCCCGGATTTCCATGCGTTCGCCTTTCAGCGATACCTGCATACCCACCGCACGTTTGCCTTGCAGCAGGATGCGCTGAGCGTGCGCACCGGTAATCACGGTCAAGTTGCCGCGAAGCTCGCGAATGGGTTTGAGGAAGGCTGCGGCGGCGCTCCAGCGGCGTCCGTCGCGAATGGTTACATCGTAGTGCCCTATACCCTCCTGCTCGGCACCATTGAAGTCCGCGTTACGTTCATGCCCTGCTTGCCTGGCCGCATCAAGAAACGCATTGGTGACCGAGTGAGGCTGCACACGGCCGACATACAGCTCGCCTTCGCCGCCGTGGAACTGGCTGTCGCCCAGATGGTGCCCTTCGCTTTTTCGGAAGTACGGCAGGACGTCGTCATAGGACCAGCCGGAATTTCCAAGGGCTTGCCAGTCGTCATAGTCACTGCGGTGACCACGGATATAGATCATTCCGTTGATCGAGCTGCTGCCCCCCAAAGTTTTTCCGCGTGGCTGGTACCCACAACGCCCCATCAGGCCCGGCTGCGGCACAGTTTGTAACGCCCAGTTCACATGGCGTGTCGGGAGGATTGCGGCCACTCCGATCGGCGCATGGATCAGCGGGGAGGTGTCTTCGGAACCAGCCTCCAGCAGACACACCCGCACGGAAGGATCAGCACTGAGGCGGTTAGCGAGAACGCAGCCAGCCGAGCCGGCGCCAACGATGACGTAGTCGAATTCCATAATTGTTCTTCTCGGTTCGCGAGTATGGGCACCTGGCAGATCAGGAGGTGCGGGGTCTGGAATTCTTCGTCGATGAGGCGCAAATTAATTGATCCTTGACGACTAAAAATTGATTTTTGACGACTGTGACAGCCCTCATCCGCACCACTTCGTTCATTGGATTTCCGCAGTTGGTCGAGCAACTGGGCGGCGATCCTGCCCAGTTCCTGCATCGTTTCCAGATCGACCCTCGTGCACTGGATGATGACGAAGCGCGGGTCCCGCTGAGATCGTTGGTGGCGGTGCTCGAATGTGCGGCCGATGAGCTGGGCTGCCCCGATCTGGGTCTCCGCATGGCGGAGTATCAGGATCTGCATGTCCTGGGGCCGGTCGCGCTGATTGCGCGAAATTCGGCGACGGTCGGCCAGGCACTGGAGGAGATATCGCGCTTCATCGGCTATCACAGCCCCGGCATCGATGTGCAACTCGACCGCGCCGAACCTGACAGCCCTCGGCTGGTGATCGAGATTCGCCTGCCAGGCCCTACGCGGCATCGACAGATGCAGGAGCTCGCGCTGGGTGTGGGCTACAACACGATGAAACTGCTGTGCGGCAGCCAGTTCAGCGCCCGCTCCCTTCAGCTCAGCGGCGCGGGGGCACTGCCATCCAGCCGTTACCGGCGCTACTTCGGGACGACCATCTATTTCGGCCAGGACTGCAACGCTCTCGTCCTGAGCCGAGAACAGCTCTGTCAGCGAGTCGAGCGACAGGACGCCCAACTGCACCGGGTACTGCTGGACTACCTCAGCCCTTTTGACGCGCAGGGCTCGGCTGGCCTGGTGCGGCAAGTGGAAAATCTGATTCTGCGCACGCTGCCGACCCAGCGCTGCCGCATCAGCCTGATCGCCGAGCAACTAGGTTTGCATGAACGTGTTCTGCAACGGCGCCTTGCCGACGAGGGAACGGGATTCGACGCGCTGCTGGAACAGGCTCGGCGCTCCTGCGCGCAGCGCTATCTGGCCGAGCGCCATATGCCACTCTCCCAGGTGGCAGGCTTGCTGGGTTACAGCGAACAAAGCGTCTTCAATCGTGCCTGCCGTCGTTGGTTCGATGACACTCCGCGCGGGGTCCGCCGGCAGTTGCTCGACGCTGCGGACGCCTCTCAATCCCCCGCCCCATCTGGCTGAAACGGATCAGCGCGCGGTTATCTCACCAGCCCCAGCTCCTTGGCCCGGACAATGGCCTGGGTGCGCCGCGCCACTCCCAGCTTTACGTTTATCTTCTGCGCGTGGCTCTTGACCGTGTGCAGGGAGATAAATAGCTGCTCAGCAATGTCCTGGTTGGACAACCCCTGGGCGATCATTTTCAGCACCGACAACTCGCGGGGGCTGAGCAGCACCGCGGCGGGTTGTTGATCGTCAGCCCTCAGCGATTCCTTTCCCCAGCGCACGAGACCCGGGTTGCGAAGACTACAAGCGTATTCCGCGCTGACCATACCTACCTGCCGGGCCAGCGCCATTGCATCGAGCAACGCCCGCTGTGCGACTACCTGTTGGCCCTTGGAGTAATGTGCCTCGGCCAGGACGAACCATAACTCCACGGCCAGCGCACGCCGCTCCTGCTGAAGGGCATCCTTGAGCATCTCCTCGAGAACTGCAGCGACATCTTCACCGGCTGCCAGGCGCGCCTGGACAAGGGCCAGTTGAAGGTGCTGGACCAATTCGGGGTTGCCATAGGGTGGCCTTTTGCGGGCTGGCCCGGAGTATTGCAGCAGGCACTCTTCCAGCGCGGCGCGAGCGCGGCCGGCGTAGCCCTCCTGAATCCATAACCTGGCGTAGCCCAGCAAAAGCAGATTCTGGTACAGCGGCTCGGTGATGTTGCGGAACTGCAGCAAGCGCTCGGCATCGGCGAGCCGTAGATGAGCTTGAGCGAGGGACTGTTGCATCGCATCCAGTTCGGCCAGCCCGATGTACCCCCACGAGGCTGCTGGGTCCTCGCAGTCCAGGCACTCCTGCAGGCCAGCTTCAAAGTGCCCGCGAGCCGCAGCGTATTGCCCCATTCGGGCCAGCAAGGCGCCCAGACGCAACCTTGTACGACCACTCAGCGGGTTGGCTTCTCCTTTACCCCCGGCGTTCAGTTCCTGGTGGAGTTGTTCTGCCAAGTGCAACGCCTGCCTGAGCTCCCCCTGCATCTCCAGGAGCTGCACCTTCTGGAGCAGTAACAAAGCCTCCAGTACTCGACTGCCGTGGCGGCGAGCCACTTTGATGGCATCACGGTGGAAGACTTGCGCGGTCTCGATGCGACCGTCGACTATCTCTACTTCGATGAGCGCTGTAAGCACTATCACGTATTGCGCCCAGGCGGACTCCGGCAGGTTTTCCAACGCCTCACGCATGTGTGGGGCATCGACCTTGCCGCGGTGATACTCCAGCTTGCCGCTCAGTGCCTGGCACTGAGCAAGCAGCTCTCGCTGACGCTGCGCTGTCGGCTGCGGAAGAAAGCGCTGTAACTGCGCGGCGCAGACCTCAGCCTCGTCCAGTCGACCGCTGATGAGCAGTGCCCAGGAATTGAGTATCAGCAGCCGGGGCGTACTGGAAATCAGCTCTCCGGGCAGCAGGTTGCGCCAGCGAAGTACTCGCGCCATCTGGCTACCATGCAGCAACCTGTCTCGATTGAAGTGCTGCAGCAGGCTGGCGGCAATTTCAGCCTGATCAGCCAGCAGTGCATAGTCGATGGCTTGGCGAATCTGCTCGCGCCCCGCGGCCCATTGGCAGGCGTGGCGGTATAGGGCCCGCTTCAGGTTCTGCGCCACTTCCGCAGCAAGAATGCTTCCCACGGCTGGGCGTACGCGATGCAGTCCCTGATCACTGTCCAGTGTTTCTATGAACACGCCCGCGTTCAGCAATTGCTGCAGCAACAGCTTGCCTTCGCCGACACCGAGCACATGCTCACAGAGCGACTCGTCAAAATCCTGCAAGCAAGAAAGCTTGCATAGCGCCTGGCGCAACTCGTCAGGGAGCTCAGCCAGCACTTCCTGCTCCAAGTACCGGCGAACCAGTGCATTGCCCTGCGCGGCTTCTGGCGGCTGGCCGGGGTCGCGGCCGTGCAGGCGCAAGCGGATGCCGGCGAACCAGCCATCGGTCTGAGCCATCAATGCCTGCACTGTGGCGGATGGGACTTCGCCATAGAGACTGCCCAGCAGATCAGTCAATTCAGCAGCCGTCATGGCTAGATCATCGGCCCCGAGTTCGAACAACTCTCCTTCGAGCAGTAACCGTTCCAGTTTGCAGGCAGGCCGACGGCGGCTTGCGAGCCACCAGTACACATTCGCCGACGAGGTGTGGAGCAACAGATCGAGAAGCCGGTCAAGGCGCTCATCACCTATCTGCGGCAGATCATCGAGCATGATCCAGAGTGGCCCATCCTGTTGAGCCAGGTAGGTGAGCACACTGGTGACATCATGGCCGGCAAGGCCAAGCGCGGAGGCCAGGATTTCAAGTAGTGATGCTTCGTCTAGCTGAAGACCCTTCAGATCCAGCCAATGCAGGCGCGTGTCTTCTGGGCGCGCCAGTGCGCATTCGCGCAGCAGCACACTCTTCCCGCTGCCGGCAGGGGCACAGATCAACCGCAATCGGCATGACGAGTGAAGCAGTGCCTGGCTCAGACGTGGGCGAGGTAGAAAGCCGGTGGGCAACGCAGGAGCGCGGCACGGGTCCGTGTAGATAGTCGCCGTGGGCATGGCGTTACTCGTTGGTTTCCAGTGGGAAAAGGAAGACATCGTACGGTTTGAACCGCTGGCTGTATCGGACTTGCCGACGATCTGGCACAAAAAAGGGCGGCCCATGGGCCGCCCAACACGGAGTTGCTCAGTGGAACACGGTCGCCATCAGCGCACGCCAGTCTGGCGCAGCGCAGCGGGAGTGTAGTCAGCGGCGATCGCCTTGGCACCGAAGACGATGCTCTGTTTCTCCTCGTTCTTCAGGCCCATGACCGAGTAACGACCGGAGATGACGTCGTAAAGCGTCTCGGCGGTGTAACCCGGCACCTTGTGGTTGTAGTACTGCTGGGCGTGACCTTCGCCAACGCGCCAGAGCTGGCCGCGGCCATCGTAATGATCGACCTCCGCGAGCTGCCAAGTGTCCTCGTCGAAGTACATGTGGCGCTTGGCGTAGATGTGTCGCTCACCGCTCTTGAGCGTACCGACCACTTCCCACACGCGGTGCAATTCGTAGCGCGTCAGGTCCTGGTTGATGTGGCCGGGCTTGATGATGTCGTCGTACTTGAGCGTGGGCGAATCAAGCTTGTAGCTGTTGTAGGGAATGTACAGCTCCTTCTTGCCCACCAACTTCCAGTCGTAGCGGTCGGGCGAGCCGTTGTACATGTCGTAGTTGTCGGAGGTCGCCAGGCCGTCGGCAGCGGTGGCTGGGCCGTCATAAGCCACCTGAGGTGCACGGCGCACGCGGCGCTGGCCGGCGTTGTAGAGCCATGCCTGGCGAGGTTCCTTCACCTGATCGATGGTTTCGTGCACCAGCAGGACGTTGCCCGCCAGACGTGCCGGCGCCGTCACGCGCTGGATGAAATAGAAGAGGATGTTGTCACCCTTGGCCTTGTCGAAGTCCGGCAGATTCGACGGGTAGGACACTTCATCCTCGAAGTGCACCATGGAGAAAGAACCGTCGGTCTGCGGCTGTACGCGGGTGATGTAGCGATGGATGTTACCGCCGCGGTAACGCGTTTCGTGGTTCCAAACCAGCTCGACGCCAGTCTTGGGAATCGGGAAGGCGTAATAGTGGCTGTCGAAGTTCTGCAGGCCATTACCGCCGCCCACCAGTTCCGTACGAGTCGCACTGGTCTTGATCGCCGCATAGATATCGTCCGGTAATGCAGCGGTGCGATGCGTCGGATAGACCGGGATTCTGTAGCTATCCGGATAGCGTTTGAACATCGCCATCTGGCCGTCAGTCAGCTTGTCCTTGTACTGCTCCGCATTGGCAGCGGTGATGACAAATAGCGGTTTCTCATTGGCGAACGGGTCGGCAAGAAAGCCCCTGGAATCGACAGCACCTGCGTTGGCGGCCAGGCCGCCGATCCATGCCGGGATACTGCCGTCCGCGTTGCCGGCCTTTTCGGCGCCCATCGGCGTGAGGGTTCCACCCAGTTGGGCGACTTCAGCTGCAGGGACCGCAGCCATCACGCTGGATGCCAACAGCGAAAAAGCCAGTACGCCGGATTTCAAGGTTCGTTGAATGTGCATTGCAATGTCCTCTGCGTTAGAAGTTCACGCCAAAACTGAGAGCGACGAAGTCCCTGTCGACTGATGTGTTGAAGTCGCCGCCAAAGAAGTCCGTGTAGGAAAGGCTGGTGGTGTAGGTGTTCGCGTAGTCGGCATCCAGACCGATGCTCACAGCCTTGCTGCCTTCGTTGAACAGGCCGTTGGGGCCATAGCCATGAACGTCATGGGACCAACTGATGTTCGGTCGCAGGTTCACGCCGGCGAACACGCTGTTGTAATCCCAGATTGCGCGGGCCCGATAACCCCAGGCCGTAGAGGTCACATAGCCGTCGTTATCGCAGTTGGTGGTCAGGTTGGTGAAATCGCTATTGCCCACCGCACCGGATATGGTCGTCTGGTTCAGGGCCCGGCAGGTATTGACCGCGCCAGTGGCCGGCAGCTCGCCAGGCCCATATACGGGGTCACGGCCATAGCGCGCGTCCTGCCGCGAATCCAGACCACCCACGTGGACCACACCGAGTTCGCCAACCAGGGTCAGGCGCTCGGCGCCCATCACCTGATCGAGGAAGTGAGTCAGGGTCGTCTGGAACTGGGTGATTTCCTTGCGGCGATAGCCGTGCAGATCCTGCCCCGGCGTTGCATCGAGCACCGAAGCGTTGCCGTAGGCCGCAAAGCCGACCGGGTTGATGGCAGCCAGGGGGCCAACACCAGCAAACAACAGGTCGGTGGTGTTGAGCTGTACCGGCGCGTTGGGCCTGTAGCTCACCTCACCGCTCCAGGCGGTGCCGGTGGGCAGTGTCGTTGAGAAGCTCAGGCCATAAAGGTGGATGTCCTCGGGGTACTCCATGAAATAACTGGAGTTGCCCGCCACAACCAGCGGCGCAGCGGCGCCGGTGCGTGCCGCGGTGTTGTACACGCCTTGCGAAGGGGAAGTTACGCTCAGGAAGGGTGCACGGCTGTGGTAGTTCATGAAGTACGCGCCAAACTCGGTGTTCAGCGGATCGAACATGTAGCGCAGCGCCAGGCCCCACTGCCCGCTGTCGCGCGCGTCACGGTCGCCGGCGCGGCGCACCAGGGTGCCCTCGCCGTTCTGATCGATATCCATCGTCGTGCCGGGCAAAGCGGCATTCACCGCACGACCTGCCGACAGGTTGTTGGTCAGCAGGCGCAGGTTATTGCTGCAGCCGTCCGCTACCACATCAGCCTGGGAGAAGAAGGTGCCGCAGTTGTCGACGACAGTCTGATCCCATTCCAACTGGTAGAAGGCTTCGGCCGAGAGGCTGTCGGTCAGACTCTGCGAGACGAAGAACATGTTTACCGGGATCAGGCCTTCCTTGATTTCTGCGCCAGGGCGGCGGAAGGCGGCCACGTCGATGGGGTTGATCGAGTTGATGCTGTTGAGGATGAAGGTGCTCTCGCCCCAGCTCACCACCTGCTTGCCCAGGCGCACGGAGCCGGGCTGATCGGCAATGGTGTAGTTGTGGTAGACGAAGGCATCAAGCATCTGCGCACCGGCAGATTTGGCACCTTCCTTCCGGCCACTGTCGTCGATGTCCTTGAACGGCCGGCTCTCATCCTTGAGTTCGAAGTCGTACCAGTACTTGCCGCGCAGGAACACGCCGGTGTCCTCGTACTTCAACTCCAGATCATGGATGCCCTTGAAAATCTTGGAGAAGGTCTTGCCCTTCTTGAAGTTCAGATGGCCGTCATCGGAGGTCTGCGATAGGCCTTTGCCGCCGTTGTTGACGCCAATAAGGTCCGGATCGCCACCGCGCAGTGCCCAACTGGCCCCCACGGAGAGGGATGAATCGAATGTCCCCTCGATCTCACCGATAGTGAATGTCGCGGCCTGAGCCTGTGCGGCGCAGCCGATGGCTACGGCAAGTGCGAGTGCGTTTGGGACGAATCCGGCGCGCGCTTTTTTTGTTGTCATGCGGCTTTCCCGTGGTTGATGTTGGCCCGGGAAAACTAATCAGTACGTCTGCGCCACGTAAGCGACGAAGTAGCGATTCAAAAAATCATACTTAGGTATGAGCGCAACCATTTTGCTGGCGTTGGCCGGCAGAAATACGACGCTCGACGGGCCAGGAACCGATGAACGAGCTCCCGATAGATGGCTGCCGGCAACTGGTCTGCCGTGAAATGCTCATTACTTGGTCTGATGCAAGCCCGGTCTAGACAGGGCCCTCTCCCGGCTGCTGCGAAAGCTTATGACCGGAATCAGGCCGACGATGGCGCAGACCGCCCACGCGCGCAGGCCACGGTGGAAGAAGGTGATCTTCATCGCTTCGCGTGCTGCGATACGTGTCATGTCGCGCCGGGCGGTACGCCGTGCCGAGGACAATCCCCCGGCGCTGGCGATTTATCGAGGGCACCTGGCAGTTGGCGATCAAGGACAGCGGGTGCTTGCGCCGGCGCTGGCCTGTGCCACCTGTTCGGCGAGCTTGCGCAGGTTGGCCTGCTGCGCGACCACCAGCGCCTCGACGCTGGGGCCGGCCGGCGTCTGCAGGCTGCTGCGGCAGACCAGGGGTGTTTCCGAACCGCGACGCTGCAGGCGCCAGCGCGCATCGAGCAACGCATACTGCCCCGGCACCGAATCGAAGCGCTGCACATCCACGCGCAGCAACGCGGCGCCGGCACCCGGCGCTCCAAGTTGGTCTTCAAGGGCGTTGCGGAATTCGTCCACCAGGTTGGCGCCCCACCACTCGGTTTCCAGGATTGCCAAACCGCTGCCACCCTGCCGAATGACAATCTGCGAGCGATCGACTTGCGGCGGCATGGACACTCGTTCCACCTTCACCTGGCCGCTGGCCGGAGCGCCCGGCTGGGCGGGGACCAGCGTGTGGTAATGGATGGGCGCACTACTGCAACCCCACATCACGGGGAACAGGCCGGCCAGGAGCAGCATGGGCAGCTTCGGCATCAGAAATCTCTCCTTGATCAGGGCTGAAGGTTATCGGCGTTGGCGTTCTTCGGTCGCCCGCGGATCAGCGATTCCGGATGACGCCCCAGGTAGTCGGAGAGGTCGCGCAACGAGCGTGACATGCGGTCCAGTTCATCGAGCGTGTCGCTGAGTTTCTCGCGCTGCGGCGAGTTCTCGCCCAGCGCCGAGTTGGCCGTGGCCAGCGTCGTGCGCACTTCATCCAGCGTCTTGGTGACGCCCGGCAGGGTCTGGGTATTGAACTGCTTGAGGCTGCCCTGCAATTCACGCAGGTTGCCGTCGAGGTTGCTGGCGATGCGTTCCAACGGCAGCTTGCCGATGCGGTCCACCACTGCCTGCAACTGTTCCTGTAGCTTCGCCAGGCTGCTGGGCACCGTCGGGATACGCAGCGGCCGGGCGGTGGCGTCGAACGCCACGGGCTTGGCGTCGGGATAGAAGTCCAGGGAGATGTACAGCTGTCCGGTCAGCAGGTTGCCACTGCGAGCCTGGGCCCGCATGCCGTGCTCGACGAAGCTGCCAATCACACGTGTGACGCCGCCCTGATCACCCACGCTGCTGTCGAAGGCCTTCAGCATCTTCTGGTGCACCGGCCCCAGGCGCTGCGGGTAGATCACTGCATCCACCACCACCGGGAATATCTGCAGCTTCTCGTCGTAATCCAACTGTATGTTGGTCACCTTGCCGAATTCGACGCCCATGAACTCAACCGGCGCGCCCACGCTCAGCCCCCGCATCGACTGGTCAAAGCGCAGACGCATGTACTGCGGCAGCCCGGTGGGCGGCGCCAGGGCGTTGTCACGATTGGCATAGAGGTCGAAAGCCTGATTGTCCTGTGCGGCGGACACTTCTTCGTTGCCCTCCGGCGCACCGAAGGCCAGCCCGCCAACCAGCAGAGCCGACAGCGATTCGGTGTTCACCCTCAGGCCATTGGCGCTGACGTCGACATCGACTCCACTGGCATTCCAGAAGCGTGTGTTCTGGGTCACGAAGGCGTCGTTGGGCGCCTCGATGAAGATGCCCAGATCCACACCCTTGCCGTCGCTGCGCAGGGCGTAGGAGGTCACCTGGCCCACCGGGATCTTGCGGTAATAGATCGGGGAGCCGATATCCAGTGAGCCCAGGTCATCGGCGCGCAGGACGAAACTCTTGCCCTTCTCGCCATAGGTAATCGGTGGCGGCGCCTCCAGGCCGGTGAAGCGCTTCTGCGGCTTGCTGGATTCGCCGGCGTCGGCGCCGATGAAGTTGCCCGAGAGCAACGTGTCGACACCGGTCACGCCACCGGCGCCAATGCGCGGGCGAACGACCCAGAATTTCGCGCCGTCAGTGGCGAAGGATTCGGCTTCCTTGTTCAGCTTGACGCTGGCGGTGACGCTGTTTTTGTCCTTGGCCAGCTCCACGCCCTCGACTTCGCCGATTACCACGCTGCGGTACTTCACCTGCGTCTTGTGGGCGACCAGGCCCTCGCCGGTCTTGAAGGAAATCTCGATGGTCGGCCCCTGCTCCATCCAGCTGCGCACGATCAGCGAGGCGCCGATCAGCAGCGCCACGATCGGCACGATCCAGACCAGCGAGACGCTCCAGCGCCGGGTGCGGACCTGCGGTTGCCCCGGAGTGTGCTGCTCAGTGTGCGCCATCGATAGGGTCTCCCTCATCCCAGATATGCCGTGGATCGAAACTCATGGCCGAGAGCATGGTGAGCACCACGACCATTCCAAAGAAGAGAATGCCGGCGCGCGGCTCGATGGTGCCCAGTTCGCGCATCTGCACGAGGGCCGCCACCAGCGCCACGACCATCACGTCGAGCATCGACCAGTAGCCGATGAGCTCGACGAAGCGATACAGCTGCGAGCGCTGCCGGCGCGCCCAGGCGCTGCGGTGCTGGGCGGTCCAGAGCAGCAGCCCGAGGGAGAGGAACTTGATCGCCGGCACGCCGATGCTGGCGATGAAGATGATCAGGGCGATATCCCACGCGCCGCTTTCCCAGAACTCCAGGACGCCGCCGCCGATGGTGCTGTCGATGCCCTGGCCGAGCATTTCGGTGTGCATCACTGGCAGCAGGTTGGCCGGCACATAGAAGATCAGCGCCGCCACCAGATACGCCCAGCCGCGGGTGATAGCGTCGTGCTTGCGGCTGTGCAGGGGCGCGCCACAGCGCTCGCAATGGTGGGCATTACCGCGGGTATCACAGGCCATGCCGCAGCCATGGCACAGACACAGGTGCAGGTCACTGGCCAGTGGCGGTGTGCTCATACGCGCTCCCAAAGATCGCGGATGTCCTTGCCGGCGATGGCGATGATCAACACGCTCAGTGCCGCCATGGCCACCAGGCCGATACCAGGGATCACGTCCAGCAGCCCGGCCAGCTTGATCACCGCAACCATGGTGCCCAGCAGGCAGACTTCCAGCATGCTCCAGGGACGCAGTGCTTCCAGCCAGCGCATGCAGAAGGCAAAGCCCGGAGCGCGACTCCCGGCGAGGGCGAAGCTCAGCACCCAGAGCAGCAGCGTCACCTGCAGCGCAGGCGCGAGGATGATGGCAAGGCCGGTGACCAGGGCGATGAAGGTGATGGGACCGCTGCTGAGGATCAGCACTGCGTCCCACAGCGTCGCCGAGTTGCTCAGGCCCTGCATGCTGATGGTCATCACCGGGTACGCATTGGCAAAGGCCAGCAGCACGGCGCCAGTCAGCGCCAAGGCCAAGCGTTGCTGCACCGACAACGCATTGTGCCGATGCAGTACGCCGCCACAACGCACGCACAGGGCTCGTTGATGACGCTGCAGCGGCTGGCGCTCGTACACCGCGTCGCAGTACTCGCAGATGATCAAATCACTGGCTACAGCCATAGGCGCTCTCGTGGCGGGCCAGCATACGCCGACCAGGAAAATCGCTATCCACGACAAGAGCCTTGTTAATGGCTCTGGAGCGATCCGGAAGAAGTCAGCAAGAGACTAGTCGAGGATTTTCGACATGGCCGGCGAGAATGCGAAATCGCACTAAGAAAAAGCCTGGTCCACACTCCACCGCATAACAGCAGCACGGCCCACACCAGCCATACTTCACCGATGTCTGTTCGACAGGGAGCTATGTCGATGCTCGATTTTGTCCTGCATGCCTTGCGCGCCAACCCTGAAATCGCTGTGTTCCTTGCGATATCCCTGGGTGTTCTGCTGGGCCGGATTCAAATCGGCGGCTTCCATTTAGGGTCGGTCGCCGGCGCACTGCTGATGGGGCTGTTGATCGGGCAGATCGGGCTGGAGGTGCCCCACGAGCTGAAGTCAGTTTTCTTCGCGCTGTTCATCTATGCGGTGGGTTTCAAGAGTGGTCCGGAGTTCTTCGGCAGCCTCAACCGCGGCACGTTCAAGCTGGTGCTGCTGTCGGTGGTGCTCTGCGCAACCGCACTCGCGACCATCCTGGCGATGTACCGACTGTTCGGTTTCGATGCCGGCTTCACCGCCGGGCTGGGCGCTGGCGCGCTGACCGACACTGCAATCATGGGCACCGCCAGCAGCGCCATCGCACAACTATCCATTGACGAAGCCGCGCGCAACCAGCTCAACAGCCATATGGCGGTGGCCTACGCCATTACCTATCTGTTCGGCACCATCGGCCTGATTGTTTTCGTCGGCAGCATCGCACCCCGGCTGCTGGGCGTAGATTTGCGCGAGAGCGCGCACGAACTGGAGCGGCAACTGGGCATCGAGCGCGACGAGCAGAGCATCACCATCCCCTACACCCGCATCGTCGTCCGCGCCTACCGCGTCGAGGCATCGGCTGTCGCTGGCCAGCGCATCGCAGACCTGGAGGCTTTGCATGCCGAGCTCAGCGTCGAACGGGTGATTCGCCAAGGCCGAGTGATCGAGCGCGACCCACAACTGCGCCTGGAGCACGGCGATATGCTCGGGGTGTATGCCCTGCGTGAAGCCCTGGCTGGGTTGAGCCAGTGGATAGGCACAGAGGTGGACGATCCGCTGAGTATGTCCTTTGCCACCCGCGATGCCGACATCGTGCTGACTTCAAAGCACCTGGCGGGCAAGACCATCGCGCAGATCAAGGCAAAACTGGGCGCGGCACAACGCATGGGCTGCTACATCCGGACCATCACCCGGCAGGGCCTGGAGCTGCCACAACTGCCCGATACCGTCCTACGCCGTGGCGATGTGATCAACCTGGTGGGGCGTGCTGCCAGCGTCGAGGCCCTGGCAAAACAGATCGGACGCGTTCGTGAAAGTAACTACAAGAGCGACATCGCCATCCATACCTTGGGCCTGGTACTTGGCTCGCTAGCCGGAATGCTCTCTACCCACGTCGGCATGATTCCGGTGGAGCTCGGCATTGGCGGCGGCATACTCCTCGCCGGTCTGGTGATCGGCTGGTACAACTCGCGGCATCCCGAGCACGGCGCTCTTCCACCAGCTGCGCAGTGGGCCTTTTCCGAGTTCGGACTGACCGCCTTCGGTGCAGTGGTGGGTCTGCTGGCCGGCCCAGCGGCCATCACTGCGATCCAGAACCAGGGAGCGGCGCTGGTGTTCGCCGGCGCACTGGTAACCATCATCCCACCTGTGGTGACTCTGTATTTCGGCCGCTACGTCCTCGGGCTGCACCCGATGATTCTGTTCGGCGCACTTGCCGGCGCGCAGACAGAGGCGGCGTCGATGAACAAGATCATCGAGCAGTCCGGCAGCAATACGCCGGTCATTGGCTTCACGGTGTGCTACGCAATTTCCAATGTGCTGCTGGCGGTGTGCGGTCCAATCATCGTCGCGGTGACGGCAGGCTGACGATTCGGAGCGTCGCACAAGCGCGCCACTCACGAATGTTGTTGGGGATGGCGGCGCTCAACGGCAGGGGTTTGCTCTCGCATCGCGAGCTCAACTTCTGGCAACTCATTTCGCGACACCTGATGAGTGGAGGGGAGTGTTCGCTCGCCACTGAACCCTGCGAAAAGCCTCATTGCCTGAAAGCCCTCATCCAGTTTGACCACTCCTTATACCTCTGCCCCTGTCGCCCAATACGTCTTAATCGCCCCTTGAACCAAAAGTCAGCTTGCACATCGCGATTAGCTATCTAGGCTGATTCACACAATCGCCGGATCCCACGTTGGATGAGCGGCACTTGTCTCCAGATCGCATTCGGAGCCTTAGCCTGCCACACGTTTCGGTGTGTGGCAGTTGGTCCCTCTGCGGGCATGGAGCGCTGAATGATCTCGAATCTTGAACGAGCCAACCAGACTAAAGCGGCGCTGGTTTCAGGAGTACTCCTGGCATGTTTGAGCGGTCCGGCATTTGCGGGAGGCATTCTGATCTACGAGGCGGGACAGGAGGGTAACGGTCTCGCCAACGCAGGTTCCGCAGCCCTGCCTAGCGACCCCAGCATCCTGATGAGTAATCCCGCCGGCATCACACAACTGGCGGGAACTCAGCTCAGCGCCAATGCGCAAGTGATCCTTGGCGACCTGCGTTTCTCACGTGACAGCAATAACGAATTCGACGGCAACGAAGGTGGCAATGCCCTTGAGTGGCTACCGGGCGCAAGCCTGTTCATCAGCCACCAGATCGATGATCGCTCCGCTATCGGCTTCGGCATGTACGGCAACTTCGGCTTGGCAGTGAACTATGACGATGACTGGGCCGGCCGCTACTTCAGCCAGGAGTCGGCGGTGATCGGTGTGTCGTTCCAGCCGACCATTGCGCACAAGTTCACCGACCAGCTTTCGGTCGGTATTGGCCCCCGTATTGTGTATGGCTACTACCGCACCGAAATGGCCATCAACAACAACTTGCTCGGCCTGCGCGACAACCCCGACGGCCAGTTGGAATACAAGGACACCGACGTCGGAACGGGTGTGAACATCGGCTTGCTCTACGACCTCAGCGAACGGACAAAGATCGGCCTCGCTTACACCAGCAAGGTGAAACTGGAGTTCGAAGACAGCCCTGACGTACGCAAGGTGAGCAACCCGATCATCAACGCTGCGCTCAATCGGCTGGATGTCGACTCGCTTGAGTTGGACATGAACATTCCACAGACCGCGACCCTCAGCATCGCCCACCAAGTCGATGCTCAGTGGAAGCTGCTGGGCAGCCTGGGCTGGCAGGACTGGAGCGACTTCGGCCAGATCGGCGTGGAGGTGGATGCGAACGCAGGTGGGGTGGATCGCACGGTAGACCGCCACTACAAGGACACCTGGCACGCCTCCATCGGCACTCAATATCAGGCCAACCCTCGCCTGCGTTGGAGCTTTGGTGTGGGCTACGACAGCTCGGCTGTCGATGACAAAGATCGCACCGTCGACAACCCCATGGCCGAGACTTGGCGCCTCGCCACTGGAGTCAATTACCAGCTCGATGACGGGCTGGACGTTCACCTGGCTTACACCCTGGTATGGCTGGGCGATATGGACGACGAACAGACCAAATCACGCTCCGGCGAAACGCTTTCGGGCACCTACAACAACGCCGCCCTCCACATCATCGGCGGGGGAGCGACCTGGCGTTTCTGATAGCACGCGGCAGAAGACCGTACCCCAACACTGAATGAAGAATCATCCACAAGGAGTAGCTCGATGAATTGGAAACTGATGGCGTTGCCGCTGTGCCTTGCCACATTGACGCTCGCCGGATGCGCGAGCAAGTACGTGGAGCCGGAGAACTACTCCGGTTTCCTGAAGGACTACAAGGCGCTGAAGGAAGAGAAGTCGCCCTCGGGTGCACCGGTGATGCGCTGGATCAAACCCGGTGTGGACGTGAGCAGCTTTACCAGTGTGTATGTCGAGCGCAGCCAGCTGTATCCGCAACCGCAACCGACCGAGAAGATTCCCGAGAAGACCCTGCAAGGCATCACTACCTATTACGACCAGGTCCTCCAGACTCAATTCTCCAAGGCCCTGCCGCTCGCCAGCGGCCCTGGTCCGCACGTGCTGGTGGTGCGTCCGGCCATCACCGCCGTGAGCGCCTCAACCAAGGGCCTGCAGCCCTACGAGGTAATCCCCATCGCCCTGATCGCCGCCGGCGTCAGCACCGCGACCGGCATCCGCGACCAGGACACCAGCATCGCCACCGAAGCGGCCTTCCTCGACGGCGGCAATGGTGAAGTGGTCGCCCAGGTCGTGCGCAAGGGAGCCGGCGCAGAACTGGAGAACTCCTCCCAAGTCATGACCGCCAACGATGCGAAAGCCGTACTCGATGGCTGGGCACGGGACATGGTCAAGTCTTACGAGCAACTGAAGAAGTAAGCCGTCGCAGCGAGGGTGTCGGCCAGGGCTGGCGCCCTCCAAGCTAAAACAGGAAGCATCACAACCAATACCGCTGGCAGTTGCCTCGAAGGGTACAGCGCATCAAGCAAGAAGGAGCTTGAAATGAAACTGATCGCGCAATCTTCGAAACCACTGGACGGCCAAGGCGCCGCCAGGCTCTGGAAATTCAGCTCGTCGTTCCTGCTGGCCGCGGCCATTTCCATGACCACCCAGGCCTGGGCCGCCGAAGCGCCCAAGCCGGCCACCGATGCCACCAAGTCCGCCAACGACGCCTTGCTCAAGGAGCTGCCGTTCAACGACAAGACCTCGTTCGAACTGGCCCACAAGGGCTTCATCGCGCCGCTGCCCAGCGAGCCGATCAAGGGCGAGAAAGGCAACCTGATCTGGGACCCGGCCAAGTACAACTTCATCAAGGAAGGCGAAGCCGCGCCCGCCACGACCAACCCGAGCCTGTGGCGGCAGTCGCAGCTGATCAACATTTCCGGTCTGTTCGAGGTCACCAAGGGCCTCTACCAGGTACGCAACTACGACCTGTCGAACATGACCATCGTCGAAGGCAAGACCGGCATCACCATCTTCGACCCGCTGATCTCCGCCGAGACTGCCAAGGCGGCGCTCGACCTGTACTACGCGCACCGACCGAAGAAGCCGGTGGTAGCGGTGATCTACACCCACAGCCACGTTGACCACTACGGTGGTGTGCGCGGCGTGGTGGATGAGAAGGACGTGAAGTCCGGCAAGGTGAAGATCTACGCACCGCTGGGCTTCCTCGAGCACGCCGTGGCGGAGAACGTCATGGCCGGCACCGCCATGAGCCGCCGCGCCAGCTACATGTACGGCAACCTGCTGCCCCCGAGCGAAACCGGCCAGCTTGGCGCGGGCCTGGGCACCACCACGTCCGCCGGCACCGTTACCCTGATCCCGCCCACCGACATCATCTCCAAGACCGGTGAGAAGCGCGTCATCGACGGCCTCACCTACGAGTTCCTCTACGCGCCGGGCAGCGAGGCGCCGGCCGAGATGATGTACTACATCAAGGAGCTGAAGGCGCTGAACACCGCCGAGGACTCCACCCACACCCTGCACAACACCTACTCGCTGCGCGGCGCGAAGATCCGCGAGCCGCTGCCCTGGTCCAAGTACCTCAACGAGGCACTGAAGATGTGGGGCGACGACGTGCAGGTGATGTACGCCATGCACCACTGGCCGATCTGGGGCAACAAGGAAGTCCGCGACCAGCTCTCCTCGCAGCGCGACATGTACCGCTACATCAACGACGAGACCCTGCGCCTGGCCAACAAGGGCCTGACCATGACCGAGATCGCCGAGCAGGTGAAACTGCCCAAGGGGATCGCCGATCGCTTCTCCAACCGCGGCTACTACGGCTCGCTGAACCACAACGTCAAGGCCACCTACGTGCTCTACCTGGGCTGGTTCATCGGCAACCCCGCAACCCTGTGGGAACTGCCGCCCGAGGAAGAAGCCAAGCGCTACGTCGACATGATGGGCGGAGCCGACGCCGTGCTGAAGAAGGCCAAGGAGTACTACGACAAGGGTGACTTCCGCTGGGTGGCCGAGGTGGTCAACCACGTGGTCTTCGCCGACCCGAACAACCAGGCGGCGAAGAACCTGCAGGCCGACGCTCTCGAACAGCTCGGCTACCAGGCCGAGAGCGGCCCGTGGCGCAACTTCTACCTGACCGGCGCGCAGGAGTTGCGCAACGGCGTGCAGAAACTGCCAACCCCGGACACCGCCAGCCCCGACACCGTCAAGGCAATGGACCTGGACCTGTTCTTCGACTACCTGGCCATGCGCCTGAAAGGGCCTGAGGTCGCCGATAAGCACATCACCCTCAACTTCGACTTCACCGACCTGAAGCAGAAGTACACCCTGGAGATGGTCAACGGCGTGCTCAACCACACCGAAGGCGCGCAGGCCAAGGACGCCGACGCCAGCATCACCCTGACCCGCGACACCCTGAACAAACTCATGCTCAAGCAGACCACGCTCAAGGACGCGGAAGGCTCGGGCGAGATCAAGGTGCAGGGCGATGCCGGCAAGCTCGACGAACTGATGAGCTACATGGACAACTTCGACTTCTGGTTCAACATCGTGACCCCCTAACGCTCCTTCCGATACCTGAAGGTATCTACGGCAAGCCATCAGCGACGGCAGATGGCTTGCCGCTTTTCCAAGGGAGCCCAACAGCATGGACACAATTCGCGGGACGGCATTCCTGCAATTTGGCGAGCTGCTCGCCGAACGCGGCGCTTCGATACGCGCGCATCTTTCCCCTCACCGCATCGATATGGATGTAGTGGGCAGCTACGAGAAGAAGTTCTCCTACAAGAGCCTGGTGCAGATATTCGAGGGCAGCGCCCAGGCGCTCGGAATGCCCGAATTAGGTCTTGAACTGGCGACTCGCCAGAAGTCGACGTTACTTGGCCCTCTGCAACACCTGGCGCAGACGGCTCCGACGGCAGGAGAAGGTTTGATTGCTGTTGTGCGCTACATGCGGGTCTACAGCCCCTCGATCCTTTTTCACCTGGAGCGCCGACCTGGCTGCACACTGCTCTGCTTCGACAATGCATTGCCCTGCATTCAAGACATTCCGCAGATCGTGGAAAAGTCGCTGCTGCACGGTCGGCTGCTCATGTCCGAACTGCTAGGCAAACCACTGAAACCAGCAATGGTTTTACTGCGCCATCAACCCCAGGCCAGCCTCGACGTGTATCACCGCTACTTCGGCTGCCAGGTGCTGTTCGGCCAAGAACACAACGCTATCGCAATCAGCCAGCGCGACATGCAGCAGCCATGCTCCCGCCACGACGCGATGCTGCATTCCATCGTGCGGTTTTATCTCGAGGCGCATACAAATCCGGATGAGAAGCTGGGTTTCGAAGTTGAGCGGCACATTCAAGCCCTGCTCCCGAAACAGACCTGCAGCCTTGAGCAGATCGCCAAGATTCTGGACTTGCACCCGCGAACGCTACAACGACGTCTCGCTAACGATGGGATTGACTTCGAGGAGCACGTGGACGAGATACGTCGCCGCCGTGCCGAAGAGCTTCTTGGTGAGTCAGATCTGACTATCGGGCAAATCGCCATGGAGCTGGGATATCGGCGCACCACCTCTTTCTGTCGAGCGCACCATCGCTGGTTTGGAGTAGCGCCCATAGAGCGCAGGCGACAGCTCAAGGAAAACCAAAAGAACCCGTGATTTCTTCCACTGATCAGCAGCTGCGCTGCAGATAGGAGGAGCCATGCTCAAATTCATCAAGACAACAATCGCTGGCGGCTTGCTGTTCATCCTGCCGCTGGTTCTTGTTGTCGTCCTCATCGAAAAAGCCATCCATCTGCTCAGCGGCCCTCTGCAAAAGGTGCTGCCATTGTTCGATGGGTTCGGCGTTGCGGCGGCGACGTCCGTAACGTTGGTGGCAATCATTGCGCTCGCGGCGATCTGTTTCCTGGCCGGGCTGATTGCCAGAACTCGGCTGGCCACTAGAGGCCTGCAAACGCTCGAGGACCGCATCCTCGGCAATCTACCGGGGTATCAGTTGCTTAAAGACGCGACGGCCCGCTTTGCTGGCCTGGAGCAGATCGAAGGTGCTCGGGTAGGAATGGTTAACGAAGGTGGGGGCTTTCGCCTGGGGCTGGTTCTCGAATCCCAGGGTGACTGGGTATTGCTCTATCTGCCCGATGGTGGCCCTGCCGGAGGCACCGCTGGTGAAGTACGAGCGCTGCCTGCTGCAGACGTGACACTGACCGACATTCCCTGGCTTTCCCTGGTCGCCTGCCTTCGGCGCGGCGGTAGAGGCACGTTGGAACTCGCCGCTCGTCATCTCGACGTCAACTCGTTGCGAGCTCCATCTTCGGATTAGTCAATCATTGAACATCCGCTATGGGTCGGTAACTGCCCACCGCCAGGCGCAGCAATCGGCCCTTAACCGGTCGGCCCGTTCGGCCGGATCGCGGATGAATCCGCTCCTGCGCCCCATCGAATCTGTAGGAGCGAGCTTGCTCGCGAACAATCCTCCACCCGTGCGCCGATGAGAAGCGGTTCGCGAGCAAGCTCGCTCCTACAAACAGCAAAGTCAGTCGAGGAGTTCGCTGAACGGGATGAATGCCAGCGAATCACCTTCGGCCACGGTCGTGCCCTCGCGCACCTCCGCCAAGCCTTCCGCCCAGGCCGCGCTGCGCAGCACACCTGAGCTCTGGTTGGCATAGGGCACCGCACGGCCATTCTCCAGGCGCGCACGCAGGTATTCGCGGCGATTGCCCGGCTTGGTCCAGTTGAAACCGGCGGGCACCTGCAGGCGCAGCGGCTCGACCCTCTGCATGCCGAGACGACGCATCAGGTAGGGCCGCGCCAGTAGCGCGAAAGTCACCAGGGTGGACGCGGGATTGCCCGGCAGACCGATCACCGGCACCTGCTGGTAATGGCCGACGGTCAGCGGTTTGCCCGGCTTGATCGCCAATTTCCACAGCGCCAGCTCGCCCGCTTCGCGCAGGGCCGCACCAAGGAAGTCCGCCTCGCCGACGGATACGCCGCCGGTGGAGAGGATCAGGTCCACATTCGACAAACCGCCCAGGGCGGCGCGAGTGCGATCGAGGTCATCCGGCAGGATGCCGGCATCCACTACCTCGCAACCGAAACGCTGCAACCAGGTACGCAGCAGGTGACGGTTGCTGTTGTAGATCTGCCCGAGCGCCAGCGGCTTGCCAGGTTCGACCAGTTCATCACCGGTGGACAGTAGCGCCACACGCGGACGGCGGCGCACGTGCAGTTCGGCGTGGCCGAGCGAGGCGGCCAACCCGATCTCGATCGGCCCCAAGCGTGTGCCGGCCGGCAACACGCAGTCGCCCTTGCGGGTTTCCTGGCCCTGTGGACGCACGTGCTGACCCGCCTTGAGCGCTTCGAGGAAGCGCACACGGCCGTCTTCCAGCACCTCGACGTTTTCCTGCATCTCGACGCAATCGGCGCCTTCGGGCACCGGCGCGCCGGTGAAGATTCGTACGCAGGTGCCCGGCAGCAACGGCTCGCCCGCCTGCCCGGCAAAAATCTTCTGGCTGACCGGCAGCGCTTCGCCCTGCCAGTCAGCCTGGCGCAGCGCATAGCCGTCCATGGCGCTGTTCGGCCACGGCGGCAGGTCCAGCCCGGCCAGCAGCGGCTCGGCCAGCACGCGCCCATCCACCTCGCTCAGCGGCAGGGTTTCGGTGTCGAGGATCGGCGATTGCTCCGCCAGGCTCAGCAGCCGCGTCAGGGCATCTTCGACCGGCAACAGTCCCGGCTTGTCGCAGCAACTCATCCGCGGCTCTCGCAGGGCGCCGCCTTCTTCAGGTGCGGCACAAAATTGCATGGGCGGTGGCTGGCGTTCAGTTGCTCGCCGAGAATGCCATCCCAGGCGGTGCGGCAGGCGTTGGTGGAGCCCGGCAGGCAGCAGACCAGGGTGCCGTTTGACAGGCCGGCCAGCGCACGGGACTGCACGGTGGAGGTGCCGATGTCGGCCACGGAAATCTGCCGGAACAGTTCACCAAAACCGTCCACCACCTTGTCCAGCAGGCAAGTCACGGCTTCCGGAGTGCTATCGCGGCCGGTGAAGCCGGTGCCGCCGGTGATCAACACGACCTGCACTTCGTCTTCGGCGATCCAGGTCGCGACCTGGGCGCGGATGCGGTAGAGGTCATCCTTGAGCAGGACGCGGGCAGCCAGGTTGTGGCCGGCGGCCTTCAGGCGGTCGACGAACAGCTGGCCGGAGGTGTCGGTTTCCAGGGTGCGGGTGTCGCTGACGGTGAGGACGGCGATGTTCAGCGGGACGAATGGCTGCTCGGCCTTGTGGCTCATGATGAGGGCCCTTGCTTGTGAGGTTGGAATGCGCGGTGTTATATCACAGGCCCGCCCCGGAGACCCTGACATGCCACAAGCCCCGCTGCTCCCCTGTTCCGTCCTGATTCTCGCCGGAGGACGCGGCCAGCGCATGGGCGGCCAGGACAAGGGCCTGCTGGAGTGGCAGGGCCGCCCGCTGGTGAGCTACGCCGCCGCCCTCGCCCGCCCGTTCAGCGACGACCTGATCATTTCCTGCAACCGCAACGCGGACGTCTACGCTGGCTTCGCTGACCGCCTGGTGCAGGACGACAGCACGGACTTCCCCGGCCCGCTGGCCGGCATCCGCGCGGGCCTCGCCGCCGCGCGCCACAGTCACCTGCTGGTACTGCCCTGCGATGCCCCGCGCCTGGATGCCGACCTGCTGGAGCGCCTGCTGCGCGCATCGGCTGCAACGCCGGGCGTCGTGCACATGCTGCGCTGCGGCACGCAGTGGGAGCCGCTGTTCAGTGTCATCCCGGTGGCGATGCGCGCGCAGATAGAAGAAGCCTGGCAGCAGGGCGACCGCAGCCCGCGCCATGTGTTCTCGAACCTGGGCCTGCAGGCGGTGGACTGCCCGGCCGATGACCCGCGCCTGGCCAATCTGAATACCCCGGAGCTGCTCTATCGCGCGCGATAGCGACGCATTCGAAAATTTTCCGGGAACTATGCTGCAAAGCTCCCGGTCAGACTTTTCGTACTTTTATGTTCGCTCATCAGGAGATTCACCCATGAACAAACGGATGCTTCCCGCCTTCCTGCTCGCCCTGGGCTTTAGCGTGCTCGCTGGTTGCTCCACCCCGTCCGTCATCACCCTGAACGATGGACGCGAGATTCAGTCGGTCGACAAACCCAAGTACGACGAAGAATCCGGCTTCTATGAGTTCGAACAGCTGGATGGCAAAACCGCCCGTGTGAACAAGGATCAGGTACGGACCGTGAAGGACCTCTGATTCTCCCGGTGGTGAAAACGCCCCGCAGGCCTTGATCGGTCTGCGGGGCGTTTGTGTTTTCATGGGGGGGCCGAAAAATTTTTCAAAAATTTTTCGCTAACCCCTTGTGCATCAAAAGTTTTTCGGTAGAATGCGCGCCATCAAACGGAGCGTAGCGCAGCTTGGTAGCGCGTCTCGTTCGGGACGAGAAGGTCGCTGGTTCGAATCCAGTCGCTCCGACCAAATCCCGAAAAACCCGCCTAACGGCGGGTTTTTTATTGCCTGCGATTTTCCTCAGAGGAAGAATTCGCGGACACAAAAAAGCCCGTCCATGAGGACGGGCTTTTTCATGGGCGAATCAGAGCTGCCCGGACTTGCGTAGCGCCACCTGAGAGAGGGCGCTCCAGTCCAGTTCGCCATCACCGTGGGCAATGGACTCCAGCAGGTTGTCCCGCAGGAGACTGGCCAGCGGCAGCGGCACCCGCTGCTCATGTCCAGCCGACAGCGCCAGGCCGACATCCTTGAGCCCCAGTACCAGGCGGAAGCCAGCCGGATCGAAGCGCTGCTCAGCGATCTGCGCGCCGTAGTTGCGGTACACCGGCGCGTTGAACAGGGTGCTGCCCATGATCTCCATGAATTCACCCGGCGCCACGCCGTAGGTCTTCACCAGGGCGGCGCTCTCCCCCATCGCCTCGATGGCGCTGGCGATCATGAAGTTGCCCGCGATCTTCACGGCGACGGCGCGCAGTGGGTCGTCGCCCAGCGGCCGGGTCTTCTGCCCCAGCACATCAAGAATCGGCTGCGCCTTGGCGATGGCCGCTTCGGGGCCAGCCACCAGGATGTTCAGCTTGCCGGCGGCGGCAACGTCGGTACGGCCGAATACCGGCGCGGCGACGAATTCGACGCCCTGCTCGCGGTGCAGCTCGATCAGCTCGCCGACGAAGGCGGTGGACAGCGTGGCCATGCTCAGGTGCACCAACCCCGCCTTGGCCGAAGCCAGAGCGCCGCTATCCAGCAGCACCGTGCGGGTAGACGCGTCGTCGGCCAGCATGGAGATCACCAGTTCGACGTCGAAAGCCTGCACGGGCGTGGCGGCGGCGATGGCGCCCAGTTCCACCAGCGGCTCCGCGGCGCCGGGTGAGCGATTCCACACGACGACCTGGTGGCCGGCCTTGATGAGGTTGGCAGCCATGGCGGCACCCATGCCGCCCAATCCGAGAAATCCGATCTTCATTGCAATGCGCCTCGCATCGGTTGATTGAGGAGGGGGAAGCCGCCGAAGACATCAGCGGCTGAGGAAGGCGGCGACCTGCTGCGCGTCGAAGGGCCAGTTGAGCTCGGCGCCAGAATCGCAGCGGCGCAGCACGGGGATGGTCAGGCCGTACTGCTCGACCCAATCCTCGCGGTCAGCAATGTCCACCAGCTCGACCAGCAGGCCGTGCTCGACGAAGGGCATCAGCACCGCTTCGGCCACTTCGCAGAGGTGGCAGCCGAGGGTGCCGAAGAGTTGGCATTCCGGGGGCATGGAGGACTCCAGGGTTGGCGACATGGATTCAGACTCCGGCATGCTTGAGCAGCGTGTCGGCCACGGCGCGGGCTTCTCGCCCCTGCTGGGCCGGCCCCTGCATGTGCGCCATCACCAGTACGCCCTCGAGCAGGTATTGCAGCTGGCGGGCCAGGGCTTCGGGCTCCGTTGCCCCCAATCGTGACAGTTGGGCAGCGAAGAAGCGGCCGAGAAAGGCCTTGTGCTCGGCGGCCTGTTGGTGGATGGGATGTTCGCGGTCGTGGAACTCGCCGGCGGCGTGGATAAAGGCGCAACCGCAGAAGTCCGGGCCGTTGAGTACTTCCTGCAAGCCATCGAAGACCGCCAGGATCGCCTCGCGCGGTGCGAGGATGCGCTCGGCTTCTTCCATGCGCTCGACCATGCGGGCATGGCGCTCTTCCAGCGCCGCCATGATCAGCTCGTCCTTGGACTTGAAGTGCTTGTACAGCGTCATCTTCGCGACGCCCGACTCGGCAAGGATTCGGTCGATACCGGTGGCGTGATAGCCCTCGCGGTAGAACAGGTCCTGGGCGGTGGTGAGCAACAGCTCGCGTTTGCTGGATGCCATGGCATTACCTCCTGACCGAACATTATGCGCGAGCCTCGGCGCCCATGGGGAGCCTGAACGTTGCTGGAGGCGCTCGCGCGGATACCGATTGGCGGGTGCTTTTTCCCCTTGAACTATACAGACCTGTCTGTCTAATATCTATTCCGCCGCTTCCACAACAATGCACAGGGCTTTCGCCATGAAACTCCACGACGTCGCGCTTTCCGGTAACTGCTACAAGGTTCGCCTGTTCCTCGGGCTCATCGGTCAAAAGGCCGAGCTGGTGCCAGTAGACCTGCAGGGCGGCGCGCACAAACGCCCTGCCTTCCTGGCGATCAACCCGCGCGGGCAGGTGCCGGCGCTGGAGGATGGCGAGCTGCGCCTGGGTGATTCCCACGCCATCCTCGTCTACCTCGCCCAGCAGTACGCCGAGCCGCACTGGTACCCGCAGGATGCCGCTACCCAGGGGCGCATCGCCAACTGGCTGAGCTTCTCGGCCAACGAGGTGCAGCACGGACTGGCGATGGCGCGGGTGATCCAGCTGTTCAAGCGGCCCGGAGATCTGACCGCCGCCCAGGCCAAGGGCCGCCATGCCCTGGAGCTGCTGGATACGACCCTGGCCGATCACCGTTGGCTGGCGCAGACGACCGAGCCGAGCATCGCCGACATTGCCATCTACCCCTATGTCACCCTGGCGCCGGAAGGAGGCCTGGAGCCGTCCGGCTACCCCTACGTACAGGACTGGCTGGCCCGCGTGCGCGCCCTGCCCGGCTACGTCGCGCAGCCCGCCTTCTGATTTTCTTCTGATAGTCCGCGCCGCCAGTCATGCGGCGGCGCCCCCCCTTCCGCTCCACGAAAAGGAAATTCCGATGCGTCTGCCATCTCTGCTATTGGTCGGGCTGTTCGCCCTTGCCTGCCTGAACGCCCAGGCTGCCGACCTGCGCTTCTCGCTGATCCGCACCTCCGGCGTCACCACCCTGGATGCGTTCACCGTGGCCGGCGGCGAGTGGACGCGAAAGGTCCCGCTCAATCACACCGCCGTGCTTATTCAGCACCACGCCGCGACGCTGCTGTTCGATACCGGGCTCGGCAGCCAGGCGGATGCGCAGTTCAAGCAGGACATGCCCTGGTGGGACAAACCGCTGTTCCAGTACGAAGGCCTGAAACCGGCGCGCGATCAGTTGCAGGGCAGCGGCATTGGTATCGATCGGATCATCCTGTCCCACGCCCACTGGGACCATGCCTCGGCGTTGTCGGACTTCCCTGAAGTCCCGGTCTGGGCAACTTATGACGAGATCAACTACGCCCACATCGCCCAGCCGCCGGCGGTATTCCCCAGCCAGTTCCGCCATCCGGTGAAATGGGTGCCCTTCCAGTTCGATTCCGGCCCCTTCCTGAGCTACGACCGCAGCCTCGATCTGTTCGGTGACGGCAGCCTGGTACTGGTCCCCATGCGCGGCCATACCCCCGGCTCGGTCGGGCTGTTCATCACCCTCGATGACGGTCGGCGCTTCTTCTTCAGCGGCGACACCACCTGGCGCCTGTCCGGCTTCACCGGCCCCCGCGAAAAGTTCTGGGTCAGCAGCAAGCTGGTGGACACCGACCGCGACCAGACCCTGGCCGAAGTGGCCCGCGTGCACGAACTGATGCTTGCCTATCCAAAACTGACTGTGGTGCCCGCCCATGACGCCCAGGTGCAGGACAAACTCGGCTACTTCCCCCACTGGGTACAGTGAAAGCCACGCCAGCCGCCGCTCGGCGCTTCAATAGCCAGCTTACTAATCAGCGACTAAGGTCTAAGAGTCGTCAACATTCGGTAATGATTTAGTAGATAGGCTGTAACAGATTGACATGCCGACCCTGATCCAGTCGGCATCATCAAACTGCCCCAAGCGCTCGAGGAGACAATAACAATGAGCAAGACCCCGATCGCCCGTGCCGTGGCTTTGTCCACGCTGGGTACCAGCTTTATCCTTCCGACACTCGCCCACGCTGACTTCATCAAGGACAGCAAGGCCACCGTCGAACTGCGCAACTTCTACTTCAACCGCGACTTCCGCCAGGACAGCCCGGCCCCTGCCCAGAACAAGGCCGAGGAATGGGCCCAAGGCTTCATCCTCAAATACGAATCGGGCTACACCGATGGCACCATCGGCGTCGGCGTCGATGCCCTGGGCACCCTGGGCCTGAAACTCGATTCCTCGCCTGACCGCAGCGGCACCGGCCTGCTGCAGCGCTCCTCCAGCGACAAGCGCGCCGAGGACAGCTACGGCGACCTGGGCGTTACTGCCAAGCTGCGTGCGTCCAAGACCACCCTCAAGGGCGGCACCCTGATGCCGAAGATGCCGGTGGTGCAATTCAACGACACCCGCCTGCTGCCGCAGACCTTCAGCGGCTTCGCCCTGAACTCCGCGGAACTCGACGGCCTGACCGTCGACGGCGGCCGCCTCTACCAGGTCAACCAGCGCGATTCCTCGGACTACGAGGACATGACCATCACCGGCGGCGGCAAGCGCAACATCAAGCTGGGCGATGCCACCACGAGCAACAAATTCCTGTTCGGCGGCCTCACCTACAAGTGGACCGACAGCCTGAGCACCAGCTACCACTACGGCGGCCTGGAAGACATCTACAAGCAGCACTACCTGGGCCTGATTCACGTACTGCCGATCGCCGACAAGCAATCGCTGAAGTCCGACATCCGCTGGGCCAAGTCCGATGACGACGGCGGCAGCAACGTCGACAACAAGGCGCTCAACGCCATGTTCACCTATGCCCTGGGCTACCACGCCTTCGGCGTCGGCTACCAGAAGATGAGCGGCGACACCGGTTTCGCCTACATCAACGGTACCGACCCCTACCTGGTGAACTACATCCAGATCGGCGACTTCGCCAACAAGGACGAGAAATCCTGGCAGGCGCGCTACGACTACAACTTCGCCGGCCTCGGCATTCCCGGCCTGACCTTCATGACCCGCTACGTGAAAGGCGACAACATCGACCTGATCACCACCGACGGCGAAGGCAAGGAATGGGAGCGCGACACCGACATTGCCTACGTCTTCCAGGACGGCCCGCTGAAGAACCTGGGCGTGAAGTGGCGTAACGCGACCATGCGCACCAACTACACCAACGACTACGACGAGAACCGTCTGATCGTCAGCTACACCATGCCGCTCTGGTAACCCACACGGCATGACGAAAAAGCCCGGCATCCGCCGGGCTTTTTCTTGCTCTTTTGTAGGAGCGCGCTTGCTCGCGAACCTCTCTACCGCCACTCCGGCGCGAAGCGTTCGCGAGCAAGCTCGCTCCTACAATATCCTTCAGTCTTGGCTGAGCGCCCCGATCTTGTGGATCGACAGGTCGGCGCCGTAGTACTCCTCTTCCTTCGTCAGGCGGATGCCTACAACCGACTTCACCAGGCCGTACACCAGCAGGCCGCCAGCAAAGGCCACCACTACGCCCAGCAGCGTGCCGAGCGCCTGGCTGGCCAGGCTGACACCACCCAGACCGCCAAGCGCCTGCTGGCCGAAGATGCCACAGGCGATGCCGCCCCAGGCGCCGCACAGGCCATGCAACGGCCAGACGCCGAGCACATCGTCGATCTTCCAGCGGACCTGGGTCGCGGTGAAGGCCCAGACGAACAAGGCACCTGCCACCATCCCGGTAGCCAGGGCGCCGATCGGGTGCATCAGGTCGGAGCCGGCGCAGACTGCCACCAACCCGGCCAGCGGGCCGTTGTGCAGGAAACCAGGGTCATTGCGGCCGACCAGCAGCGACGCCACGGTACCGCCGACCATCGCCAGCAGCGAGTTCACCGCTACCAACCCGCTGGCGCCGGCGAGCGACTGCGCGCTCATCACGTTGAAGCCGAACCAGCCGACGATAAGAATCCAGGAACCCGCTGCCAGGAACGGAATGTTCGACGGCGCAAAAGCGACCAGTCGACCCTCGCGGTAACGGCCATTGCGCTGCCCCAGCAGTACGACAGCCGCCAACGCCAGCCAGCCGCCAAACGCGTGCACCACCACCGAGCCGGCGAAATCATGGAAGGCCGCGCCGAATTCGGCCTTCAGCCAATCCTGGAAACCGAAGTTGCCATTCCAGATCAGGCCCTCGAAGAACGGATAGACAAAAGCCACGATCAGTGCGGTCGCCATCAACTGCGGCCCGAACTTCGCCCGCTCAGCGATGCCGCCCGAGATGATCGCGGGAATCGCTGCGGCGAAGGTCAGCAGGAAGAAGAACTTCACCAGCGCGTAGCCGTTTTCATTCGCCAGGGTCGCCGCCGGCTGCAGGAAGGTGACGCCGTAAGCGATCCAGTAGCCGATAAAGAAATAGGCCAGGGTGGAGATGGCGAAGTCCGAGAGTATCTTCGACAGGGCGTTCACCTGGTTCTTCAGGCGCACCGTACCCACTTCCAGGAAAGCGAAGCCAGCGTGCATGGCGAGCACCATGACCGCGCCCATCAGGAGGAACAGCGTGTTGGAGCCGTGGACCAGTGTCTCTACGGCACTATTGAGGTTTTCCATCGCTACAGGCAGCCCCGGAGGTCAAGGGGAAAGCACCAAAACGGCTCGCGGCGACCCCGAGTCGCACCACGCTGAAGCAGCGGCGCACCACAGAGGAGCCGAGCGCTGAACCAGAGTGGCCCACGGGCCATCCGACCAGCGTTGCAATTTCCTGTACTTCCTTATGTTTTTCAGTGGTTTGAGCTCATATTCCCAGCCATTTCCGATACCGGGAACGCCCCGCCGTGGGGCGCTCGGCTCTCCATGCGCACCAGAGAAATGCAAGTGGCATACCACCGCGGGAACAAACAGCGGCTAGGCTTCAACTCGCACGCGAGAGCGGCCCCGTGGTGAATTTATGAGAAACTTTCCTCCGCCCCTGGGGCTCGAAAACTAGGAACCTCAACCCGCACAAGGAGCATCACATGCCTCGCAAGACTGCAGTGAACGCCGCCAAGGATGAACTCCTGGCCGAATTCCAGGCCCTCGTCAGCGACACCGAGAAACTCTTGCAGAGCTCTGCCGACTTGGCTGGCGCCGAAGCCGACCAGATGCGCGCGCAGATCCACGAGAGCCTCAAGCGCGCCCGCGACGCCATCTACTCCACCAAGGACTCCGTGCGCGACCAGGGCAAGGCCGCCGTGGACGCCACCGAGGACTATGTCGGTGACCACCCGTGGCAGGCCGTCGGCATAGCCGCCGGCGTGGGCTTCCTCCTTGGCCTGCTGGTCAGCCGGCGCTGATCCATGAGCGACGGAATGGACGCCGGGCCGAAGTCCTCGGCCAACTCTCCTTCCCTGCGGCGCTTCGGCGCCGCAGCCCTCGGGCTGCTGCACGGCCACGTCGAACTGTTGGGCATCGAGCTGCAGGAGCAGAAGACTCGGACCGTACAGATGCTCCTGATGGCTGGACTCGCATTGGTCTTCGCCTTGCTCCTGCTGGTTGCGCTGTCGGTGCTGGTGTTGATTGTCTTCTGGGACAGCTACCGTCTGCAGGCCGCCATCGGCCTGTGCCTCTTCTATGTCGGCGGCAGCCTGTTGTGCGCCTGGCGGCTGCACTTGTTGGTCACCGACGAAGGCTCGCCCTTCAGTGCCACCCTCGATGAACTGGCCCGCGACCGGGAGCGCCTGTTGCCATGAGCGAAATGCCGGATGCCCGCAACCTGAGCCGGGCCGAACTGCGCAAGGCCATCGTCCGCCTGCGCCTGGAGATGCAGCGCCAGCAGATTCGCCAGGAAGGTGAATTGCTGCTGCAACCCCTGAAACAGGCTCGCCATGTCGGCCAGAGCCTACGCGGCGGACTGGGCGGCAATCTCCCGCTGTGGGGCGCTGGCGGCGCCGCAGCCCTGGCACTGCTGTTCGGTCGCAAGCGCCGCTGGGCACGCCTGCTGCGCCTGGGCATTGCCCTGGTCCCGATCGTCCTGCAGATGCGCAACAAGCCCGAGCATCAGGACCCACCCGCCCCCTCTACGCACCTCTGACGTCTAGACTGGCCACATTCTTGCAATGTGACAGGAATCCGCGCCACTGCGCTTCCTGTCACGCCACTAAGGATGTGTCCCTTGATCGACGGGCAACCCATCGCCTGCTTCCAGCCCTTCATAGACACCGCGACCGGCCTGATCGCCGGTGTCGAAGCACTGGGACGGCTGCGCCAGGATAACGGCGACCTGCAATCGGTCGGCCCGCTGTTCTTCAACCCGCGAGTCGGCCTGGCCGAACTGCGCCGCCTTGACCGGCAGATCCGCGATGCCGCCCTCGCCCGCATTCACGAAGCGCCCAAAGACTGGTTCCTCAGCCTGAACATCTCGCCACGCTGGATCAGCCGCCTGCGCCCGAACCAGCCACTGCCCAGCCTCAAGCAACTGCAACAGCAAGGCGTACCGCCGGAGCGCGTAGTCTTCGAAATCACCGAACTGGGCGGCGCCCACCAGCGCCTGCCGGAGGTAGTGGCGCGTTATCGGGATGCCGGTGCGCGCATCGCCATCGATGACTTCGGTGCCGGCTACTCGCAGTTGGACCGCGTTCTGGCGCTGCAACCGGACATCCTCAAGCTGGACATGCGCCTGTTCCAGGAGGCTGCCCGCGGCGGCCCCAGCGGCGAAGTGGTGAAGGCCCTGGCGCAGATGGCCGAGAAGACCGGTTGCTGGATTATCGCCGAGGGCGTGGAAACCGAAGAGGAAATGGACTTCGCCCTGGAGTGCGGTGCGCGCTATGTGCAGGGTTTCCTGTTCGCCAAACCGGCGCTGGAATTCCCGCCCAGCGACGCCTTCCGTGATGCCTTTGCCCAGCGCCGCGACCACTACGTGAATCGCAAGCTGCAGGAGCGCGCCAACCTCATCCAGTTGCGGCAACAACTCTCCGAGCTGATGAACATGCTGCGCCCCTGGGCCGAAGGCGGCGCCATGCTCAGCAGCCTGCCGCCGGCGCCGGAATCCTTCAGCCGCCTGCTGCGCATCTACCAGTGCGACCGTCACGGCACCCAGACTTCGCCGAACCTGGAATGGAACGGCCTGTTCTGGAAGGAGAACCGTCGCTACCTTGGCCATAACTGGTCCTGGCGCCCGTACTTCTACCAGTTGCTCGCCGAAGGCTGGGAGGAACGCCGCCTCACCCTGTCCAACACCTACCGCGACGCTACTACCAACCAGTACTGCATGACGGCCGGCCAGTTCATCGACCAGGGGCGACGCCTTCTGCTCATCGACATCGATGCCGAAGGCCTCTAGCGCCGCGATTGAGATTACCGGTGCGAACAGCTAGCGTTGCCGGTAACTCTCTTGATCGCGGAAAGAAGAATGGATTGGCACACCCTGCTCCCCCGGGAGCGCCTCGGCAAACCGGTGCACAGCAGCGCCGAACTCGGCCGCAGCGCCTTCCACAAGGACCACGACCGCATCATCTTCTCCGGTGCCTTCCGCCGCCTGGGGCGCAAGACCCAGGTGCACCCGGTATCGAGCAACGACCACATCCACACCCGTCTGACCCACTCCCTGGAAGTGGCCTGCGTCGGCCGCTCGCTGGGCATGCGCGTCGGCGAAATCCTCCGCGACCGCCTTCCGGAATGGTGCGACCCGGGAGACATGGGCGTCATAGTGCAGTCCGCATGCCTCGCCCACGATATCGGCAACCCGCCCTTCGGCCATTCCGGCGAGGATGCCATCCGCCACTGGTTCCAGCAGGCCGCCGGGCGCGGCTGGCTGGATGGCATGAGCGATGAGGAAAGCTCCGACTTCCTGAACTTCGAAGGCAACGCCCAGGGCTTCCGCGTCCTTACCCAGCTCGAATACCACCAGTTTGACGGTGGAACTCGCCTGACTTATGCCACCCTCGGCACCTACCTGAAGTACCCCTGGACGGCGCGCCACGCCGACTCCCTCGGCTACAAGAAGCACAAGTTCGGTTGCTATCGCAGCGAACTTCCGCTGCTGGAGCAAATCACCCACAAGCTCGGTATGCCGCAATTGGAGGACGAACGCTGGGCGCGTCACCCGCTGGTCTACCTGATGGAAGCAGCCGACGATATCTGCTATGGCCTGATCGACCTTGAAGACGGTCTGGAAATGGAGTTGCTCGATTACGCGGAAGTCGAGTCACTGCTGCTCGACCTCGTGGGAGATGACCTACCGGAAACCTACCGCCAGCTTGGCCCGAAGGACTCACGCCGGCGCAAGCTCGCCATCCTGCGCGGCAAGGCCATCGAGCACCTGACCAACGCCGCCGCACGAGCTTTCGTCGAACAGGAACCGGCTCTGCTCGCCGGCACCCTGCAAGGCGATCTGGTGGAGCACATGCATGGCCCCGCCAAGCGCTGCGTGCAGCGGGCCAAGGGCATGGCGCGGGAGAAGATATTCCAGGACAAGCGCAAGACCCTGCACGAGATCGGCGCCTATACGACCCTGGAGATTCTGCTGAACTCTTTCTGCGGCGCCGCCTTGGAGCAATACGGGCAGAACACGCTGTCGTTCAAGAACCAGCGCATTCTGGACCTGCTGGGTAATAACGCACCGGACCCGGACTGGACGCTCTATCGCGCCTTTCTGCGGGTCATCGACTTCATCGCCGGGATGACCGACAGCTACGCCACCGAGATGGCCCGCGAAATGACCGGCCGCTCCAGCCCCAGCTGAAGCAGCCGCGCAGGCTAGGCGGCCAGTTCCTGCAGCTGTTGCAACAGGCTGTCCTGCAGGACAGCCATGGCCTGCTCCACAGCCAGCGCTCGGGCGCGCAACTCCTTGCTGCCGAGCCCGTCCTTGCAACCGCCTTCCAGTTTGCAGCAAAGATCCTGAAGAACGTCAGCGTTGACCAGACGCGCCGCCCCTTTCATGCGGTGGGCAAGGTCCGCCAGTTGCTTCCAGTCGCCAGCCTCCCACAGGGGGCGGACCTGATCGATATCGATCCGATTGCTGCTGTACAGTTCCTCCAGCAAACGCCTGATCAAGCCCGGATTTCCACCAGTCATCTCGCGCAGAGCCTTGAGGTCGAAACCGGCGCTCTGACCCTCGCCTTCTGCTTCAGACTCAACGGGTGTGGTGATCTTTGGCACGGTTTCCAGTCTCATGCGCAGGTTATCCAGGCCGATGGGTTTGAACAGGCAATCATCCATGCCCGCCCGCCGGCAGTTATCCACTTCATCGGGCTGAGCATTGGCCGTGAATCCGTAGATAACGCAAGACTGAGCCGCCATCTCTTGCTCGAGTTCGCGAATCCGCCGAGCCAAGTCATAGCCGTTAAGCACCGGCATATTGCAGTCGGTGATGACCAGGTCGAAATCACCCGGATGCCACTGCTGCAATGCCTGGGAACCATCTGCAGCAACCTCGACCTGGTGTCCCAGGTGTTCCAGCTGCTGCGACAGCAGCAGGCGGTTTGCCGCATGGTCATCGACCACTAGCACTCGCAATGCATGGGCAGAAGCCGGGATATCCGGTGCCGAAGCTGACTCATCCTCGGGGACGCTTTCGAGCGTCTGGAGCAGCAGCCGGACAATGACCGTTGTCCCCTCGCCAGCGCGGCTCTCCATGCGAACCGTGCCTCCCATCATTTCCGCCAGTTTTCTGCAGATCGTCAGCCCCAATCCGGTGCCGCCGCGGCTTGCGAGGCTGCTTCGGGCCACTTGGCTGAAGGGTTCGAACAACTGGCGCTGATCCTCTTCGGAAACCCCGATGCCACTGTCCTTCACGCTGACTTCAAGAGCCAGTCGGTCGCCAGCGACACGCTCACCAAACACGTGGATACGTACCAGCCCAACATCGGTGAACTTGATGGCATTGCTCACCAGGTTCGACAGGATCTGCTTGAACCGCAACGGATCGATCAGTACATCGCAGGCAGCGTCCGCCTCGATTTCCAGTCTGAGCTCCAGCGCCTTCTGCCTAGCCAGCCCATCGAACACTCGAGCCACGGACTCCACCAACTCACGCAGGTGCGCGCGCTCAGGCATCAATGTCAGGCGTCCGGATTCAATCTTGGCCACATCCAGGATGTCGCCGATCAGGGTCAGCAGAGACCGCGCGGAGTCATAAGCCACTTCCACCGGTTCGCGATCCCAATGCCCCTGCCCTGCCCGGGTCAGGGCCAGCTCAAGCATTCCAATCACCGCATTCATGGGGGTGCGGATCTCATGGCTCATGGTCGCAAGGAATGTACTCTTGGCGCGGTTCGCCTCCTCGGCCTGCTCCTTGGCAGCTTCCAACTGATGGTGCAGCCGTTCGCGCTCGGTCACGTCGATCCAGCCGGTGACCACACCGGAAACTTCACCGCCAGGCCCATGATAGGGCGTCGCCCAGTAATGAATTTCGCGGACATCGCCATGGATCTGAAGAATCAGATCCGACTCCGCCTTGCCATCCTGGTCCATGGCCTGCTGATGAATTCGCTGCAGAGCTTGCGTGTCCTGGGGCAACAGCCATAAGTAATCGCTCACGCGCGTCCCGGATGCTGTGTCACGAGCCATCCCGGTATCCCTGAGGAAGCCAACGTTGCAGGTGATCAGGCGCCCCTCTCGATCACGCACGGCCACCGGTTGCGGAATACCGTCGATCAGCGCTCGCTTGAATTCGAGGCGGTAATTGAGCTCCTTTTCGGAGTCCTGACGGCGCCGCACCTTGAGCCACAACCGCCAGATCCACAGCAGAGCGATGAGCAACAAGGCTGCGGCGACGCCAGCGAGTCGGACGAACTGTGTACGGTAACCCTGCCAGACGCTATCCGGCCTCTCCACGCTGGCAGACCAGCGCATGACGATGTTGCTCATGTCCTCGGGAGAAATGGCCAGGATGGCCTTGTTCAGAATGCTCAGCAGTTCGGGATCCGTTTGCGACACGGCGAGCGAGACCTGCCCAGGCTCCTGATCGAGTGCCAGCGCAACCTTGAGGTCGGGGTAATAACGGGAGATCAGATAGTTGGCGGACGACAATAGATGAATCCCCGCATCCACCCTGCCTTCGCTGATCATCGGCAGATCATCGACGTTACTTTCCACCTCGACGATATGCACCTGCGGGTAGTGCGTGCGCATGAACTCCGCCACGACCGAACCGCGCGGCACCGCCACCGAACGCCCATTGAGATCAGCAAGCGAATGCAGCCAGTCGGTATGGCTGGATACCACCACGACGAAGGACGTGCTCATGTACGGACGCGTGAAGCCGAGGAACTCCTCTCGCTCCACAGTGGGCGCCAATGCCCCGATGACGTCGGCCTTGCCGGCGCGCACCCGGTCCATCATCGAGGAAACACTGGGCGCGGGCCGTACATCGAAATCGAGTCCGGTGCGGGCCTGGATAAGATCGAGCAAGTCGGCCGTAATGCCACGGAATTGCCCCTGTGCGTCGAAGAACGACACCGGCGCCAAGGCCTGATCAATCAGCACGACAGGCCGCGGATGACGATCGAGCCATCGCTGCTCCTGAGGCGTCAGGATCAATCGCTGGCTGCCAATGGAGAAGGCACCGCCAGGGTTCCAGCGACGCTGGATCGCGTTTTCGGTCTGCTGGGGAATGGCGTCCAGGGTGCGATCGATGATGCTCAGCAACGCATGATCGGATGCGTTGAGGGCAAAACTGAAACCTTCGCCATCGAAGCTCGCGAAGTTGAGCAGTTTGAGGTTGGCCAGGTACCCCTGGCTGATGAGGTACTGCGCACTGAAGGCATCGCCGACGTACAGGTCCGCCTGACCGAAGGCGACGGCTTCGAGTGCCCTGCGTATCGACTGATAAGGCTGCAGTGAAGCACCACTGAAGTACTTCTCACGCTCCTGCGCAGAAAAGTAGTCACTGACCACCGCGATGCGCTTGCCTGCCAGTTGCTCCGGACTTTCCAGTCGGACGCTTTCCGGCCCGATCACCACCGGCTGGTTGACGAAGTAAGGGCGCGAAAGCACGACCCCAGGCTCAGCCAACTCGTAACTCGTTGCGCGGCTCAGCAGGTCGATATCACCATGAGCCAGTGCCCTCACAGCGGTATCGCGATCGGCGAAGCGCCTTACTTCCACTCTGACGTTGAGGGTATCGCCGATGATTCCAATGAAGTCGGCAGTGATGCCCTCCAGATCCGTTCTGCTCGCAGTGATGTCGAAGGGCGCGTAATCCGGCGCTGTGACCCCCAGCCGCAGCGTGCGATGTTCCCTCAGCCACTGCCAATCGGCATCGTTGAGTTGCACCTTGACCGGCTCGTCCGCCGAACGAGCCAGTAGGTTCATCGAGGTCCAGTCAAGCGGCTCCGCCATCCCCCATCGGCAACAGATAAGTAGTAACACACCAATGAGACAGCGAAAGCGGCCCATCACACACCTCAAACCAAGGCGTTTCGCTTGGCGAACTCGATAAGATCGACCAGCGAATGAGCATTGAGCTTCAGCAGAAGACGGGTCTTGTAAGTACTGACCGTCTTGTTGCTGATGAACATCTGCTCGGAGATTTCCTTGTTCGAATACCCGTTGGCGAGATACTGGAGAACGGCCATCTCACGGTCCGACAGGCGCTGGATGAGTTCCTGGTCATCCATCTGGCCGTTGTTGCGGCGGGTCTGCCGAACGGCGGTACTGGGGAAATAGTTGTAACCGGCAACCACGGCGTTGACCGCGCTGATCAGCTCCGCAAGGCCACCCTGCTTGCAGACGAACCCCGAAGCACCGGCCTGCATGCAGCGCATGGCGAACAGCGAAGCGCTCTGACCGGTCAGCACCAGTACCTTGAGCGGCAGTTCGAAGGCAGAGATGCGGCTGATCACCTCCAGGCCATCGAGCCTGGGGATGCCGATATCCAGAACGACCAAGTCAGGAATCAGGTCCTTGACAAGCGAAAGTGCATCCACGCCGTTGTCGGTCTCACCAACGATGACGTGGCCTTCCTTTTCCAACAGCACCCGCATCGCCATGCGTATGACTGGGTGATCATCGACAATTAGAACCTTGCTCATCAGCTTCCTTCCTCAGACCCGTCGAAATGGATTTCCTTCGTCATCGGTAAGATATATGTCGAGCCTATTCTGTCGAGATTGCCCACCCTCAATATTCATCATTAGAGGATTTTCCTACGCAACAACTAAATAATTCCTACAAACAAACCTAAGCACCTGGACTTTCACAGACACTGAGCACGAAGATTCCGACGTCAAACGGTAGGCAAGCTTACTTAGATTCCTGAAAAAACCAGGGGGCATCTCTGTACGCCCTGCCTTTTCATTACAGAAAACACTTTCCGGACCCGCCACTCAATCAAATTCTCATCACTCAAATTGCAGATAAACGACTCCTTCAGAGCATCCCGATTTTTTAAAAGAAAGGCTCTAGGACAATCATTACGCCTGCACGGCCGCGTGCCGCATCCTGCCCGGAGCGGCAAAAAATCAGCGTCAAGCACTCGAAAAGCTGGCTTCATCACATTCGCCAATAGCCAGCCCTCAAAAAGCACGCCAGCTATTCCAGCTGACCGAAAAGTCAACTAGAGAGTACCAAGGAGTTTTAATGCGCCCATCAACCAGCCGATAAAAACATCCAAAAAGACAAATCAACGCAAACCAGAAAGCGCAAGTTAAAAAACACCCACTTTCAAATTAAACAGGCAGACTCAATTAACAATATGACCCCAACTCATTAGCAATGAACATCCGAACCCATGCACAACTATCCAATTCACCTGAACATAATTGAACTCAGCGAAAGCAGAAGCCCAATTTCGGAAATGTGCGCAACACACGACTTAGTCAATTGGTAACACCGAACGCAGCCCGCTACTTCCTGGAGCCACTTCCGTGCAGAACAACAAACTCAGCATTCTGGTTGTCGAGGATCATCCCTTCCAACTCTTTGCCGTACAGATGCACTTGAACCGACTGGGCTTTTTCAGACTGACTCCCGCAATGGATGCCACCGAAGCACGAGACGCGTGTGCCCGGCGCAATGAGCCTTTCGACCTGCTGCTTTGCGACATCAATCTTCCGGACACTAATGGTATTGAACTGGCCGGCGAACTGGCCGGCGCAGGCAGTGTTCGCCAGACAATCCTGCTCAGTAGCCGCGACGAAGAAGAACTACGAGCCCTGCAGCAGACGCTCAGAGCGCGTGGCACGCCCAATCTGGCTTGCCTGTCGAAGCCACTCGATCAAAGGGCGCTGATGCGCGCCCTGGAGTCGGACGAGAATATCCTGCTCAGCGGACGGGCGGATTGACCGGTTGGTCCGGGTACCACGCGTCGACTAGCGGGCTGACGGTAAACCCCGCCAATTCAGGCTGCTGCTTCAGCCACCCCTCGATCAGCTCGCGCTGCTGCGAAGTGACTGAGCCGCGCCGGGCCAGGCAGATGAACCCGTATTCGTCGCACCCGCTGTAGACCAGATCATTGGGTTCTACGGCGTCAGCAGCGAAACGCCCCATGAAGGCACCGACAGAATCCTCGCCCTGCCCTTCGTTGTACTTGAAGCTCAGCTCGAATCCGAGCTCCTGGAACTCATCGACACACAACTTCTTGCGTAAACGGCGGGAACGATGGGGAGCCATCTGAATCTCTCCTTCACTGGGGGCTTTCGCCACTGGATGAACTTGTGTGTACTAACCAATCCGAACTTGCGCCAGCCAGGTCCCGCAGCGCTTCGCCGAGACGACTGGCACTCGAACGCCTGCGCATACTGGAACGGCTTGCGGCATAATGTGCCGCAGCTCCCGACACAACAGGGAGTATTTCATCTGTAGTGTTGCGCTTCATCTTTTCATTTTTTCAAGTCAATGCCCGACCACTGGGATGTCATCTTTTCTATGTTCAAGTCTCTGCGCGTCCTCGCTCTCGCTACTTTGTTGCCTTTTGCCTTGCCGGCCGTTGCCCAGATCAACACCACCCTGCCCGAGCGCGTCCAGAAAGCGCTGAGGGCCAGCAAGCTCACCGATGACGCCCTATCGCTGGTGATGATTCCCCTGGAAGGCCCCGGCAACGCCACTTACTTCAACTCCGATGTCTCGGTGAACCCGGCGTCGACCATGAAGCTGTTCACCACCTACGCCGCTCTGGAAATGCTCGGCCCGACCTATCAGTGGCAGACCGAGTTCTACACTGACGGCCAGCTCAAGGACGGCACCCTCAACGGCAACCTCTACCTCAAGGGTGGCGGCGATCCGAAGCTGAATCTGGAGAAGCTCTGGCTGATGATGCGCGACCTGCGCGCCAACGGCGTGCGCACGGTCACCGGCGACCTGGTGCTGGACCGCAGCTACTTCAACATTCCGCAGTTGCCAGTGTTCAACGACGACGGAGGCGACGACAACAAGCCCTTCCTGGTCGGCCCCGACTCACTGATGGTCAACTTGAAGAGCGTGCGCCTGGTGATTCGCACCGAAGGCAGCAAGGCCACCGTACTGATGGACCCGCCGCTGGCGAACGTACGCATCGACAACCAGATCCAGGTGAGCAAGCCCGCCGCCTGCCCGGCCTGGCCGAAGCTGCGCTTCAATCCGGTGACTCAGTTCGACGGCACCTCGCTGGTCGCCACCGGGCAGATTCCCCAGGGCTGCAGCGCACAGACGTACATGTCGCTGCTTGAGCATCCGGCCTACACCGCCGGCGCCGTGCGCGGCATCTGGCAGGAACTGGGTGGCAGCATCCTCGGCAAGGACCGCGAAGGCACCGTGCCGAAAAGCGCAACCCTGGTAGCCCGCGCCATGTCCCCGGATGTCGTGGAGATCATCCGCGACATCAACAAGTACAGTAACAACACCATGGCCCGCCAACTGTTCCTCTCGGTTGGTCGCCAGTACCGCAACGGCGCCGATGCGGACGACGCCAAGGCCGCCCAGCGGGTGATCCGCCAGTGGCTGGCGCGCAAGGGCATCACCGCGAGCCACCTGGTAATGGAAAATGGTTCGGGCCTGTCCCGCGACGAGCGCGTCAGTGCCCGCGAGATGGCGGCCATGCTGCAGGCCGCGTGGCACAGCCCGTACGCCGCGGAGTACATCTCCTCGCTGCCGATCGTGGCAAAGGATGGCACCATGCGCAAACGCCTGCGCGGCACACCCATGGCCGGCGAAGCGCACGTGAAGACCGGCACCCTGAACACCGTGCGCGCCCTTGCCGGCTTCAGCCGCGATGCCAATGGCCGCACCTGGGTGGTGGTGGCGATCCTCAACAGCAACCGGCCGTGGGGCGCCTCCTCGATCCTCGACCAGGTGTTGCTGGACCTCTACAGCAGCACCAAGGGCTGATCCCCACACGAACCCCGGCCAAGTGGCCGGGGTTTTCATTTCAGGCCTCCACTCGCTCCAGACGATCCAGGCCCAAGCGCTTGGCGCGATACACCGCGCGGTCTACCTTGCGCATCAGGTCGTCCGCACTCTCGCCAGGACACCAGGACGCCACCCCGAAGCTCGCCGTGACCACGCCGACGCCTTCCATCGGCTGGCCGCGCAGGGCCTGCCACAACGCCTCAGCCAATTGCCAGGCCTGCTCCGTGGTACTCCCCGGGCAAAGCACCACCAATTCCTCCCCGCCAATGCGGCAGAACACGTCCACCTTGCGCAGGCGCTGCGCAATGCGCTGGCACAAGGTGACCAGCACGATATCGCCCGCCTCGTGGCCGAAGCGGTCGTTGATGTCCTTGAAGTGATCAATGTCGAACATCACCAGCGACAGCGCTTCACCGCTACGCGAGCAGCGCGCCATGGCCTGGTCCAGCTGCTCCTTGAAATAGCGGCGGTTGTGGATGCCGGTGAGTGCATCGGTGACCGACAGGCGCCGCAGCTCCAGCTCCGCCTCCTTGCGTCGGGTGATATCGGTGGCGATCCCCAGATAGCCCGTGGTGTTGCCGGCCGAATCGCGGACGCCGGTAATGATCAGGTTGATCTTCAACTGCCGCCCATCGCGCCGAATGCAAGTCCATTCATGCTCCTCGTGGCCCTCGCCAACCAGCGCGCCGACCACTTCGAAGCCGCGTATTTCCCGGCCCAGGATGCTGGACAGGTCCTGTCCGCGCCGGCGGATTTCATCCTTGAGGAAGACGTTCTCCGGCACCGGGCGCCCGATCACCTCCTGGGCGCTGTAACCGAACATGCGCTCGGCACCCACATTGAAGCTGCGCACGAACCCGCGCAGATCGGTGGACACGATGGCAACCTGGGTCGCCGCATCGAGCAGGCCATGCAGCCGGCTGTTCACCTCGCCCAGTTCCAGTTCGGCAGCCTTGCGCGAGCTGATGTCGGTCTGGGTGCCGATCATGCGTCTTGGCGAGCCATCGCTGTCGCGTTCGACTACCTGCCCGCGATCGAGCACCCAGAGCCAGCGTCCACTCTTGCAACGCAGCCGGTGCTCGCTCTGGTACAGCGACGATTCGCCGCGAAGATGCCGGCGCAGCGCGTCGCAGCGTGCGTCTTTGTCCTCCGGATGGACCCGGCTCAGGCTCTCTTCGGTCGTCGCCCCGACCTCGCTATCGCGGTAGCCGAGCATGGCCTTCCAGGCATGGGAGTAGAAGACATTTCCGGTATCCAGGCTCCAGTCCCAGACGCCATGGCCGGCACTGTCCATGGCGAAGTGCAGGCGCGCCTGGTTCTCCTGCAGCTCCAGCTGGTTGGCGCGCAACTCGGCAGTGCGCTCGCCCACCAGTTGCAGGGCGCGCTGGCGCTGACCGAGGAGCGCCAGCACATAGCCGGCCAGCAACACGGAGGTCAGCCCACCGGCGAACACCACCCATAGCTGCGGGTGTCCCTGATTGCGCCGCAGGAAGTCACTGGAAGGCTCGACACGTACCAGGTAGTCGCGACCGGCGAATGGCAGATGGAGCTCCGAGACCAAGCCCGCCGTCTGGTCCGCCGTCACCGGGCTGCGGTAGAGAGGCACGTCCGGACGGGGGTCGCTGGCATCGCGCAGGGTCAAGGCCAATTGCTCGCCATGCCCTTCCGATCCCTGCTCGATGAGCAGTCGATAACTGATCGCCGCCAGCAGGATGCCCTGGATGCCGACGCGCGTTTCCGCCGTCGGGCTGGGAGTCGCGCTATTCCGGTAGAGCGGAGCGGCCAGCAACAAGCCGGTGGAGTCCGCAGGCGGTGCGCCGGGCAGGACGACAGGCATCGAGGCGGCAACGGAACGAGACTTCATCACGCGCTGGGTCAGCTCCCGGCCCGGCAAAGTGGAGTTGAGGTCCAGGCCAAGGGGCATCTCCTCCAGGTACTCGGAGGCGCCATAGAGGACGGGGAAATAGCGCTCGCGGACCTGCGCCGGGATCGGCCTCCCCTGCAGGTCGAGCTCGAACAGCATGTAATCGAGCATGCCGGCATCATGGGCGCTGGCTTCGAATGACTCGCGCTGGCGCTGCTCCACGCGCGGCAGCCAGGCATAGCCCAGGGTATCGCCCAGCAGGGGGCTGACGAAGTGTTCGAACTCCTCGCGGGACACCTTCTCGGAGTTCTCGAAGAAGCGCTGAATCGACTCCAGCTCGCTCAGTTGCGTCGATAGCCGCTCGCGGACTCGATCTATCCGCTCATTTGCGGTGAGGACGAACTGCTGTTCCAGCGCCATGCGGGCATTGCGCCACACATTCCAGCCCAGCAGCGCCGTCAGCAGCAGGCCGGCCACCAGCACCACGCCGGCGGCGCGCAGAGCCTTCTTCTGGCTGGCGACTCCCTGAGCGGCGGGCAACTGCTCGTAGGCCGGCAACTGAGTCATGTGGATTCTCGTTCCCAGGGGTACTCAGTTTTTATAGCAGCCGATGGCCATTTGCCCAGCCTTGGCGCGACGCACGGCCCAGGCCGTGCGCCGCTCGGGCATCAACGTACGGTGATGCGCCAGGCGCGGTGGATCTTGCTGTTACGGGCGAAATCCTGATCCAGCGTCTGGGCGCTGATTTCCTCGACCTGGTAGCGCGCAGCCAACCCCTCATCCAGCTCGAACTTGCGGAAGTTGTTGGAGAAGTACAGCACCCCTCCCTTGGCCAGGCGCGCCATGGCCAGATCGATCAGCTCGACATGGTCACGCTGCACATCGAATACGCCTTCCATGCGCTTGGAGTTGGAGAAGGTCGGCGGATCGATGAACACCAGATCGTACTCGCCGCGGTCCTCGCGCAGCCACTCCATCACGTCGCTTTGGACCAGGCGCTGCTTGTCGGAGAAGCCGTTGAGCGACAGGTTGCGCCGCGCCCAGTCCAGGTAGGTCTTGGAAAGATCGACGCTGGTGGTGCTGCGCGCATCGCCCTTGGCTGCATGCACGGTGGCCGTGGCGGTGTAGCAGAACAGGTTGAGGAAGCGTTTGCCGGCAGCCTCGCGCTGGATTCGCATGCGGATCGGGCGGTGGTCAAGGAACAGGCCGGTGTCGAGGTAGTCAGTCAGGTTGACCAGCAGCTTCACGCCGCCCTCTTCCACTTCCATGAAGCGCCCTTCGGCGTTCTGCCGTTCGTACTGCTTTTTACCGGTCTGGCGCTCGCGGCGCTTGATCACGATGCGCTCGGTGGGAATGCCCAGCGCCTGCGGCAACGCGGCCAGCGCATCGAGCAGGCGGATCTGGGCCTTTTCCGGATCGATGGACTTGGGCGCCGCGTATTCCTGCACGTGCGCCCAGTCACGGTAGAGATCAACGGCCAGGGCGTACTCGGGCATGTCGGCGTCATACACCCGGTAGCACTCGATCTTTTCCTTGCGCGCCCATTTGCCCAGCGCCTTGACGTTCTTCTGCAGGCGGTTGGCGAACATCTGCCCACCTTCACTCAGGCGCGCCTGTTCGATCACAGCGGCGCCCTGGGTCGGGGACGATTCGCTGCGATCGCCGCGGTCACCGGTCACGAACTGGCGCGGCTCGACATCGAGCATGATCAGCTTGCAAGGCAGCGCTCCGTTGAAGAAGGCGTATTGCTTGTGGCTGCGGATACCCATGCGTTTGCCCAACTCCGGCGCACCGGTGAACACGCCGGCGCTCCAGCCCAGGCAGCTCTGGCGAAGACGCTCGCCCAGGTGCTGGTAGAGGTACAGCAGGCTGGCTTCATCGCCCAGGCGCTCGCCGTAGGGCGGATTGCAGATGATCAGGCCCTTCTGGCCCTTGTCCGGTCGTGGCTCGAAAGTAGCCAACTCGCCCTGGTAGATCTTCACCCACTCGGCCAGACCGGAGCGCTCGATGTTGTTGCGCGCCGGCTGGATCAGGCGCGGGTCGGCTTCGTAGCCGCGAATCCACAGCGGAGTCTTGGCCAGACCGACTTCGGCACGCTGCTGGGCTTCTTCGATCAGCTTCTTCCAGATCGCCGGCACGTGGCCCAGCCAGTTGCTGAAGCCCCAGCGCTCGCGCTTGAGGTTCGGCGCGATATCGGCGGCCATCAGGCCGGCCTCGATCAGGAAGGTGCCCACACCACACATCGGGTCGGACAGTGCGCCGCCTTCAGCAGCGATCTTCGGCCAACCGGCGCGAATCAGTACGGCGGCCGCAAGGTTTTCCTTCAGCGGGGCAGCGCCCTGCTGCAGACGGTAGCCGCGCTGGTGCAGGCTGTGGCCGGAAAGGTCCAGCGACAGCACCGCCTGGCCGCGATCCAGGTGCAGGTGCACGCGGATGTCCGGGTTGACCTTGTCAACGGTCGGCCGCTTGCCGAACTCGGCGCGCAGGTTGTCGACGATGGCGTCCTTGACCTTCAGCGCGCCGAAATGCGTGTTGTCGATGCCCGAGCCCTTACCGCTGAACTCCACGGCCAGGCTGCCGTCGGCTTCCAGATGGTCGCTCCAGGGCACGGCATTGACGCCCAAGTAAAGGTCTTCAGCGTTGTTAACCGAGAAGCGAGACAGCACCAGCAGCACGCGGTTGGCCAGACGCGACCAGAGGCACAGGCGGTAGGCCGTCTCCAGGTCGCCCTTGCCGCGAATGGCCGAAACCTGGGCGCGCGCCTCGGTCAGCCCGAGCGCCTGGGCTTCCTCCAGCAACAGCCCATCGAGCCCTTTCGGGCAAGTGAGGAAGAGATCGTGCAAATCCGCCATGCAAATAATTCCTGGGCCGCAGCCCTTTCAGCAAAGCCGCTTACGGCCTTGTCGGCCACCTTTTGTTCACTCGCGCGAACTCAAGGGCGACCCATGTATTCATTTTCAGGGATGGACCGGCAGCCGGCCTGCGGCCTCGCGTCGCAGAAAGTCATCCCACTCGTCGGAACGAGAGGCGGTCTCAATTAGACACATATTCCTCTTGATCCTTGGCAAGCTCCCGCCCCTGGCGGGTTATGCCGTACTGGCATTTTGCAAACCGGGCGAACCTTATGGCCCAAACCCATAAGAGTTACGTCCTTATGACAAATTGGTCATTCACAGCCCCGGAACCTTTCGATAGAACTCGGGGTAATCCTTCACCGCAATGGTGTCGGGCGGGGCGCGTCACGCCGGCAATGCGCCCCATTTGGCGGAACATTCCGCCCGGCCTCCCTGGGGGGCCAACGGGACATAACAGTCAACAAGTGAGGGCAACACCCTATGAGAAGACTTAAGCGTGATCCGTTGGAAAGAGCCTTTTTGCGCGGTTATCAGCACGGCATTACTGGAAAATCTCGCGACCTCTGTCCGTTTACCCATCCCACTACCCGGCAATCCTGGCTCAACGGCTGGCGTGAGGGCCGCGGCGACAACTGGGATGGTTTGACCGGCGCCGCCGGTATTCAACGAGTGAACCAATTGCAGCACGCAACAGGCTGAATCCAGGGTCACCCACGACTTCCCCAAGCCGCCCCATCCGGGCGGAAAAGGGCGCAAGCCCAAGGGCTCCGAAAGGAGCCCTACTTATTTCTGCTATCGGTACTTATGCCCGCTTGGCCGCCGCAATGGCGTCCACCGCTTCGCGGATCAGCGCCGGGCCCTTGTAGATGAACCCCGAATAGATCTGAACCAGGCTCGCACCCGCGGCGATCTTCTCCGCCGCATGCGCGCCTTCGGTGATGCCGCCAGCGGCGATGATCGGCAGGCGGCCACCCAGCTCGCCAGCCAGCACCTTGACGATATGGGTACTCTTCTCCCGCACCGGAGCGCCCGACAGGCCGCCCGCTTCGTTGCCGAACGGCAGGTGCTCGACGCCTTCGCGACCCAAAGTGGTGTTGGTCGCGATTACCGCATCCATGCCCGACTCGATCAGCGCGGCGGCGACCATCGCGGTTTCTTCGTCGCTCATGTCCGGGGCGATCTTGATCGCCAGCGGCACACGGCGGCCGTGCCGCACGGCCAGGTCTTCCTGCCGCAGGCGCAGCGCTTCGAGCAGTTGCTTGAGCGAATCACCAAACTGCAGGCTACGCAGGCCGGGGGTGTTCGGCGAGCTGACGTTGACCGTGACGTAGCTGGCATGGGCGTAGACCTTGTCCAGGCAGATCAGGTAGTCATCCACTGCGCGCTCGACCGGTGTGTCGAAGTTCTTGCCGATGTTGATGCCCAGTACGCCCTTGTACTTCGCCGCTTTGACCCGCTCGATCAGGTGATCGACGCCGTGGTTGTTGAAGCCCATGCGGTTGATGATCGCGGTGGCTTGCGGCAGGCGGAAGAGACGCGGCTTGGGGTTGCCCGGTTGCGGACGCGGGGTGACGGTGCCGATCTCGACAAAACCGAAACCCAGTTGGGCGAAGCCGTCGATGGCATCACCGTTCTTGTCCAGGCCGGCGGCCAGGCCCACGGGATTGGCGAACTCCAGGCCCATCACCTTCACCGGCAGGCTTTTCGGCGCTTGGGTCAGCAGGCCGTTAAGGCCCAGGCGGCCACCAGCGCCGATCAGGTCGATGGACAATTCATGGGAGGTTTCCGGGGAGAGCTTGAACAGGAGCTCGCGGGCCAGGCTGTACATGGTCGGGCATCGGTCGGCAAAATGGGGCGCTATTATAGCCAGCCTGCCCTCGCTCAGGCGAGGCGACGCAGCGCCAGCAGCCGCCCGGAATCGTCGAATTCCAGCTCGAAGCTGCCGTGAACTCCAGAGTGAGTGACGAATGGACGCAGATGATGTGCCGGCAAGTTGACCTGCCGACCATCGCGGCTACGCACCTGGACCCGGTTCGCCTGCCCGCTGTAGAGCGCCTGCAGCCGGTCGGCGGACAGGGAAATATCCAGCACCACGCAAGCCATGGAGGCCTCCTTGCAAGTGAAGGAAAGAATTTTGCCACAACGCATGCGCCCAACGGCGCCAGGGTTTTCTATGCTTAGGGCAATTCGCCGCGCATCGGGCCCGGCGCTTCCTGCACTGACCTGCTGGCCATCGGGAGTCTTGCGTCGTCCATGAGTCAACCACCTCGCCCCCGCAGCGTGACCAGTCGGCTGGCCGCCCTTGCCCAGCGCCTGGGCATCGGCAGTGCCGATGGGCGCAATGTCGCCGAACGCAGTCGGAGCCTGTCCCTGCCCTTCTCGCCACTGCCCGACTGGCCCGCCGGCCTCGGCTGGCATTCAGGCCCACCGTTGTACCGGCTGATCGACCTGCCTCGCGGAGCGCTCTCCGGCCCCGTACAGGAAGACAAGGCGCGTATCCACGCCGTGCTCAAGCGGCTGGTGGCCAGCCACCGCGAAGACCATCCAGCCGTAGACCTGCGAAGCATCGACGGTCTCTGCTGCCGCAGCCTGCTCGACAGCCCATTGGCAGGGCTCGAAGAGCTCTCCAACTGCGAGCAGTGCCGCAAGGTGCGAATCATCAGCTACAACGACTTCACCAAGGTGCTAGGCGTGGCCTTGCCCGGCTTCGAGCGCAAGGCACAGCTGCAGTTGCGCAGCGCTGGCTGGCATGGCCCGCGCCTGTTCTGGGACGACGACAACCATCCCTGCGAACTGGCCAATGCGGTGGTCTATGCCCGTCGCCGCGGGCTGGAGATCACCCTGCCGGCGAGCATCCAGCGCTTCGAGCTGCAAGCCTCAGTGCTGGATGAGCTGGAGCGAGGCTTCCACATGCTGGCGATGCCGGCCAGGGCGTGGAGTGATGCGGCCTTCATGGAGCTGCTGCTGGAAACCGGCATGCCCTACGCGCGCTTCGGCCTGTTCAACTCGGAAACCCCGGAAAGCCTGCTGCTGCCAAGGGATCATTCGCAGTCGGATGCCTTCGGCCAAGGGCTGCGCATAGCCGGCGCGCCGGACGTGATTGCCTACCTGCGCCGTACCGGCAAGACAGCCTGAGCCCAGGCGTCAGTTCTCTGAGGCATCTTCGCGCAGCCGGCGCTCTTCATCATCGAGACTTGCCAGCACCTCATGGTATCGGGCCTGCCATTCCTCCAGGCTCAGGCCGAGCGTCGCCAGCAACTGCGGATTGTGCTTCACCAGGTAAACCGCCGCACGCTGGGCGGAGTCCTCCACTTTCCAGCCGACCTCCGCCGGGTCGATCGGCCCTTCGTAGGTAATCCAGCGGCTGAAATCCGGGTAAACGCTGCAGACCTTCTGAAAATCGAGGTCACGCATGCGCTGATTGCCGTACTCGATGTTCTCCACATCCTTGGGCTTCATCCCCACCGTTTCAGCGAAGGCGCGACGTGACAGGCCGGTCAGCGAGCGCAACGCTCGTAGTCTTTCTCCTGCGGTGAACAGGAAACGTTTCTTCATCATGCGTCATCCATCTCCGAGACGTCCAAAGCCCGGAAAAACACCCTGACAATTAGGATAGATTCATCCCCCACGGCCAAGGCATAGACCGAGGGGCTGGATGGTGCGGGACGAGGCATGAAAGAAGGAAGAGGATTCACCCCGGACTTGCTCGGAGGTGGCTATTACGTGACGCCCGAACGTTTTGCGCAGTTGATCGGCCTGAGCGATCGCCCAGGCATTGTGCAACGCTGGATCGACCAGGGCGACCTACCCTCCCGCTGCATTGGCGGCCAGCTCCTGGTGGACCTGGGCGCCCTGCTCCGAAGGAGTCAGCTGGGTCAGTCCTGACCCGCTTCCTGTGCGGCCTGCAGCGCCGGCACAGCGGGAATGCCGATTTCCACGCAGAGCGCCATGACGCGCTCCAAGTCATTACGGTACACCAGCACGCACTGTAGCTCGGAATCCAGCGGCTCACTGAAGTCCACCAGCACGTAGCCACCCTTTTCCGGGTACAGCGCGCCGAGCTGGGTCTGGATACGGTTCAGCGCAGCCAACGGCTCGGCCTTGCGTAGCTGCTTGGCCTGAAGCACGAAGCTCACGCTCGGGTCGAAGGATGCGCGGATCTCGCCGAACAGTTCTTCATAGCTGTCGCCCATGAACAGCACGATTTCCGGCAGGCTGCCCACCACGACCCATTCACCCAGCGGGATGGGAAATTCATCGTCATAGTTGATGTCCGCATTGGCGGCGAGGAAGGCTGCCGGATCGGCATAGGCCTGGGACGCCTCGTCGGCGATCTGCTGGATCTCTTCCTCACCCAGGCAGCCGGAGCTGATCAGCGTTAGAAGTTCGACGAGTTGCGCTTTCATAGGGTAATCCTGGGGGAGAGATGAACAGCCGGGAAGCATATCCGCATTCGCGTTAAAACACTGCAGGCGCGGAACTTTCTGTCAGATAAAGGCGTCCGAAGTCGCCAGAAACGATACCCACTATTGAACGGGATGATTTCTGCTCGCTTCGAGCGGTTGATAGCCTGACAACCATCCCGAACCAGCCTGCGTGTGAAAACCATGAACCGTGCCCTCGCCCTTCTCTCCCTGACCCTGCCCCTGTGGCTGGTGGGCTGCGCCAGCCAGCCGGCGCCGCAGCAAGAGCCCTACAGCGATGAGCAAGTGAAAACCTTCGCGCTGAAGATGCTGGGGGCCAGCAACATGTCCGATGAGCTGTACGCCAAGTACCGCCGGGCGCTGACCGAGCCGCGTGAGGATGGGCGCAGCGGGAGCTGAGCCTCGCCGGACCTGTTCGGGGTTGCGATTCCAGCACTCCGGGGTGCTCCTGTAGAGCAACGCGAAGACCTTGAGAGATAAAGCGGTTCGCGAGCAAGCGCGCTCCTACAGGCCCGCCCAATTTTCGTAGCGCCATTTTTTGCAGGAGCGCGCTTGCTCGCGAACGCGCCGCCATCGGAGCTGCCCAGGCCGCCTGTTCCAGATCAGGAATCAGAGCGAAAAAAAGCCCCGCACTAGGCGGGGCTGGAGCATCAAAAGGTCAAACGGATCAGAACATCAGGCCGGGCAGACGCCCTGCTGGTTGCTCTGCGCCAGATCAAGCAGCTCGCGATTGGCCACGGCGTACATGGCATAGTCGGTACTGGTAGAAGCACGCAGCTCGGTAAGCATGGCGCGCCAGCGGGCAACCATGGGGGCGTGCTGCTCCAGCCAGAGCGCCACGCGCGCATCGATTTCCGCCGGGCCGTCCTGCATCTGCAGCACGGAGACGGTGATCGCCCGCTGCTGCCAGTCCAGGTCGTCGCGGAAGGCTTCGCGAGCCAGCGCCTGCCAGTTGTTCTCCACCGGCAGGGAGCTGAGCTGCTGCAGGTACCAGGTCAATTCCAGCTCACTGCCCAGGGCGAAGTAGGCGCGCGCCACATCGGCCGGGTCGCGGCCGGTGACGTCCGCCGCTTCGACGATCGGCAGCAGGGTGTAGAGGTGACTGGTGCCGGCGACCATGCGCGCCAGCAGTTCTGGTACGCCAGCGTCGACATAGGCCTGGTAGCGCGCCTGCCACAGCTCGCGGGTCGGGCCTTCGAGCAGCTCGTTGAGCTTGAGGCCGAGGGCGGCGATACGCGGACCGAAGTGGGCGACGTCACGGGCGGCATCCTGCTCGTTGCGACGGCTGCGCAGGAACCAGCGGGTAGCCCGACGACCCAGGCGCATCAGTTCGTCCATCAGGGTCAGTTGCACTTCCGCCGGCACCTGGTAGTCCAGGGCCTCGATCTGGCGGAACCAATGCGGCAAGTGGAAGACATCCCGCACGATCACGTAGGCACCCGCCACGTTCGCCGGCGTCATGCCGGTGGACTCCTTCAGGCGCTGCACGAAGGTGATGCCCATGTGGTTGATCAGGTCATTGGCGATCTGCGTGCTGACGATTTCACGCTTGAGGCGGTGCTTGCGCATGGCCGGGCCAAAGGTATCGACCAGGGTCTGCGGGAACGCCGTTTCCATGTCGCGGGTCAGGTAGTCATCATCCGGTACCAGCGAGCCCAGCAACTGCTCCTTCAGGTCGATCTTGCTATAGGAAATCAGCACGGCCAGCTCGGCGCGGGTCAGGCCCTGGCCGGCGGCGATCCGCTCGGCAATCCCCTCGTCGGTAGGCAGGAATTCCAGCGCGCGGTCCAGCTTGCCACGGCCCTCCAGGTCGCTCATCAGGCGCTTGTACTCGGCAATGCGCTCGCGGGCGCGGCGCTCGGCCAGGGACAGCGCCTGGGTCTGCTTGTAGTTGTTGCCCAGCACCAGGTCGGACACCTGGTCGGTCATTTCCGCCAGCAGCTTGTTGCGCTGCTTGCTGGTCATGTCGCCGGCGGTCACCACCTCGTTGAGCAGGATCTTGATGTTCACCTCGTGGTCGGAGCAATCCACGCCACCGGCGTTATCGATGAAGTCGGTGTTGCACGCGCCGCCGCTCAAGCCGAACTCGACCCGCGCCAGTTGCGTCATGCCAAGGTTGCCGCCCTCGCCCACCACTTTCACCCGCAGCTCGCGGCCATCCACACGCAGGCCGTCGTTGGCCTTGTCGCCAACGTCGGCGTGGGTCTCATCGCTGGACTTCACATAGGTGCCGATGCCACCGTTCCACAGCAGGTCCACCGGTGCCTTGAGCAGCGCATGGATCAGCTCGGTCGGGGTCAGGCGCTCGGCGTCGATATCGAAGCGCGCGCGCACTTCCGGCGTCAGGGTGATGCTCTTGGCGCTGCGCAGGAAGATGCCGCCGCCGGCGGAGATCAGCGAGGCATCGTAGTCGGCCCAGCTGGAGCGCGGCAGGTTGAACAGGCGCTGGCGCTCGGCGAAGCTCGCCGCCGCGTCCGGGTTGGGGTCAAGGAAGATGTGCATATGGTTGAAGGCCGCGACCATCTGCAGCTTGTCCGACATCAGCAGGCCGTTGCCGAACACGTCGCCGGCCATGTCGCCGATGCCGATGACGGTCACGCTGTCCTTCTGCACGTCGATGCCGCGCTCGCGGAAGTGGCGCTGCACCGAGACCCAGCCGCCGCGGGCGGTAATGCCCATGCCCTTGTGGTCGTAGCCGGCGGAGCCGCCGGAGGCGAAGGCGTCACCCAGCCAGAAGTTGTAGTCGGCAGAGATGCCGTTGGCGATGTCGGAGAAGGTCGCAGTGCCCTTGTCCGCCGCCACCACCAGGTAGGGATCGTCCGCGTCGTGGCGTACCACGTTGGCTGGCGGCAGGACCTGGCCTTCCTTGAGGTTGTCAGTGATGTCCAGCAGGCCGGAGATGAAGATGCGGTAGCAGGCGATGGCTTCGGCCTGGATCTCATCGCGACTGCCGCCAACCGGCAGGCGCCGAGGGATGAAGCCGCCCTTGGCGCCAGTAGGAACGATCACCGCGTTCTTCACCTGCTGCGCCTTCACCAGGCCCAGCACTTCGGTGCGGTAGTCCTCCTCGCGGTCGGACCAGCGCAGGCCGCCACGGGCCACGTCGCCGAAGCGCAGGTGGACACCTTCCACGCGCGGGCAGTAGACGAAGATTTCGAACTTCGGCGTCGGTCGCGGGATTTCCGGAATGGCTTTCGGGTTGAACTTGAAGCTGAAGTAGCTCTTGTTCTGTCCAGCGGCGTCGGGCTGGTAGAAGTTGGTGCGCAGGGTCGCCTTGATCAGGTCGAGGTAGCGACGCAGGATGCGGTCTTCGTTGAGCACCTGGACGTTGTCCAGCGCCGCGAGAATGGCCTGTTCCAGTTTCTGCTGCTTGTCCTCCAGGTCCTCGGAGGTGAGCTTGCGCGCCAGGTAGAACCGGGTCTTGAACAGGCGTACCAGCTCGCGAGCGATATCCACATGGGCGTTCAGCGCACTGGCGATATAGCCCAGGTCGAAGCCCAGGCGAATCTGCTTCAGGTAGCGGGCGTAGGCGCGCAGCAGCGCCACATCGCGCCACGGCAGGCCGGCAGTCAGCACCAGGCGGTTGAAGGCGTCGTTCTCGGCATCGCCGTTGACGATGTGGACGAAGGCATCCTGCAGGGTCTCGTTGAGCTCCTGGATGTTGACGTCCAGGCCTTCGGCATAGGTGAAGGCGAAGTCATGAATCCAGTATTCGCGGCCATTGATGTGGCGCAGGCGATAGGGGAATTCGCCAAGCACGCGCAGGCCGAGGTTCTCCAGGATCGGCAGGACGTCGGACAGCGCCAGCGGCGTGTCGGCGTGGTACAGCTTGCAGTGCAGCTGCTGTTCACCTTGAGCCAGCGGCTGGTAGAAGCTCATCACCAGCGGGCGGCTGTCGGACAGGCTGGACAGGTGCTGCAGGTCCACCACTGCGAAGTGCGGGGCGAAACGCTCGCGGTAGCCGGCCGGAAAGCCTTTGGGGAAGTCTTCCAGCAGGTTGTTGCCCTGCCCTTCGCCGAAGTTCTCCAGCACCAGTGCGGCGTAATCGTCCTGCCAGGAACGGCAGGCCTGGATGGCTTCCTGCTCCAACTGGGCGGCGTCGACATCGATGCGGTTCTTCGGGTCGACGCGCAGGATGAACTGCACGCGGGCCAGGGTGGATTCGGAGAAGAAGGTCCAGAACTCGCAGTCGCTGGCCTTCAGGCGCTCCATCAGCACCTGCTGGATCTTCATCCGCGTTTCGGTGGAATAGATGTCGCGCGGCACGTAGGCCAGGCAGTAGGCGAAGCGGCCGTAGGGGTCCTTGCGCAGGAACAGGCGGATCTTGTTGCGTTCCTGGATCTGCACGATGGACATGGCGGTGGCATACAACTCGTCCACCGGGGTCTGGAACAGGTCGTCGCGCGGCAGCACTTCGAGAATCTGCGCCAGCTCCTTGCCCAGGTGCGCCTTGCTGTCGAAGCCGGAGTTCTTCAGGACGGCGGCGACCTTGCCGCGAATGAACGGGATGTCGAACACGCTCTCGGCGTAGACAGCCGAGGTGTACAGGCCGAGGAAGCGGAACTCGCGGACGACCTTGCCCTTGGCGTCGATCTCGCGGATCGACACGTAGTCCGGGTAGGCCGGGCGGTGTACGCGGCTAGGCTGCGAGGCCTTGGCAAAGGACAGCAGCACCGGCTCGCGCAGGTAGGCGACCGCGTAGTCCTCGATGTGCAGATCATCCTTGTTCAGGCCGGCGCGCAGGGTGCGGGTCAGGCCGAGGAAAGCCTTCTCGTCATACACCAGATGGCCGCCATCGGCCTCCTCCTGCACGGTGAATTCTTCATAGCCGAGGAAGGTGAAATGGTTGTCCAGCAGCCACTCGAGGAAGGCGCGCACCTCGGCGGTTTCTTCCGCACGGGCCTTGACCTTGGATTTGCCCAGCCAGGCCAGCAGTTCTTCGGCCTTGCTGCGCATGGCCGGGAAGTCGGCGACCGCCAGGCGGACCTCGCCGAGCACTTCCAGCAGGGCCTTTTCCAGGGTGCGCAGTTCACCGGCCTGGGAGACGCGGTCGATCTCCAGGTACATCAGCGATTCCTGGCGCACATCCTTGCCAGTGCTGTTCTTGGGCAGGATTTCCAGCAGTTCGCCCTTGGCGTTGCGGCGCACGCTGAGCACGTTGGTCTGCAGGGTGTGGATGCTGTAACCGCGGCGGTTCAGTTCCATACGCACCGAGTCGACCAGGAATGGCTGGTCCGGGTGCAGCACCTGCACGGCAGTGTGGGTGGACTGCCAGCCGTGCTTTTCGTAATCGGGGTTGTACACCGCCACGTCAGGCTGAGCGGGGTCGAAGCGTTCCAACAGGCGCCAGGAAGACAAGGTGCAGCCGACCAGGTCGGACAACCTGCGCTGGGTCAATTCGTCGAGGGAAATGAAGCCGAAGAACTGTTCGGCGAACAGGGCCACTTGTGGCAGACCCTTGTCGTCGACGTGCTGCGCCAGGGCCGCTTTCAGTTGTTGCTGGAAGTCGGCTTTGCTGGCTGCGGTGAAGAACGCCATGTTGGTACTCCGCTGGGCTCGTTTTATTTGGATTGAGCGTAGAACGCATATCGTCTTGTGTCGGGCCACAGGTATAGCCGGGCAGTGTGACCCTCGATTGACAGCCCCGACCGGGCGGTCACCGATCCCACGGAGCTTATCGGGAGTCGGCAGGCGCTGGCTTACGGGGCTGCGACATATTCGTTCAACGGCATGCAGGCTCCGCGCTTACTGGAAAACGACAAATTGCGCTGCACGATCGTTCCGCATCTGCCGCAGGAAATATCAAAGCGCTATCATGGCCTTTCCTGCCCTGGAACGGACGCCATGCAACGCCACCCACCCCTGCACCGCCCGCTGCTGCGCCATCTCGACAACTTGCTGGTCACTCTGCTGGGCGTGGCGCTACTGGTGCTGGCCTGGCTGTTCCTCGACGAAGCCGTGCGACCGCTGCTGGTCGGCGCGGTCCCGGTTTATCTGGGCGTGTTGCTACCGCGCATCGTCGGCCGCGGCGAGCGCCTGCGCCGTGTCGAAGCCGCGCGGGAGCGCTCGGTGCGCGAATGGGGCTTCTGCAGCCGCGACCGCAACGGCCCATGGATCAACTACATCGACTTCCCGCTGGTCTGCGAAGACCCGGTGTTCGAGGGCCGCTACTTCTATAGCGAATGGCTGGTGGTGCACGACGGGCGCATCATCATCAACCCCGGCCCGGCCAGCGTGGACCTCGCCGCCGGCACCGTAGGCTACGACTTCGGCTGTACCCGCACCTACGCCTGGGACGGCTGCTCACCGAAAGTGCCGTTCTTCTGGATCGCCACCCTTGGCACGCCGGATTGGTGGGAGCACCTGGAAAGCGTGCAGTGCCTGCGCCACGGCAAGCAGAAAGAGCGCGTGATGTTCTGGCCGGTGGCGCACCACGCGAGCCTGGTGCACGACGCCCTGTACCAGTTCCTCAACGTGGCTCCGGTCACCAAGGCCGAGGCGGACGACCTGTTCCACCGCATGCTGTTGGCTGCCGGCATGCCACGAATCGTCGCCTGGGTCTATCGCTTCGCCGTAGTTCACGGCGGCGCCCGTGACATGCGCCACCAGAGAAATCCCAATACCTCGCTGCGCTGCCTGACGCCCTTGCCGGGTGTCGAGACGCTTCCGGAACCGGTAGCGCAGCACAAGGCTCGAAGCACAGCGCTGCAAGAGTGATGGCCGATGCAGTAAAGTAGGCGGCCCGACAGCCCCACCCTTCGTCCAGGAAATCCACGCGATGGAACATCGTGAGTCGCTCCTTGCACTGCGCCAGTATCTCTCCAGCCAGATCCTCGGCCAGGAAAAGCTCATCGAGCGGCTGCTCATCGCCCTGATCGCCGACGGCCACCTGCTGGTGGAAGGTGCACCCGGCCTGGCCAAGACCAAGGCGATCAAGGACCTGGCCGAAGGCCTGGAAGCCGAGTTCCACCGCATCCAGTTCACCCCCGACCTGCTCCCGGCGGACATCACCGGCACCGAGATCTATCGCCCGGAAAACGGCAGCTTCGTGTTCCAGCAGGGGCCGATCTTCCACCACCTGGTGCTGGCCGACGAAATCAACCGCGCGCCGGCCAAGGTGCAGTCCGCCCTGCTTGAAGCCATGGCCGAGCGCCAGGTCAGCGTGGGGCGCAGCACCTACGACCTGCCGCCGCTGTTCCTGGTGATGGCAACGCAGAACCCCATCGAGCAGGAAGGCACCTATCCGCTGCCCGAGGCCCAGCTCGACCGCTTCCTCATGCACGTGAAGATCGGCTACCCGGAGGCCTCCGTCGAGCGCCGCATCCTCCAGCAGGCCCGTGGTGAAGCGCTGCACGGAGAGACCAAGCCGGAGCGCCGGGTCACCCAGGAGGCCATCTTCGCCGCCCGCCAGGAAATCCTCGGCCTGTACATGGCCGACGCCGTGGAGGAGTACCTGGTGCAACTGATCATGGCCACGCGCACGCCGGCCAAGTACGACGCCGAGCTGGCCGAATGGCTGTCGTACGGCGCCAGCCCGCGCGGCTCCATCGCCCTGGATCGTTGCGCGCGCGCCCACGCCTGGCTGGCCGGGCGTGATTTCGTCAGCCCCGAGGACATCCAGGCGATGCTCTTCGACGTGCTGCGCCATCGCCTGATCCTCACCTTCGAGGCGGAAGCCGCCGGGATCGACCAGGACCGCGTGGTCCAGCGCATCCTCGACGTGGTCGCCGTCGCCTGACATGCACAATGTCCTGGCGCCCGGCGTGGCCGTCTCGCTCGGCGAGCTGATCGAGATTCGTCACCGCCTGCGCGAAGTCCAGCTGTTCTCCACGCCCTCGCGGCGCAGCCCGTTGATCGGCCTGCACCACTCGCGCCTGCGCGGCCGTGGCGTGGACTTCGACCAGGTGCGCGTGTACCAGGCCGGCGACGACGTCCGCACTATCGACTGGCGCGTCACCGCCCGTAGCCAGGAGCCACACACCAAGCTGTTCCATGAAGAACGCGAGCGCCCGGTCTACGTGCTGGTGGAGCAAAGCGCACGAATGTTCTTCGGCTCCGGCCAATCGTTCAAATCCGTACTCGCTGCCCGCGCCGCCGCCTTCGTTGGCTGGGCTGCGCTGGCACACAACGATCGCATCGGCGGGCTGGTGTTCACCGACAGCGAATGCCACGAGATCAAGCCCCGGCGCAGCAAACAGAGCCTGCTGCAACTGTTCAACCTGATCGTGCGCGCCAACAACGCCCTGCTCGCCGGCTCCAACCTCAGCCACAACGGCGACGGCTTCGGCATGGCCCTGCGCCGCGCCCGCGAGGTGTTGCGCCCCGGCAGCCTGATCATGGTGATGTGCGACGAGCGCGCGCTCACGGATGTGGCCGAACAACAGCTTTCGCTGCTGGCCCGGCACACCGACCTGGTGATGCTGCCGGTCTCCGACCCGCTCGACCACGCGCTGCCCGCCGCCGGGCTGTTGAGATTCGCCGAAGGCCAGGCGCAGCTGGAGCTGGACACCCACATCGACGAACAGCGCCTGGCCTACCGCGCCCTCGGCGAGGCTCGCCGCGAACGCTGGCAACGCCTCGCCCTGCGCCTGGGCGTGCCGCTGCTGCCGCTGACCACCCAGGAAGAACTGGTGGAACAGCTGCGCAACCTGCTGGAACAGCACCAGCCGGGGTACGCCAAATGAATCCCCTCGACCAGCTGCAACCGCTGATCGAACCCACCGCGGTGCCCTGGTGGCCGCCGGCGCCGGGCTGGTGGCTGCTTGCCGCGCTGGTGCCGCCGCTGCTCTGGCTGCTGTGGCGCAACCGCCAACGCTGGCTGCCCAGGCGCAAGGCCAAGGTCATCACCGAGGTGCCGTTGGACCCGCTGCGCGAAGCTGCACTGGAAGAACTCAAGCGCCTGCCGCGCCCCTACGACCGCGCGCCGGCCGGGCCCTGGCTGCAATCGCTCAACGGCCTGCTCAAGCGGCTGTCGCGCGCCCGTTGGCCGGAAAGCCACAGCCATACCCTGAGCGGCCGCGCCTGGCTGGCCTTCCTCGACACCCGCTGCCCGGCCGCCGGCCTGACGCGCTGGATGATCCTGGTGGAAGGTGGCTACCGCGCCGAGTGCAAGCTGGACGACAAGGCCATCGACGGCCTCGCCGCCTCCGTGGAAACCTGGGTGCGCAAGCATGTTTGAGTTTGCCTGGCCCTGGATATTCCTGCTCGCCCCGCTGCCCTGGGTGATGCGCTTCATCCTGCCGCCGGCCGACAACGGCGAAGCAGCGATCAAAGTCAGCTTCCTCAAGGAACTCGAGGGCCTCGCCGGCCGCCGCGCCCGCGCACGCTTGCCGGCCTGGCGCCAGCAAGCGCCCTTCGCCCTGCTCTGGCTGTGCCTGCTGCTGGCCGCCGCGCGCCCGCAGTGGGTGGGCGAGCCGCTGCCGATCCCGGCGACAGGCCGCGACCTGCTGGTGGCCGTCGATGTCTCCGGCTCCATGGACTACGCCGACATGGCCTGGGACGGCGCGGAAGTCAGCCGCCTGCACGCCGTGCAGAAGCTCTTTGGCGATTTCATCGAAGGCCGCCGGGGTGATCGCGTCGGGTTGATCCTGTTCGGTACCCGCGCCTACCTGCAGGCGCCGCTGACCTTCGACCGCCACACCGTGCGCGTCTGGCTGGACGAGGCGCTGATCGGCATCGCCGGCAAGGACACCGCCCTGGGCGACGCCATTGGCCTGGCGGTCAAGCGCCTGCGCCAGCGCCCAGCCGAGAGCCGCGTGCTGGTGCTGATCACCGATGGCGCCAACACCGCTGGCGAGATTTCTCCGCAGACCGCCGCCAAGCTGGCCGCCGAAGAGCACGTTAAGGTCTACACCATCGGCATCGGCGCCGATCCCAAGCAGGGCGGCGTGGCCGGCCTGTTCGGCCTCAATCCGGGGCTGGACCTGGATGAACCGGCGCTCAGAGCGATTGCCGAAACCACCGGCGGCGAGTACTTCCGTGCACGCAACGGCGAAGAATTGCAGCGCATCTCCGACAGCCTCGATCAGCTCGAGCCAGTGGAACAGAAACCGACCCAGGCACGCCCGGCCCTCGCCCTGTACCGCTGGCCGCTGCTGCTGGCCCTGCTGATCAGCGCGGCGCTGGTGGTCGGCACCCTGTGGCCGCCCGAGGACTGGCGCTGGCCAGCCTGGGTGGCGCGCCTGCAGAAGGAGCGCCGGCCATGAACGGCATCTGGCCGCACCTGCTGCATCCGCTCTGGCTGCTCCTGCTGCCGCCGCTCGGCTGGCTGCTGTGGAGGCTCTGGCACCGCGAGCGCCGCGCCGGCCGCTGGCAATTGCTGCTGCCCCAGGCCTTCCATCCCTGGCTGCTGTCCGGCGGCAGTGGCCGGCACGAGCGTCGTCCGTGGATCTACCTCGGCATCGCCTGGTTGCTGGCCGTGCTCGCCCTCCTCGGCCCGAGCTGGGAACAGGTCGAGCAACCGACCATGGAGCGCAGCGACCCGCTGGTGGTGGTGCTGGAACTCACTCCGCAGATGCTCGCCACCGACCTCAAGCCGACCCGCCTGGAACAGGCCCGGCACAAGCTGCTCGACCTGCTGCAGAGCCGCAGCGACGCGCAGACCGCCATCGTCGTCTACGCCGGCAGTGCCCATACGCTGGTGCCGCTGTCCAATGACCTGGGCACCGCGCGCAACCTGCTCGACGCCCTCAAGCCGTCGATCATGCCCGAACCCGGCCAGCGCGCCGACCTCGCCGTGGCCCAGGCACGCCGCCTGCTGGATAACGGCGCCGAGGGCAACGGCCGCATCCTGCTGATCACCAGCACGCTGGACGCCCGCGAACGCCAGGGCATCCGCCAGGCGCTCAAAGGCAAGGGCAAAGACCTGCTGCTGCTCGCTGTGGGTACGCCCGGTGGCGCGCCCATCGCCCAGGAAGACGGCACCTTCCTCAAGGACGACCAGGGCAACATTCTCGTGCCGCGCCTGGACGAGAGCTCGCTGCGCGCCTTCGCCATCGACATGGGTGGACGCTTCCAGCGCCTGCGCGCCAGCAGCAGCGACCTGCGTTCCCTCGGCCTGCTGGACAGCACCCAGGGCCTGCAGGTCAGCGAGGAGGACGCCCTGCTGCGCCTGCAACGCTGGGCCGACCAGGGCTACTGGTTGCTGTTGCCGCTGCTCCTGCTCGCCGCCTGTGCCGGCCGTCGCGGGTGGTTGTTCAGCCTGCCGCTGTTGCTGCCGCTGCTGTGGGCGCCGCCGCAGGATGCCAACGCCTTCGAGTTCAAGGATCTCTGGCTGCGCCTCGACCAGCAGGGCCAGCGCCTGCTTGACGCCGGGCGCCCCGCCGAGGCCGCCGAACGCTTCGACGACTTCCGCTGGAAAGGCCTGGCGTTGTACCGCGCCGGCGATTACGTGGATGCCGCGCAGGCCTTTTCCCAGGGCGACGAGGCGGCGGACCACTACAACCGCGGCAATGCCCTGGCGAAACAGAACGAGCTGGAAGCTGCCATCGACGCCTACGACCAGGCGCTGGAGCGCGACCCCGAACTGGAAGTCGCCAAGCGCAACAAGGCTCTGCTCGAAGACCTGCTGCGCCAGCGCAAGGAAAACCCTGCCGGCGATGGCACGGACCAGCCGCCCCAGCAGAACCAGGACCCGGCCCAGAGCAGCGATCCCCAGGCCGCCACGCCGCAGGACCAGCAGCAAGAGGATGAACACTCCAGCGAACGCGACTCGCAGCCGGCTCCGGCGGCGAAGAACCCTTCGCAGGACGCCGACCGGCCCTCCACCAGCCAGAGCGACAAGCCTGGCGAGGACGTCCGCGAAGAACAGGAAACCAACCCGGAAGATGCCGGTCCACTGGGGGACGAGCGCCGTCAGGCCCTGGAACAGTGGCTGCGGCAGATTCCCGACGATCCGTCCGAGCTGTTGCGCCGCAAGTTCTGGTACCAGCAACAGCAGCAGCGCCAGGAACCCAACCCATGAAAAGGCTGATCTGCCTGACCCTGCTCTGTCTCGCCGCTTTCCGCGCCGAGGCCAGCTTCACCGCCAGCGTTGACCGCGCACGCCTGACCGCGGGCGAGAGCGTCGAACTGACGCTGGAGTCCGACGACCCGACGCTGTTCGGCAAACCCGACCTCAAGCCGCTGGACGAGCAGTTCGTGGTACTCGGCACCCGTCAGGTCAACCGCCTGACCGCCCTCAACGGCAAAGCCCAGGCCACCACGCGCTGGATCATCACCCTGCAGCCGCGCAATGAAGGCAAGGTGGAAATCCCGCCGATCCATCTGGGCGGCAACGCCAGCGAGCCGATCAGCCTCGACGTGCTCAAGGCCGAGGACAGTGCCGAGGGGCAGAAGCTTGCGCCAGTGTTCATCGACGCCAGCGTCGACCGCGAGGAAAGCTGGGTGCAAGCCCAGGTGATCCTCACCCTGCGCATTTACCACTCGGTGTCGCTGTACGACGACAGCAGCCTCAGCCCGCTGCGCATGAACGATGCCCGCGTCGAGCAACTGGGCGAACCGCGCACCTACGAGAAGGACATCAACGGCGTCCGTCACGGCGTGATCGAAGTGCGCTACGCCATCTTCCCGCAGAAGAGCGGCACCCTGGAAATCCCTGGCCAGACCTTCAAGGCCACTCAGGTCGCCCAGCGCCGCAACAGCGATGATCTCAATCCGTTCGGCCCGCAGCCGGGCAAGCAGGTGCTGGTCACCTCGCCGAGCATCCCGCTGCAGATCGACCCCAAGCCCGCCGACTACCCGAAGGACGCGCCCTGGCTGCCGGCCCGCTCACTCAGCCTGACCGAGACCTGGAGCCCGCAGCCGGAGCAAGCCAAGGCCGGTGAGGCGCTCACCCGCAACATCATGCTGCGCGTGGAGGGCCTTTCCGGCGCCCAGTTGCCGCCGCTGCCGATCACCCTGCCCGAGGGCCTGCGCCACTACCCGGACCAGCCGCAACTGGCCAACGAAAGCAGCGACCAGGGCATGATCGGCAGCCGCGAGGAGCGCGAGGCGCTGATCGCCGACAAGGCCGGCCCGGTGGAGCTGCCAGCGGTGGAGCTGGTCTGGTGGAACACCCAGGGGCGCCGCGTCGAGCGCACCAGCCTGCCGGCACGCACCCTGCAGGTCGCCGCCAACTCACAACTGGAAGAGCACACCGAGACACCCGCCGCGCCCAGCGAAACGGTCTTCAGCGACGCATTGCTGTGGCCCTGGCAACTCGCCTGCGCCCTGCTCAGCCTGACCACCCTGCTCGGCTTCGCCCTCTGGTGGCGTGCCCGCAGCCAACCGGCAGTCATCCGCGTGGCGCAGGCAGGCCCGAGCACTCGCACCCTGCTCGACGAACTGCGCCGCGCCTGCCAGGCCAACGATTCGCACGCCACCCGCCAGGCCCTGGACGCCTGGGCTCGCCAGCAGCCGGAAACCCTGGCCGACATGGCGGCGCGTTTCGTGCCGCTGTCCGATGCGCTGGACGGCCTCAACGGCGCGCTCTACAGCGACAGCGAAGGCGGCCGCAACTGGCAGGGCGACGATCTCTGGCGCGCCATTCGCACACTCCCTGGCGCCGATCCGGATGCACCGTCGGCGCCGGAAGCCAGCAGCCTGCCGCCGCTCTACCCACGCTGACGGCTATGCTGTAGGCGTCTCCGCCAAAGGTGCCTCCATGCGTCGCAACCGGTTGATTCCGGCGTTCCTCGCTGGCCTGCTGCTGAGCTCCCTGCTGAGCAGCGGCATCGTTAATGCCGGTGACATCCTGCCGCCAACCCAACCGCTGCAGGGCCCAGGCGGATCGCACTACGCCCATGCCGACGTCCGCCAATGGCACTTCACCGCCGAGGGCAACGAGTACTGGGTCTTCACCCCGGACCGCCCCGTCCCTTCCAGCGCGCCCGTCGTGGTCTTCACCCACGGTTGGAGCGTGATGCAACCCGACCTCTACCGCGCCTGGATCGAGCACATCGTCCGGCGCGGCGCCATCCTTATCTACCCGCGCTACCAGGCAACGCTGAAGACACCCGCGGCGGAGTTCCTGCCCAACGCCGCCAACGCCGTACGCCGCGCCATCGCCGACCTGCAGGCTGGCAAACTGGAGGTGCAGCCGGAGCTCGAACACGCCGCCTATATCGGCCACTCGGCAGGCGGATTGATCGCCAGCGGGTTGGCGGCATCCTGGCAACGTCTGGGCCTACCGAAACCGCGCGCGCTGATGGCGGTGGAACCCGGCAAGAGCAGAGGCCAACGCTGGCGGCAGGTGCCGCTGGAGCCACTGGCCGGCATTCCCGCCGGCACCCTGCTGCTGGCGCTGTGCGGCGATGAGGACGAGCGCGTCGCCTGCGATGACGCCCGGCGCATCTACTCGGAAAGCTCCCAGGTCGCACCGCGTGACAAGGACCTGCTCCTGCTGCGCAGCGACCGCCATGGCAGCCCGCCGCTGCTGGCCAACCACGCAGCCCCGACCGCACCACGCTTCGACCCACGCTACCCGCCCAGCGACTCATCCAGTTGGCTGCTCAACCGTGTGCAGGAACGCGTGAAGCAGCGTCTGAAGCAAGGCCTGCCATCGGCGCATAACGCGCTTGCCACCGATGCAATGGACTGGTTCGGGTACTGGAAGCTGTTCGATGCCCTGTGCGATGCAGCCTTCCATAGCCAGGATCGCGACTACGCCCTGGGCGGCGGACCGGCGCAACTGTCCATGGGGCGCTGGAGTGATGGGACGCCCGTAAAGACTATCCAGCGCCTGTCGGCGCCCTGAACACCGATTGGTGGCGAGGCGTTTCCCTGTAAGCGCAACGGTCTTCGTCTGGAAGTCCGCACCGATGCATCTCCCTCAAGCGCTGTGGTACCCCGTAGGAGCAACGGTCTTTTCCCGAATCCTCGGTGCCGTTCGTCCCTCTCCCCCGCCCTGAAGGGAGAGGGTGCTATCCGTGCCGGCTGACGCCAGAGCTTCCTCCTGTACCGAATGGCCCCCTTTCCCTTCGGAGCGGGGCGCGTAGCCAGGGTTAGGGAGAGGGCAGGCGCCCGTGCAGCGCTCCTACAAAAGCCGGCTAACCCTCGGTCCGCCGCGGCAGGTCATCCACGGTATCGAACCAAGACAGCTGCGAAGAACACCACACATGGCACTGCGGCTTGATCAGCTCTGGCTCGTCCAGCGTGACGATGTTGAGTCCTACCGTCTCGCCGTCGCGCACGCGGAACTCCATTGGCGTGCCGCACTTCAGGCAAAAGCGCCGCTCGCCGTCCTCACTGGAGCGCCACATGCCCAGCTCACCGGCTGTATAGGCAAAGCCCGTCAGTGGAATCACCGCCCACGGCACCGCTGGCGCGGCGTTGGATTTCTGGCAGATGCGGCAATGACAGTAGCCGGCTTCTTCCGGCTCGGCATCCACCCGGTAGCGCACCGCGCCGCAGGCGCAGCCGCCGAACAGGGGCAAGGGCAACATGGCAGTCTCCTGAACGAATCCGGAAAACCTCAGAGCCTAGCCAGCATGCCGAAGGTCTGCAGCACCGCCACGCCGGTGAAGAGCAACAGGATTTGTCGCTCGGCCAACGCGCAGACTTCCTCGCGCTGCTCCGACGGGCGCTCAAGAAAATCCAGTGACTGCTGGAACAACTGCCGGCTGATCAGCCGCGAGAGCGAATCCAGTTCGCTCGCATCGACATCCGGCAGCAGGTGGAACTGGCGGATGTCCTCGGCCATGTCCTCACCGAACTCGTCCATCACCCGTGCCAGCGCCGCACGCAGCAACGGCGACGGTCCGTGCAACTCGCGCACGCCGATGATGAAGGCCTGTGGGTTGCGCTCGACGAAATCGAAGAACAGTCGCACGGTCTCGCGGGTCACGCGCTGGCCGCGCGCAAGGTCCAGACCAAAAGGCACATTGGCGGCACCCTCCCCCGGCCGCGCACGCTCGGCGGCCTCACGGCGCAGGTCGCGCAGCGGCTGACGCAGCTGGGTGGCAATATCCCGAATGATCGCCAGGCCCAGGTCATCCACATCACCGAAGTGTCGATAGAAGGTGTTCGGGTTCAGCCCTGCCTCCCGCGCCAGCTCCCGCAGCCCGAGGCTGCTCAGGCTGCGCCGGGTGGCTGCCAGGCGCAGCGCGGCGTCGATCAGCGCGCGTTTTCCGGCGGCTTCCGTTGGCCGTTCTTCCTGTCCGATTTGCATGAGTCTGGTACCCGGCCCCACCTAAGGTTGGTTGTCGCCGAAGTATACAGATGTCTACATTCCATCTCGTAGACAGTTGTATACGCCAGCAATAATCATAACAGGAGCGTGGCCATGAGTACGGTTGTAAGTACCCAACCAAAGACTGCCCCCAGACACTGCAAGGTCGCCATCATCGGTACCGGGTTCTCCGGCCTCGGCATGGCGATCCGCCTGAAGCAGGAAGGCGAGAACGACTTCCTGCTGTTCGAGAAGGACGCCGGCGTCGGCGGCACCTGGCGGGTCAACAACTACCCCGGCTGCGCCTGCGACGTGCAGTCCCACGTCTATTCGTTCTCCTTCGAGCCGAACCCGGACTGGACGCGCATGTTCGCCCGCCAGCCGGAAATCCGCGCCTACCTGGAGAACTGCTGGAAGAAGTACCGCCTGGAAGACAAGACGCTGCTCAACACCGAGATGGCGCGTTTCGAGTGGAACGAGGAACAGCAGCTCTGGCACCTGTTCGATGCCGCCGGTAACCACTACACCGCCAAGGCCGTGGTTTCTGGCATGGGGGCCCTGTCGATCCCTTCCATCCCGGCGCTCAAGGGCCTGGAGAACTTCCAGGGCAAGGCTTTCCACTCCCAGCAGTGGGACCATGACTACGACCTCAAGGGCAAGCGCGTCGCAGTGATCGGCACCGGTGCCTCGGCCATCCAGTTCGTCCCGGAAATCCAACCGCTGGTGGCCAAGCTCGACCTCTACCAGCGCACCGCGCCGTGGATCCTGCCCAAGCCAGACCGCGCCATCAGCGAGAAGGAACGCGCGCGCTTCCGCCACTTCCCGGCGGTGCAGAAACTCTGGCGCGGCGCCCTCTACAGCATGCTCGAAGGCCGCGTGCTGGGCTTCACCTTCGCGCCCTGGGCGATGAAACTGGTGGGCAAGCTGGCCGAGCGCTTCATCCGCCAGCAGATCAAGGACCCGGACCTGCGCCGCAAGCTGACCCCGGACTACACCATCGGCTGCAAGCGCGTGCTCATGTCGCACAACTACTACCCGGCGCTGGCAGCTTCCAATTCCTCGGTGATCGTCGACGGCATCCGCGAGATCAAGGCGAGCAGCATCATCACCGCCGATGGCCGCGAGCGGCAGGTGGACGCCATCATCTTCGGCACCGGCTTCACCGCCAACGACCCGATCCCGCGCGGCGTGGTATTCGGCAAGGGCGGCGTGGACCTGCTCGACACCTGGAAGAACGGCCCCGAAGCCTACAAGGGCACCATGACCCGCGGCTTCCCCAACCTGTTCTTCCTCATGGGCCCGAACACCGGCCTGGGCCACAATTCGATGGTCTACATGATCGAGTCGCAGATCGCCTACGTGCTGGGCGCCATCAAGCTGATGGATCGCCGCGAACTGCAGAGCGTCGAAGTGAAGCAGGAGGTGCAGGAGCGCTGGAACGAGAAGCTGCAGCGCGGCCTCAACCACAGCGTGTGGAACACCGGCGGCTGCAAGAGCTGGTACCTGCACCCCGTGAGCGGGCGCAACTGCACCCTGTGGCCGGGCTTCACCTGGCGCTTTCGTGCGCTGACCAGCCAATTCGACCCCAGCGCCTATCATCTGAAAGCCAAGCCGCTGTCCAGCCCTGTCGTCCAACCCCAACGCCACGCAGAAGAGGTGCCGGCATGAAGAACTTCGAGAACAAGGTCGCCGCCATCACCGGCGCAGGCTCCGGCATCGGCCGCGCCCTCGCCGTCGAACTGGCCTCCCGTGGCTGCCACCTGGCCCTGGCGGACGTCAACGCCGCCGGCCTCGAGGAAACCCGCCAGTTGCTCTCCTCTTCCGGCGTACGCGTGTCCATCGACACGGTGAACGTGGCCGACCGCGAGCAGGTGCACGCCTGGGCCGACAAGGCCGCCCGCGAACACGGCAAGGTCAACCTGGTGTTCAACAACGCCGGCGTCGCCCACGCCGGCACCGTGGAAGCCAGTGACTACGAAGAGTACGAGTGGATCACCAACATCAACTTCTGGGGCGTGGTGTACGGTACCAAGGCCTTCCTGCCGCACCTCAAGGCCTCCGGTGACGGCCACATTGTCAACGTCTCCAGCGTGTTCGGCCTGTTCTCCCAGCCGGGCATGAGCGCCTACAACGCCACCAAGTTCGCCGTGCGCGGTTTCACTGAGTCGCTGCGCCAGGAGCTGGACATGGAGCGCGGCGGAGTCTCCGCCAGCTGCGTGCACCCCGGCGGGATCAAGACCAACATCGCCAAGACTGCACGGATGAACGACAGCATGGTCAAGGTCACCGGGCAGAACGCTGAGCAGGCCCGCACGCAGTTCAACGACCAGCTGCTGCGCACCACCCCGCAGAAGGCCGCCCAGGTGATCATCCGCGGCGTGGAGCGCGATTCGCGGCGCATCCTCATCGGCCCGGACGCCCACGCCATCGACGTGATGCTGCGGCTATTGCCGGTCTGGTACCAGAAAGTGGTCACCGGCACCATGAAGCTGGCCAAGCGCTTCGCGCCCAAGCCCAAGCGCAAATCGGCCGCCGAAGGGTACGAGGCCAAGTAACGCGTCCGCGCACAGAGTCCCTTTTTCCCTCTCGGGCCGGCGCCCATCCCCCTTACCCCCGGATGGGCGCCGTTTTTTGCTGGTCGTTACTGGATCAGCGACGGGTCGCCACCACCTCCAGGTATTCACTGGGAATCACCAACGATTCCGGAGCGGCGCGGTTGCAGCGCTCCAGCAACTGGGTGAGGTCACGCTCCAGCAACGCCGCATCGGCTTCGGGCAGCGCGGCAAATGCCTTGTGCACGGGCCCGTACCAGGTCCGGAACACTTCCAGGAAGTGCGCCGCCGAGCGATAGCGGAAGTTGAAGGTCTGCCGCGTGGCACTCAGTTCGCTGATCGAATCACCGAACAGTTCGTGCAGGTACTCCTCACGCCCCCAGCCCGATGGCGGACGCACGCCCGGCGCAGGCGGGATGTAACCCGACAACACCTTGAACACCTGGCCGATGAAACCTTCGGGCGTCCAGTTGGCGAGGCCAATGCGCCCGCCGGAACGGCAGACACGCACGAGCTCGGCGGCAGCCTGGGGTTGGTCCGGGGTGAACATCACGCCGAAGGTGGAAACCACGGCATCGAAGCTGCCTGCCTCGAAAGGCAATGCTTCGGCATCGGCCTCACGGAACTCCACAGCCAGGTGCTCGGCGCGGGCGCGCTCGGCACCCAACTCCAGTAGCCGCGGAACATAATCGGTGGACATCACCCGACACCCACGCCGCGCGGCGGCCAGGGTGACGTTGCCGTTGCCGGCGGCGACGTCCAGTACGTGCTCATCGCAGAGCAGGTCGCAGGCTTCGGCCAGGCGTTCGCCGACGATCTGCAGGGTGGTGCCGATCACGGCGTAGTCGCCGCTGGCCCAGGTGGCCATCTGGCGTTGCTTCAGGGCATTGAGGTCTACAGCGGTATTCATTTGTCGGTCTCCTGACGAGCAAGGCGCGTTCATTCGGCGGTAGTCGGATCGAGGGTGGTGACGACCTGCGATATCCGATTGGCCGGGAAGCCGCCCAGTCGCGCGTGCTCTCGCACGGCAGCTTCGTCGGGGGCGATGTACAGGCAGTAGATACGATCCGCGACCACGTAGCTGTGCAACCACTGCACCTGGGGCCCCAGCTGGCTCAGGACGTTGCAGGACCTCTGCGCGATGGCCTGGAAATCGCGGGCAGTCAGGGCTCCGGCGCCAGGGACCTCGCGCTCGATAACGAACTTCGGCATGACACTCTCCATAAGGTGGGATAGAGCGGGTACCGCGACATCCCGCACCTTCATGCTGCGCCGCCGTCGCAGTGGCGTCCTGCTCCAGCGTCGGCCTTCCCTGTCCGATCGTCCGGCGGCCCGTCACGGCTGCGCTTTCGCGCCCAGACTTCGAGAAGAACCTCGCCCGGAGGGACCTTCCCATGAGTTCGGAGAACATCCTCGCCGCCCAGCAGCGTCTGGAACGCCTGGTACGCCAGCGGCCTGGCGTGGCGCTGGTGCAGGAGACGCCCGCCATCGCGCAGTGGGAAGGCGCGGGCAAGACCAATACCCGGCACCCGGACGGCAATGTCATCCACACCGGCCTGCCCCGAGAGCTCGGAGGCGATGGCGAGCGGGTCAGCCCCGGCTGGCTGCTGCGCGCCGCCATGGCCTCTTGCGCGGTCACGCGCATCGCCATGCTGGCCAACGAGAGAGGCATCGCGCTGCAGAATCTGGAGGCCGAGGTGGACTCCGTCACCGACGTGCATGGGCTGCTGGGGCTCAGCCGGGAAGACGGCCAGGCCGCCTCGCCCGGTCCGGCGCAGGCCCATCTGCAAGTACGCATTGCGGCGGCAGGTGTGCCGCCAGAACACCTGCGCGAACTGGTCGCCGAGGCCACCCAGCTGTCGCCAATGGTCGCAGCCTTCCGCGACGCCGTACCGGTCCGGCTGGACATCGATACCGGGTCGGCCTGATGGACGCGCTTTCCGAAACCCTGCGGGTCGTGCGGCTGGTCGGCGCGATCTTCATCAACGCGCGCTTCACCGCGCCTTGGTGCTATCAGTCGCCGCGTGCGGATTCGGTGGTCAACCTGCTGGAGCCCGGCGCCGAACAGGTGGTGATCTTCCATCTGATCACCGAGGGCGAGTGCTTCGTCGAGATGGGCAAGGCGGAGCCTGTGCGGCTGGTGGCAGGTGACGCGGTGATATTCCCCCAGGGCCACGCCCATCGCATGGCCTCGCAACCGGGCGTCCCGCCGGCCACAGGGGCGCGACTGGACGCGGTGCTGGCCCGGCGGCCCCGCCAATTGGCCTATGGCGGCGGGGGTGCGACGACAAGGCTGGTGTGTGGCTACCTCGCCTGCGACGCACGACTGGCAAGGCTGCTGCTCGCGGGGCTGCCAGCGCTGGTGAAGGTCAACGTACGCGGATCAGCGGCGGGCGCCTGGCTGGAATCCTCGGTGCGCTATGCACTGGCCGAGGCACGCTCCCCTCGCCCGGGCGGCGCCGGTGTGCTGGCCAAGCTGGCGGAAGTGCTGTTCATCGAAGTGCTGCGCCTGTACATGGAGGAACAGGGTGAAGGTCACAGCGGCTGGCTGGCCGGGCTGCATGACCGCATCGTCGGCAGCGCGCTGGGCGCCCTGCACAAGGCGCCGGCGCACCCCTGGAGCCTGGAGGAGCTGGCCCGTAGCGCGGGGACTTCGCGCTCGGTACTGGCCGAGCGCTTCCAGGGCCTGGTGGGCTGCCCGCCCATGCAGTACCTCACCCAATGGCGCATGCTGCTGGCGGCCAACCTGCTGCGCGGCAGCAATGCCCCACTGGCGCGGATTGCCGAAGACGTCGGCTACCAGACAGACACCGCCTTCAGCCGCGCCTTTCGTCGTGAATACGGCTGCCCACCGGCGGCGTGGCGTCGCAGCCAATCCACCGTCGCACGCCCTTCCTTGTAGGCGCGAGCGTGCTCGCGAACGGTTTTCCGGCAAACCAACGCCAGACGGGTTCGCGAGCAAGCTCGCTCCTACAGAAAAGCCCTCCGGACAGCGCTCCTACAACCCCATCTGCTTGGCGATGATCTCGTTCATGATCTCCCGCGTACCGCCGCCGATGGAGAGGATGCGGTTGTCGCGGTACAGCCGCTCCACCAGGCTCTCGCGCATGTAGCCCATGCCGCCCAGCACCTGCACCGCGTCGTAGGTCACCCGGTCGGCCACGTCCGTGGCGAAGTTCTTGGCCATGGAGATTTCCTTGATCACGCTTTTGCCGGCAGCCATGTTCGCCGCCTGACGGTAGGTGAACTCGCGGGACACTTCGACTTGCGTGGCCATCTCCGCCAGCCGGTGCTTGAGCACCTGGAACTTGCCGACCGGCTTGCCGAACGCCTCGCGCTCGCGGCTCCAGGCCAGCGCCTCGTCCAGCGCCAGCTGCGCGGTCATGTTGGCCATGATCGCCAGCGCCAGGCGCTCGCTCTGGAAGTTCGCCATGATGCAGGCGAACCCCATGTTCTCTGCGCCAATGAGATTCTCCACCGGCACCTTGCAGTCGTCGAAGAACAGTTCGGCGGTATCCGATGCCCACCAGCCCATCTTCTTCAGCTTGCGGCTGACCGTGAAGCCGGGCGTACCCTTCTCCACCAGCAACAGGCTGACGCCGCCAAAGCCATCGCCGCCAGTGCGCACGGCCACGGTGTAGTAGTCGGCACGCACGCCGCTGGTGATGAAGGTCTTGCTGCCGCTTACACGGTAGTGGTCACCGTCGCGCACGGCGCGGGTCTTCAGGCTGGCGACATCGGAGCCGCCGGACGGCTCGGTGACCGCCAGCGCCATGATCTTCTCGCCGGCCAGCACCTGCGGCGCGATACGCTCGCGCAGTTCCGGGCGGCCCCACTTGATCAGCGGCGGCAGGCCGATATCCAGCGAGCCCAGGCCCGCCACAAGACCGCCGGAACCGCAGCGCATCAGTTCTTCGCTGGCCGCCACCTTGGCGAACAGGTCGCCCTCGTGGCTGCCACCGAGCGCTTCCGGATAGCCGATACCGAGGATGCCGGCCTCGCCCGCCTTGCGGTAAAGCTCGCGGGGAAACTCCTCGGCCTCCTCCCAGTCGGCGACGTGGGGCAGGATTTCCCGTTCGACGAAGCGCCGCACGCTGTCGCGGACCAGGCGGTGGCTGTCATCGAAGTATTCGCTGAACACGGACATGGCAAGGCTCCAGACGGTTTGCCTGAAACTTACCGAGCGCTTGCTTGGTTTTCAAGGCGAGACACCCGCCATCGACTAGGACAGATGCGCCGCCCCGAACCGCTCGCGGTAGGCCGACGGCGCCACACCCGCCGCCCCTCGGAAGGCATTACGAAAGCTTTCAACGGTACCAAAGCCGCATTGCTCAGCTATCCGCTCGACGCTATCGGCGCTGCTTTCCAGTAATTCGCGGGCGCGCAGCATGCGCTCGTGCTGCAACCAGGCCTTGGGCGTCATCCCCGTCGCCTCGCTGAAACGGCGCAGGAAGGTGCGCTCGCTCATGGCCACGCGGCTCGCCAGTTCACCGACGGCAATCGACCGGTGCAGCCGTTGCCGGGCCCAGTCCAGCAGCCCCGCGAGATCATGCCTGGGCGCCTGCGCCACCGGCGCGGGGATGAACTGCGCCTGGCCACCGCCGCGCTGCGGCGACATCACCAGGCGCCGCGCCACGGTATTGGCCACCTGCGCGCCGAAGTCACGCGTCACCAGGTGCAGGCAGGCGTCGATACCCGCGGCGCTGCCGGCCGAAGTGATCACCTGCCCGGCATCCACGTACAGCACCTGGGCATCGACTTCGATGGCCGGGAAGCGCGTTGCCAGCTCCTCGGCGTAGCGCCAGTGCGTGGTCGCGCGCTGGCCATCCAGCAATCCCGTGGCAGCGAGGACGAACACGCCGGAGCAGATCGACAGCAGCCGCGCTCCTTCGTCGTGGGCCTTGCGCAGCGCCTGCACCAGCTCGGCGGAGGGCGCCTCGGCACGATCACGCCAGCCCGGCACGATGAGAGTACCCGCCGTGTCGAGTGACTCCAGCCCACCGTCGGCCAGCACACGGATGCCACCCAGTGCCCGCATCGGTCCGTCGTCCACGGCAACGACCCGGTGGCTGTACCAGGGGAATTCGAACTCCGGACGCGGCAGGCCGAAGATCTCCACGGCGATGCCGAATTCGAAGGTGCACAGGCCGTCGTAGGCGAGAACGGCAACTTCCAGGGGATTGCGCGGCATTTGGCGGAAAACTTCCGATCACTGTCCAGGCCGCCACTGTAGCCGGCTTTCGCCTCGCCTTACAGTGGCCCTGTCTTCCACAGGAGCCCCACCATGCCCAGCCTCGTCAGCCAGTTCCCCGCCGCCCTGCCCGCCGACGCCCTCGCGCACTTCAGCCATCGCCTGGCTTTCGAGACCGACTGTTCGGACGTGAACGACGCCCTGCAGAACGGCGAACAGGATTTCGTCCTGCTTGATGTGCGAAACTCCGCCGCCTTCGCCCGCAGCCACGTGCCCGGCGCGCTGAACCTGCCGACACGGGAGATCGACGCGCGGCGCATGGCGCAGTTCGCACCGGGCACCCTGTTCGTCGTCTACTGCGCCGGCCCGCACTGCAACGGCGTGCACCGCGCAGCCGCGAAGCTCGCGGCGCTGGGTTTGCCGGTGAAGGAGATGATCGGCGGGGTGACCGGCTGGCTGGATGAGGGCCTGGCGCTGGTCAGTGCCGAGGGCCACGAGCAACGTAGCCAGACAGAAGGCGTCTCGTGCGCCTGCTGAGCATTCGCGAGGCACGGCCGGACGATGTTCCAGCCGTGCTCGAGTTGATGCGCGCGCTGGCGGAATTCGAAGGTTATCTCGACGACTTCGTGGTGGACGCCGACGCCCTGCTCACACGCGCCTTCGGGCCGGCGGCGCAGTGCCAGGTGTTCGTCGCCGAGACCGACGCGATCTGCGGTTACGCCGTCGTCCAGAGCCTTGCCTTCACCTTCGATCTACGCCCGAGCGTTCGACTCAAGGAGCTATATGTCGTCCAGGGACAGCGCGGCGGGGGCGTAGGCGGGCAATTGATGCGGCGCATTGCCCAATGGGCGCTGGAACAAGGCGCGGGCCGCGTGCTTTGGGATGTGTTGGCCGGCAATGACGCGGCAGAACGCTTTTATTCGCACCTGGGCGGCCGGCGAGAAAGCCAGTGGATTGCCTACCGGATGGATGATCGCGAGCTGCTGCGCCTTGCCGGCGGTTAGCTGCTGATCGGTCGACGCCCCGCCAGGGCGTGAGCCAGCGTACCGCCGTCGACCAGTTCCAGCTCGCCACCCAGCGGTACGCCGTGGGCGATGCGCGACAGCACCAGATCGCCGCCGCCGAGCAGCTGGGCGATGTAGTGGGCAGTCGCCTCACCCTCCACCGTGGGGTTGGTGGCGAGGATGATCTCGCTGAAGTTGCCGGCCTTGATCCGTGCTTCCAGCTCGGGAATACCAATAGCTTCCGGGCCGAGGCCATCCAACGGCGACAGGTGCCCCTTGAGCACGAAGTAGCGGCCGCGGTAGCCGGTCTGCTCGACGGCGAACACGTCCAGCGGGCCCTCCACCACGCACAACACGCTGTCGTCACGGCGCGGGTCGGTGCACTGCGGGCAGTACTCGTCCTCGGACAGGGTGCGGCACTGCTTGCAATGACCGACGCCCTCCATCGCCTGGGTCAGCGCCTGGGCCAGGCGCAAGCCGCCGCTGCGGTCCCGCTCCAACAGCTGCAGCGCCATACGCTGGGCACTCTTCTGCCCTACTCCGGGCAGGGTGCGCAGGGCATCGATCAATTGGCGGATCAGCGGCGTGAAGCTCATGGGGCGGTCTCAAGTTTTGGGAGGGTCAGAACGACTGTAGGAGCGAGCTTGCTCGCGAACCCTGCCCAGCCGCGAGGGCCGGTAGAGCGTTCGCGAGCAAGCTCGCTCCTACAGGGGAAGAGCCTGGATCAGAACGGCATCTTGAAGCCGGGCGGAAGCTGCATGCCGGCGGTCATGCCGGACATCTTCTCCTGGTTGTTCTGCTCGATCTTGCGCACGGCGTCGTTCACCGCGGCAGCGATCAGGTCTTCGAGGATTTCCTTGTCTTCCTGCATCAGGCTGTCATCCAGGGAGACGCGCTTGACGTCGTGGCGACCGGTCATCACCACGCTCACCAGGCCGGCGCCGGATTGACCGGTCACTTCGGCGTTGGCCAGCTCTTCCTGCATCTTCTGCATCTTTTCCTGCATCTGCTGGGCCTGCTTCATCAGGCCGGCCATGCCACCTTTCATCATGTCGAGTTCCTCGATTCGTTCAGTCGTGGAGAAAGTCAGAGCCTGTTCGCGGCCTCGCGAGCTAGAGCAGAACTAGGCGAAAGCGAGCGAGGGAGCGGAGTTTACACCCAGTAAATGAGCATCCCTCGCTTGCTTTCAACGACGTTCTGCCGACGCGCAGCAGGTCGCGGGCTGGCCTCAGGCCTTCGCCTCCAGGGGTTCAATGGTACCGTCGCGGACAACCGCGGCGAACTGTTGCTTCATCTGTAGCACATAGGGGTCGGCGGCAATCGATGCCTCGGCCTGACGCTGACGCTCGGCGCGCTTGCGTGCGGCGGCCTGGGCCGGGGTTTCCTGCTCGGGCTTCTGCTGGGTGACCTGCAGGGTCAGGGTGCGCCCATGGAACTGGTTCAGCGCATCGTTCAGGCGACGCTGCTGGGTCGCGTTGAATAGCGCGCTCTGGCCCGGGTCCAGGTGCAGGTGCCAGTTGTCGCCATCCACCGCCACCAGCGTGCAGTTGGCACCGATGCTGGCAGTCAGGCCGGCCAGGCCCAGGCGCGGGAACAGGTCGAGCCACTCGGCGGCAAGGCCGGTCGCGGGCATGGCAGCGGGCTCGGGTTCCGGTTCGGCCTGCTCCTGCGGCGCCTCGTTCTCGAGATAGCCGTAGGACTCCATGTCGACTTCGTAGTAGTCCTCGGCCGGCGGCGGCTCGTCGTCGCGATCGTCGTCCTCGGCCAGGGTTGCGGCCACGACCGGGGCCGGTACTTCCACCGGTGCCGGGGCAGCAGCTTGCGCAGGAACGGCCTCTACCGCTGCAGGTGCAGCAGGCGCGACCGGTGCGGGAGTGGCGGCAGCCGGTGCAGAGGGTTCGTCCCATGGCAGATCCACAGGCGCTTCGGCAACCGGCGGCTGCGGCTCGACGGCCGGCGCCGCAGGCTCTGCGGCGACGACCACTTCCGGCTGCACCTCAACCGGCGCGGGAGCGGCCTCGACCACCGGCGCAGGAGCCACGGCAGGCACAGCCTCCACGACCGGAGCGGGAGCTGGGGCTGGGGCTGGGGCTGGGGCTGGGGCTGGGGCTGGGGCCACCTGAGGCTGCGGCGCAACAGCGGCCGGCGCAACCTCGGCGGCCGGAGCTACAGGAGCGACCGGCGCAGGCGCACTGGGCGATGGAGCAATGGATGCAACCGGCGCTGCAACGGCAGCGCCGGCCACTGGGTTCGGGTTGGAATCAGCCGTGGCCTTGCTGATCCCCAGGTCCTTTAGTGGTGACCTGGGCGCGCCGTCGGCATCGGCAGGACGAAATGCCAGCATGCGCAGCAGCACCATCTCGAAGCCGCCACGGGGATCGGGCGCCAGCGGCAGGTCGCGACGGCCGATCAGGCCCATCTGGTAGTAGAACTGCACGTCTTCGGCCGGCAGCGCCTGGGCCAATGCCAGCACGCGGTCGCGGTCACCCTGGCCGTTGTCCACCGCCTCGGGCAGCGCCTGGGCAATGGCCACGCGGTGTAGAACATTGAGCATTTCGGCCAGCACGCCACCCCAGTCCGGGCCTTGCTCGGCCAGGTGGCGGACGGCTTCCAGCAGTGCCCGGGCATCGCCTTCGAGCAGTGCATGGAGCACGCCGTAGACCTGACCGTGATCCAGGGTACCGAGCATGGCACGCACGTCGGCGGCCAGCACCTTGCCTTCGCCGAAGGCAATGGCCTGGTCGGTGAGACTCATGGCGTCACGCATGGAGCCATCGGCCGCTCGGCCGAGCAGCCACAGCGCATCATCCTCGAATGGCACGTTCTCGGCGCCCAGGACGTGGGTCAGGTGCTCCACCACGCGCTCCGGCGGCATGTTCTTCAGGGAGAACTGCAGGCAGCGCGAGAGAATGGTCACCGGCAGCTTCTGCGGATCGGTAGTCGCCAGCAGGAACTTCACGTGGGGCGGTGGCTCCTCCAGGGTCTTCAACAGGGCGTTGAAGCTGTGGCTGGAGAGCATGTGCACTTCGTCGATCAGGTAGACCTTGTAGCGCCCGCGGGTCGGCGAGTACTGCACGTTGTCGAGCAGCTCTCGGGTGTCCTCGACCTTGGTGCGGCTGGCGGCGTCCACTTCGATGAGGTCGACGAAGCGGCCTTCATCGATCTCGCGGCACACCGAGCACTGACCGCAGGGAGTCGAGCTGACGCCGGTCTCGCAGTTCAGGCACTTGGCCAGGATGCGCGCAATGGTGGTCTTGCCTACGCCACGGGTACCGGTGAACAGGTAGGCGTGGTGCAGGCGCTGGTTGTCCAGCGCGTTGATCAGGGCCTTGAGCACATGGGTCTGGCCGACCATTTCGCGGAACGAGCGCGGACGCCATTTGCGGGCAAGAACCTGATAACTCATTGAAATCCATCGCGACAGGTGAGCAGAAGTGCGCTAATCCTAGCGAAGCGGACCGTAAATTGCACCCGATGTCCGCACCGGTCGTTGTCGCATCTTGGCAAGGGCCGGGCTACACGGCATTGTGTTGTCGTTCTGCCATCAACGGAGCCTTGATGCGCTTCCTTGCCACCGCCCTGCTGCTGACCGCCACCTTCGCCCAGGCCGACGACCGTCCCCTGCGCTTCTCAGTGGTCGACAGCTGGGCGATGCCCCTGGCGCAGATCGAGAATGGCGAACTGACCGGCGGCATCATGTTCGAGCTGTTCAACGAGGCGGCGCGCGAGTTGCGCCGCCCTGCTGCCTTCCACATCGTGCCACGTGCGCGCATCGAACAGGCCCTGCTCAGCCACAGCGTGGACGTGCGCTGCTACGTGTCGCGCACCTGGATCGAGCACGAATTCAACGACTACCGCTGGACCGCGCCACTGATGGTGCAGCGCGACCTGCTGGTAGTCCGCGACGCTCCGGCCGACAGGCTGGAAACCCTGCCCAGCCAGTCCGTCGGTACCGTGCTGGGTTATCACTACCCACGTCTGCAGCCGCTACTGGACAGCCACTGGCTGACCCGCGACGACGCACGCAATCAGGAACTGGTGCTGAAGAAACTGCGCATCGGCCGCTATCAGTACGCGATCAGCAGCGAGTTCGCGCTGAACTGGTTCAACCGTGATTTGCCGGAGGCGGAGCGTCTGAGAATCGCCAGCGTGATCGAGGAGACACCGCTGTCGTGCATGGTGCTGGATGCGCCAGACGTCCGCGCCGACGAGGTGCTCTCGGTGCTGGCGAAAATCAAGGCGTCGGGAAAGATCGAGCAGATCCTGGATCACTATCGCTGAGGCGATACGCGTATCGACAGGAGGGACGGCAGATTTTCCTGCCCCCGAAATGGAGGCGGCCCCGCCAGCCACACCCCGGCACACAATGTCCCCGCCTTGGCTGCTTCCTTCCGGACCTGACCAGGTAAGCGAGTAATCGTTGCGGGGGGACCGACAGGGCCACCATCGCGAGACTCGCCAGATCGGCGAGCCGCGCCATTGTAGCGGCTTGCGCGCAAGTTACAAGTACTTCAAGCACTTAGCGCAGCCCTTCAGGCAATTCCTGACCTCCATCACGAATTGGAGAAACCATTAAAGGAATCGCCCTACAAATGATTAAGAAAATTCGAGTTACGCCGACGCTTAGGGAAGAGCCCGCCGATCAATGGCGGACCACGACCGAGCGAGGAATGCCGACATGCCAATTGCCCTGCGATCCACCACCCTCATTGCCCTGTTCTTCTCCGCCCCCCTAATGGCCTATGACGGCATCATTCGCTTCAGCGGCGCCGTAGTCGAGCCGACGTGCCAGGTAGGCCTGAGCGACATCACCGCCCGTAGCGCGCGGGTGAATCTGAGTGACTGCAACCAGGCGATGACGATGATGCTGAACGAGCCGCGCGGCTCACTGCCGAGCGTGAGCTACCGCCTGACCGATGTGCAGGGTAAATCGCTGGGGCAGGCAATCACCGCCAATGGTGGCGTCGACAGCATCATCCACGACATCGCCAAGGGTGGCGTCGCCGCGGACAAGCGCAATGTGGTGCTGGTGGCCGAATACCTGTAAGGGGCGTTACTGCCCCTGCAGCAGCCCCTCGGGCCGAGGCTGGGTGGAGACTTCCAGGTTCGGCCCGATGAACAGGTCCATCTTGCTGTAGCCCGGGCGGGTGCTGAAGGTGGAATAGCGCTCCGCGCCCTGATGGAACTGGAAGGCCACGCGGTACTCATCCGAACGCAGCAGGCGCAGCGGGAAGGCACGCGCCTCGCCCGGCTTGATCTCGCCCGCGAGGGTTTCCTCGCCGTTTTCCTTGAAGCTATAACTCACCGCCGGCCCGCCCACTCCTTCGTAGTGAAGGACGATCTGCGGACGCTCGCTCCACGCCACGTAGGCCCCGAACAGCAGCACCAGCGCCCCAACGCCGAGCAGGCGCTGCTTTCTTGCCTTGTCCATCTCGCTCTCCGTCAGCGGATGGCTCGCCCCGTCCTGCGCCATGCATGGGCCGGGACGAGCCTGCCGGTCAGTTCAGGCTGTCGACCAGAGCCTTGGCGGGCACCAGGCGTACCGCCTTCTTCGCGGCGATCTCGATGGTCTTGCCGGTCTGCGGGTTGCGGCCGGTGCGCGCAGCGCGCTCGCTGACCTTGAGCTTGCCGATACCCGGCAGGGTCAGTTCGCCATCGTTCTCCAGGGCGTCCTGGGCGATCTGCGCCAACTGGTCGAATACACCGCGTACGGCGGCCTGGGTCAGGTCGAGGGATTCGGCGATATCGCGAACCAGTTGGTCCTTGGTCATGGGCATGGAGTGACTCCTTGATGCGTTGATCTTGATTCTTTGATCGGAAGAAAGGCGTGTCAGGCGCCGATGCCATGGTCGGCCAGCAGCTTGACCAGCTGCTCTTCGTCCATCACAGCGACGCCAAGTTCCTGGGCCTTGGCCAATTTTGACCCCGCTCCCGGTCCGGCAACGACGCAATGTGTCTTTGCCGACACCGAACCGGCCACCTTCGCGCCCAGGCTTTCGAGTTTTTCCTTGGCAATGTCGCGGCTCATGGCCTCCAGCGTGCCGGTCAGCACCCAGGTCTGGCCCGCCAACGGCAAGCCTTCGACTACCTTGCGCTCGCTGCGCCAGTGCATGCCGAACTCCGCCAGTTGTGCCTCGACGGCCTTGGCACGCTCGACGCGGGCTGCATTCGCGAAATACTCGCGCACCGACTGCTTGGCCTTCTCGTTCACCCCCTTGAGGGTGCTGAGGTCCAGCCAGTCCTGGCTGAGGGTGATGAGCGCATCGAGACTACCCGTGCGGTCTGCCAGTTTTTCCGCGCCGGTGGCGGCGATAAAGGGAATGTTCAGCTTGTCGATGAAGCCCGCCAGCGTGGCGACGGCGGCGAACTCGGCAGATACATCGCCCTCGTCCTGCAGTTCGATGCCGCGCTCCAGCAATTGCTCGATGACGCTGCGGTTGTGCTCATCATCGAAGAAATTGTGAATTTCGTAGGCCACTTCGCCGCCAACATCCGGCAGGTAGGTCAGCACTTCCGGCAACGCCTTCTGGATACGCGCCAGCGAACCCAGGGAGCGTGCGAGCAGCTTGGCGGTTTCCTCGCCCACGTCCGGGATACCCAGGGCGAAGACGAAACGCGCCAGCGCGGGCTTACGGCTTTCGGCAATGGCAGCGAGCAGGTTGCGCGTTGAGACTTCGGCAAAGCCTTCCAGCTCAATGACCTGCTCGAAGGTCAGGGTGTAGAGATCGGCAGGCGATTTCACCAACCCCTTGTCCACCAACTGCTCGACGATCTTGTCGCCGAGGCCGTCGATGTCCATGGCGCGGCGCGAGACGAAGTGGATGATCGCCTGCTTGAGTTGCGCCTGGCAGAACAGCCGGCCAACACAACGGTAGATGGCGCCCTCGCTGACCGACTCCTTGCCCTTGCTGCGCTTGACCAACTGGGTGCGCTCGACCTGCGAGCCGCATACCGGGCACTGGGTGGGGATTTCTACCGGGCGCGCGTCTGCCGGGCGGCGCTCGGAGACGACCTGCATCACCTGCGGGATCACATCGCCGGCGCGGCGAATGATCACGGTGTCGCCGATCATCAGGCCCAGGCGGGCGACTTCATCCATGTTGTGCAGGGTGGCGTTGGACACGGTCACGCCAGCCACCTGTACCGGCTTCAGGCGCGCCACCGGCGTCACGGCGCCAGTGCGGCCGACCTGGAATTCCACGTCGAGCAGCTCGGTGAGTTCTTCCCGTGCCGGGAACTTGTGGGCAATCGCCCAGCGCGGCTCGCGGGCGCGAAAGCCCAGCTCACGCTGGAAGTCGATGCGGTTGACCTTGAACACCACGCCGTCGATCTCGTAGGCGAGACTGTCGCGGCGTGCACCGATGTCTTCGTAATAGGCGCGACAACCTTCGACGCCCCTGGCCAGTTTCAGCTCGCGGCTGATCGGAATACCCCAGCCCTTCAGGGCTTCGAGGATATCGACCTGGGTCCCCGGCAGTACGCCGCCTTCGACACGGCCGAAGCCGTAGCTGCAGAACTCCAGCGGGCGGCTGGCGGTGATTTTCGAATCCAGCTGGCGCAGGCTGCCGGCCGCGGCGTTGCGCGGGTTGGCGAAGGTCTTGCCGCCGGCCTCCATCTGCCGCTCGTTGAGCGCATCGAAACCGGCCTTGGACATGAACACTTCGCCACGTACTTCCAGCACCGCCGGCCAACCCTCGCCCTTCAGGCGCAGCGGCACGTTGCGGATGGTGCGCACGTTGACGCTGATATCTTCCCCAGTAGTGCCGTCGCCACGGGTGGCGCCGCGGGTCAGCACGCCGTTCTCATACAACAGGCTGACTGCAAGGCCATCGAGTTTGGGCTCGCAGCTGTACTCCACCTCGGCGCCGCCACCGAACAGATCGGAAGACGGCAACTGATCGGCAAGGCCTTCGCGCACGCGGCGGTCGAAGTCATTCAGGTCCTGCTCCTCGAAGGCGTTGCCCAGGCTGAGCATTGGCACTTCGTGGCGCACTTCGCCGAAAGCCGAGGCGGCCGCACCGCCCACGCGCTGGGTCGGCGACTCGGGAGTGATCAGTTCGGGATGCTCGGCCTCCAGCGCTTTCAGTTCGCGGAACAGGCGATCGTACTCGGCGTCCGGTACGCTCGGCTCGTCGAGCACGTAGTAGCGGTAGTTGTGGTCGTCGAGTTCGCTGCGCAGCTGGGCAATGCGTTCTGCTGCGGTCTGGGAGTCGGTCATGCGGGAATCTCGGGCGGCTGTTTCTGCTTGGGGTAAAAATGCGAAGCCCCAAGGGTCGCTTGGGGCTTCTGTGCAGCGTGCGGAAAGCTTAGCGCTTCTGGGTCAGGGCGCGTCGCTCGAAGTCGATGATGCGCTGACGGTAGTGCTCGATGGTCTGCGCAGTCATCACGCTGCGCTGCTCGTCCTTCAGCTCGCCATTGAGCTCCTGGGCCAGCTTGCGAGCGGCGGCGATCATTACGTCGAACGCCTGTTTGGGATGACGCGGGCCCGGCAGGCCAAGGAAGAAGCTCACGGCGCGGGTGCTGAACTGGTCGATGTTGTCCAGATCGAAGGTGCCCGGCTTGACCGCGTTGGCCATGGAGAACAGCACTTCGCCGTTGCCGGCCATGCTCTCGTGGCGGTGGAAGATATCCATCTCGCCGTAGCGCAGGCCGCTTTCCAGGATGTTCTGCAGCAGCGCTGGGCCCTTGAAGCCATTCTCGTCGCGGCTAATGACATTGATGATCAGCACTTCCTCGACCGGGGCCTGGGATGCCGAAGGAGCAGCCGCAGGGGCCGCGGGAGCAGTACGCTCCTTGTCCTTCTTGCGCTCTTTCTTCGGCTTTTCCTGGGAGGCTTCGTCCAGCGGATTGGGGAAGTCTTCCTCGTCCAGCGGGCCGAGCAGGTTCGGCGCCGGGTCGTCGAGGTTCAGGTCGCCCTGGCGCGGCTCGCCGCGGCGCTTGCCGCGCGACTCCTTGGCGCTGACCTTGGGCAGGTCTTCCTCGTCCAGTTCCGGCTCGCGGTGTTCGACCACTCGGGACGGCCCGAGCAGTTCCGGGTTGCCTTCATCTCCGTCATCAGGCTGGTTGGCAAATTGGCGATCCAGCTTGAAACGCAGCTTGCCCTTGCCACCCCGCATACGACGCCAGCCGTCGAACAGAATGCCGGCGATGACGATAAGCCCAATGACGATCAGCCATTCGCGCAGACCGATATCCATCTAATCCCGTAGCCCCTGAACAAAAAATGATAATGAAAAAAAGGACATCCTATCCCTTGAAAACGTGGAGCCAACTTCATGTTCTGACTGATGTTTTCCACGCGATACAAAAGTGGGCGTTAAGCTAACACGCTCTCACATAACTTTACACTGTCTGAGGCGACACTCCGCCGCACTCTTTGCAACTTTTCACAGCGGTTGCCGCTGGCGCACCTGAAGCAAATCCTACCCCAATCAAATCAATGCCTTAGGCTTGAAACAAAGCATCTTGCCAGCATAGCCCAAGTTCGCCTGGACGATCACGCTTCGGCGAGCGCAACTGCCTCTTCCACATCCACCGCCACCAGACGCGAACAACCCGGTTCGTGCATGGTCACGCCCATCAATTGATCTGCCATCTCCATGGCGATCTTGTTGTGGGTGATATAGATGAACTGCACTTTCTCCGACATCTCCTTCACCAGCCGCGCATAACGGCCGACGTTGGCATCGTCCAGCGGCGCGTCGACTTCGTCGAGCATACAGAACGGTGCCGGGTTCAGCTGGAAGATCGCAAATACCAGCGCCAGAGCGGTCAGGGCCTTCTCGCCACCGGACAGAAGATGGATGGTGCTGTTCTTCTTGCCCGGCGGCCTCGCCATGATCGCCACCCCGGTATCGAGTAGATCCTCGCCGGTAAGTTCCAGATAGGCGTGACCGCCGCCGAAAACCTTGGGGAACAATGCCTGAAGGCCAGCATTGATCTGGTCGAAGGTTTCCTTGAAGCGGTTGCGGGTTTCCTTGTCGATCTTGCGGATGACGTTTTCCAGGGTATCCAGCGCTTCCACGAGGTCGTCGTTCTGGTCATCCAGGTAGCGTTTACGCTCGGATTGTTGCTGGTACTCCTCGATGGCCGCGAGGTTGATCGGGCCGAGGCGACCGATGCGCGCGGCCAGTTCTTCCAGGCGGGTTTCCCAGACTTTTTCCGCAGCATCGTGTGGCAGCGTACTCAGCACGCCATGCAGGTCGTAGCCGTCCTCGTGGAGCTGTTCCTGCAGCGACTTGCGTCGCACGCTGAGGGCTTGCCACTCCATACGCTGGTGTTCCAACTGGCCACGCAGCAGTTGTGACTGCTGCTCGGCCTGGGTGCGGCGCTTCTCGGCGTCGCGCAACTGGCGGTCGGCATCTTCGAGGGCCAGGCGTGCGTGCTTGAGCTCGTCCTCCACCGCCATGCGCCGGTCGAGCAGCTCTTCCAGGCGCATGCGCAGCTCTTCCAGCGGTGCGGCGCCCTCCTCCAGGTTGAGATTGAGCTGCTCGCAGCGTTCGACCAGGCGCACGGCCTGGCTGTCCAGGCGCTCCAGCGCCTGGCGGGTGGATTCGTGCTGGGCGCGCAGGGAGCCCACGCGCACGGCCAACTGATGAGCGTGATCCTTGTGCTGGCGGGATTCCTGGCGGATGCGGTCGAGCTTCTCGCGCATGCCGTCGCGCTCGGCGAGCAGCGACTCACGGCGCTCGGTGTCCACGGCCATGGCGTCCAGCGCTTCCTGCAGGCTCAGGCGCGCCTCGCCCAGTTGCTCCTGCTCGATGGCGTGCTGCTCGGCGAGCTCGGCCAGTTCTTCGTCCAGACGCCGGCGGCGCAGGGTCAGCTGTTCGACCTTGGCCTGCTGCGCGGACAGCTGCGCCTTCAGTTCACCCTGACGGCGACCTTCATCCTGCAGGCGACGGCGCACCTGATCGCGCCCCTCTTCGGCCTGCCGCTGCTCGTCACGCAGGCGCGCCAGCTGTTCGTCGATCTCGGCGAGGCGCTGTTCCAGCGTCTCGCGCTCGACGTACAGGCGCTCCAGTTCCTGGCCACGCGCCAGTACACCGCCATCAGCCGACTCGCCCCGACGCACGCGCAGGAAGTGGCGGCCCACCCAGTAGCCGTCGCGGCTGATCAGGCTTTCGCCCTCCCCCAGCGAAGCGCGCTGGTTCAGCGCCTGCTCCAGGGTTTCGACCGGGCGCACGCGGCCCAGCCAGTAGCTCAGGTCGACATTGGTTTCGACCTTGTCCAGCAGGCTGCCGGGACGGGAGACCGCACCGGCGGCCAGATCGAGCAGGCGCAGCTCGCCCTTTTCCAGGGCCTCGAACGGCAACCCCTTCACGTCATCCAGCAACACGCCGTGCAGGTCGGCGCCGAGCACGGTTTCCACCGCCAGCTCCCAGCCCGACTGCACACGCAGGCCTTCGGCAAGCCGCGGGCGCTGCTCCAGCCCTTGCTGACGCAGCCATTGTGCGGTGCCGTCGCCCGGATCGAGCGCTGCCTGTTGCAATGCCTCCAGCGACGCAATGCGGCCATTCAGGCGCTGCAGCTCGCCTTGCGCCTGGTGCTGCGCGGCGGTGCTTTCCTGCAGGGACTGGCGCACGCGCTCTAGGCGCTCGGCCAGTTCCTGCTCCTGAATCTGCGACTCTTCCAGCAGCAACTCGATAGCGGCGACCTGCTCGCCCAGTTCGAGGATCGCGGCGTCTTCCGGATCAGCGGCCAGTTGCGTGCGCTCGTCGCTCAGGCGGCGCTGACGCTCGCCCTGGCGCTCCAGACTCTGCTCCAAGTGCTGGATGCGCGACTGCTGCACTTCGGCTTCGCGGCGCGGTTCAGCGCTCTGCTGGTTGAACGCATCCCAGCGCTGCTGCCAGTCGTGCATGCGCTGCTCGGCGTCCTCCAGCCCGACGGTAGCCTCTTCGGCGGCGGCGGCACTGATTTCCTGTTCCGGGGCCAGGCGCTCAAGTTCCTCGCCCAGGGTGGCGAGCAAGGTACGGTCGTGCCCCAGGTGGGATTCGGTTTCCTGGCGGGTCTTCTCAGCCTCGCGCAGGTCGTCCTGCAACTGACGCAGGCGCTGCTGGCCATGCTGGATGCTCTGCTCGACGCGGGCGATGTCGCCACCCACGGAATAGAAGCGACCCTGCACCTGGTTGAAGGTTTCCGACAGCTCATGGTGGCCGTCACGCAGGCGCTCGATGCTGGCGTCGGCGCTGCGCTGCTCGGCGACAAGGGCCTCGAAGGCCACTTCCTGATCGCCGATCACCTTCTCCTTCTGCCCGACCTGCTCGTTCAGGTCGCGCCAGCGCAGGGCGCCGAGCTGGGCCTTGAGGGTGCGCTCCTCGGCCTTGAATTCCTGGTACTTCTCCGCCGACTGGGCCTGGCGGTGCAGGCGTTCCAGCTGGCGCTCCAGCTCTTCGCGCAGGTCGGTCAGGCGCGCGAGGTTTTCCTGGGTACGGCGAATGCGGTTCTCGGTCTCGCGGCGGCGCTCCTTGTACTTGGAGATGCCGGCGGCCTCCTCGATGAAGTTGCGCAGGTCTTCGGGCTTGGCCTCGATCAGCTTGGAGATCATGCCCTGCTCGATGATCGAGTAGCTGCGCGGACCCAGGCCGGTTCCGAGGAAGATATCGGTGATATCACGACGCCGGCACTTGGTGCCATTGAGGAAATAAGTGTTCTGGCCGTCACGGGTGACGCGGCGGCGAATGGAAATCTCGGCGTAGCTGGCGTATTCGCCCAGCAGGGTCTGGTCGGAGTTGTCGAAGATCAGCTCGATGGACGCCTGGGTCACCGGCTTGCGCGTGTTGGAGCCGTTGAAGATGACGTCGGTCATCGACTCGCCACGGAGGTTCTTCGCCGAACTCTCGCCCATCACCCAGCGAACGGCGTCGATGATGTTGGACTTTCCGCAACCGTTGGGGCCGACCACTGCCGCCATGTTGCTTGGGAAATTCACCGTCGTCGGGTCGACGAAGGACTTGAAGCCCGCCAGCTTGATGCACTTGAGCCGCATGAGCCCATCCCCCTCCGTCTCTTAATAGAGAGCTTATCGTTCAGCCAGCGCGGCCAGGACCAATTGGCTGTTGTGTCGACCGTAGTCGAGCAGCACCTCGCGGATGCCCGCCTCGTCGCGGCCCACCACCGCGCGCAGCAGGTCTTCGAAGCTGCCGATGAACTGACTCATCTCGCCTTTGCGGCGTTCCAGGGCCAGATGATAGGTGCGACTGATGGCCGGCAGGAGATTTTCCACGGTTTCCTGCAGGTAGGGGTTGGCAGCGAATGGAAAGGCGGCGCGCATGATGTCGAAGCTGGATTCGACGAATGCATTGATGTCGCCGCGCTCGAGGTTATCCAACAGGCGTTGCTGGATCGCCATGAAGGGCGCCAGGTCGGCTTCTTCGCGCCAGGTCCGGGCCACGGCGCTGGCGAGCATGATGTAGAGCTCCATCACCAGCGAATAGAGGCTTTCCACGTGCGCGGCAGAAAGCTCGGACACCTGCGCACCCCGACGCGGCAGGATCACGACCAGATGGCGACGTTCGAGGATCAGCAACGCTTCGCGGACCGAACCGCGACTGACGTTGAGGGTCTGGGTGACCTTCTGCTCCTGGATGCGCTCGCGCTCCTTGAGTTCGCCCCGGATGATGCGTTCGGCAAGGTGATGCGCGATCTGCTCAGCCAGGCTGTCCGGGGCCTTGAACGTCATGGTTGTCCTTAAGAATCGGGGCGCTTTCGAAGGGGTGTTGCGGACGCGAAGTGTAACACAGGGTGTTACCGCGCCATCCCCCGCCCAGGGTGGACGACAGAACAAAGGTTGGTGCGTCCATCAGAAGGATCAGGCGCAGGATTGTCTGACAATCCTACACAAGAGACGTATCGGGAGTCGTCCATGTTCGCCTTTTTCCTTTCCCCTGCCTGGATGTTGCGTCTCAAGAAAGCCGGTTACTGGATCTGGCTGGTCCCTGTCTTCGGGATTCCCGTCAGCTACTGGTGGTCTTACGGTAGCCAATACCCCAATGCCTGGGCCTGGCTGGTGATCACCGTGGTGTTCGGGGTGATTCCATTGCTGGACTTCGTGGTCGGCCGCGACCCGGCCAACCCCGATGAGATCGATGAAGTGCCGCCCATGGAGCGCGAAGGCTATTACCGCTTCCTCAGCCTGATGACCGTGCCGCTGCTGCTGGGCATGCTGGTCTACGGCGGCTGGGTGCTGGCTACTTATGACGCCTGGAACTGGGTCGGCCAGCTCGGCTGGATCCTTTCCGTGGGCACCGTCATGGGCGCCATCGGTATCACCGTCTCCCACGAGCTGATCCACAAGGATCCGGAACTGGAGCAGAACGCCGGCGGCCTGCTGCTGGCCGCGGTGTGCTACGCAGGCTTCAAGGTGGAACACGTGCGCGGCCACCATGTGCATGTCTCCACGCCCGAGGACGCTTCGTCTTCGCGCTACGGCCAGAGCCTCTACGCCTTCCTGCCCCACGCCTACAAACACAACTTCCTCAATGCCTGGAAGCTGGAGACCGAGCGCCTCAAGCGCAAGGGCCTGCCGGCGCTGCACTGGCGCAACGAGCTGATCTGGTGGTACGTGATCAGTGCGCTGTTCCTGGTCGGCTTCAGCGTCGCTTTCGGCTGGATCGGCGCGGTGTATTTCATCGGCCAGTCGGTGATGGCCTTCACCCTGCTGGAGATCGTCAACTACGTGGAACACTACGGCCTGCATCGCCGCCGCCTGGACAGCGGGCGCTACGAGCGGACTACCCACGAGCACTCCTGGAACAGCAACTTCCTGTTGACCAACCTGTTCCTCTTCCATCTGCAGCGTCATTCCGACCACCACGCCAACGCCAAGCGCCGTTACCAGGTGCTCCGCCACTTCGACGAGAGCCCGCAACTGCCCAATGGTTACGCCGGAATGATCGTCCTGGCGCTGTTCCCGCCGCTCTGGCGCGCAGTGATGGACCGTCGGGTACGCGCCTACTACGCAGGCGAGGAATACCAGCTGAGCGCCACCCAGCAAGCCTGATCAACCAGATCCACGCCTTGGCGGCAAGCCCCACCCCGGCTTGCCGCCTTTTTTGCTTTTTGGGCTTTTTGCTTTTGGGCTTTTTGCTTTTGGGCTTTGGGCTTTGGGCTTTGGGCTTTGGGCTTTGGGCTTTGGGGCTTTGGGGCTTTGGGGCTTTAGGCTTTAGGTAGGAGCGAGCTTGCTCGCGAAGCTCTTCTCCCTGGGACTGCCCTCCCCCCCAACTCTCCCCCAAAGAGAGAGGGAGCACATCGCCATGCCCGACCAGTACCGCGCTCACCGGCAATCACGGCTGTTCGCGAGCAAGCTCGCTCCTACAAAAGCGCGCAGTTGCTGGACGTCGGCCAGATAACGCTGATCCGGTATGCACCCACCGCGCTCACCCGCAATCACGGCTGCTCGCTCCTGCAAAAGCGTCACTCATCACCCGCGGAAAAACTTTCTGACCATTCGGACAGAAATTTTATTGACTCAAAAGTCAGCTTTCCATAAATTCGCCTCCAGTGCCCTACCAAAAACAAGAATCAGCCTGGAGGCAAGCCTTGATCAGGTTCCTGCTCAATCGCGAGCTGCGCGTCGAAGACCGCCTCGATCCCAACCTCACCGTGCTCAACTACCTGCGCCAGACCCTGGGCAAGACCGGCACCAAGGAGGGTTGCGCCTCCGGTGACTGCGGCGCCTGCACGGTGGTCGTCGGCGAACTGGTCGGCGAAGAAGGTGCCGAGCGCGTCCGCTACCGCACCCTCAACTCCTGTCTCACCTTCGTTTCCTCGCTGCACGGCAAGCAGTTGATCAGCGTCGACGACCTCAAGCACCGCGGCGAACTGCACGGTGTGCAGCAAGCCATGGTCGATTGCCACGGTTCGCAGTGCGGTTTCTGCACCCCTGGCTTTGTCATGTCGCTGTTCGCCCTGCAGAAGAACACCGCGGGCGAAACCGCCGACGAGCGCAAGGCCGAAGCCCATGAAGCGCTGGCCGGCAACCTGTGCCGCTGCACCGGCTACCGCCCGATTCTCGATGCCGCCGAGCAATCCTGCTGCCAGAAGCAGCCGGACCAGTTCGACGTCGCCCAGCCCGAGATCATCGCCCAGCTCAAGGCCATCGCCCCGCGCGAAACCGCCGAGCTGAACAGCGGCGACAAGCGCTGCCTGCTGCCGCTGACCATCGCCGACCTGGCCGATATCTACACCGCCAATCCGCAGGCACGCCTGCTCGCCGGCGGCACCGACCTGGCCCTGGAAGTCACCCAGTTCCACCGTGAACTGCCGGTGATGATCTACGTCGGCCACGTCGAGGAAATGAAGCGCGTCGAGGTCTTCGACGACCGCATCGAGATCGGCGCGGCGACTCCGCTGACCGACTGCTACGAAGCCCTTTCCCGCGACTACCCGGACTTCGGCGAACTGCTGCACCGCTTCGCTTCGCTGCAGATCCGCAACCAGGGCACCCTGGGCGGCAACATCGGCAACGCATCCCCCATTGGCGACTCGCCGCCACTGCTGATTGCCCTGGGCGCGCGCCTGGTGCTGCGCAAGGGCAACGAACGTCGCGAGCTGCCGATCGACGAATATTTCATCGACTACAAGGTCACCGCGCGCCAGGAAGGCGAGTTCATCGAACAGGTGATCATCCCGCGCCCGCAGGCCAGCCAGGCGTTCCGCGCCTACAAGGTCTCCAAGCGCCTGGACGACGACATCTCCGCTGTCTGCGCCGCCTTCAACCTGACGGTCGAGAACTGCAAGATCACCGCCGTACGCACCGGCTTTGGTGGCATGGCCGCCATCCCGAAACGTGCCAAGGCCTGTGAAGCCGCCCTGCTCGGCCAGACCTTCAACAGCGCCGCCTTCGAACGCGCCGCGCTGGCACTGAGCGAGGACTTCGCGCCGCTCACCGACTTCCGTGCGAGCAAGGAATACCGCCTGCTCACCGCGCAGAACCTGCTGCGCAAGTGCTTCCTGGAGCTGGAAGCCCCTCAGGCCGTAACCCGGGTGACCCACTATGCATAAGCCGCAGAAAAGCCAGGAAGAACTCGCCGCACTGTTCCGCGCCGACCTGACCACCGGCGTTGGCCGCAGCGTCAAGCACGAGAGCGCGCCCAAGCACGTCAGCGGCGAAGCGCAGTACATCGACGACCGCCTGGAATTCCCCAACCAGCTGCACGTCTATGCCCGCATGAGCGACCGCGCCCACGCGCGCATCACCAAGCTGGACGTCAGCCCCTGCTACCAGTTCCCCGGCGTCGCCATCGCCATCACCAAGGATGACGTGCCCGGCCAGTTGGACATCGGCCCGGTGGTCGCCGGTGACCCGCTGCTGGCGGACGGCAAGGTCGAATACGTCGGCCAGATGGTCATCGCCGTCGCCGCCGACAGCCTGGAAACCGCGCGCAAGGCGGCCATGGCCGCGATCATCGAGTACGAAGACCTGGAGCCAGTGCTCGACGTAGTCGAGGCGCTGCGCAAGAAGCATTTCGTGCTCGACAGCCACCAGCACAAGATCGGCGACTCGGAAGCCAAGCTCGCCACCGCGCCGAACCGCATCCAGGGCACCCTGCACATCGGCGGCCAGGAGCACTTCTACCTGGAGACGCAGATTTCCTCGGTGATGCCCACCGAGGACGGCGGCGTGATCGTCTACACCTCCACGCAGAACCCCACCGAAGTGCAGAAGCTGGTGGCCGAAGTGCTGGGCATCTCCTTCAACAAGGTGGTCATCGACATGCGCCGCATGGGTGGCGGCTTCGGCGGCAAGGAAACCCAGGCCGCTGCGCCTGCCTGCCTGTGCGCGGTCGTCGCGCGTCTCACCGGCCGCCCGGCGAAGATGCGCCTGCCGCGTGTCGAAGACATGCAGATGACCGGCAAGCGCCACCCCTTCTACGTCGAGTACGACGTGGGCTTCGAGGATGACGGCCTGCTGCACGGCATCAATATCGAGCTGGCCGGCAACTGCGGCTACTCGCCGGACCTCTCCGGCTCCATCGTCGACCGCGCGATGTTCCACTCCGACAACGCCTACTTCCTCGGCAACGCCACGGTGAACGGTCACCGCTGCAAGACCAACACCGCGTCGAACACCGCCTACCGCGGCTTCGGCGGCCCGCAGGGCATGGTCGCCATCGAGGAGATCATGGACGCCGTCGCGCGCCATCTGGGCAAGGACCCGCTGGAAGTGCGCAAGCGCAACTACTACGGCAAGGACGAGCGCAACGTCACCCACTACTACCAGCAGGTGGAACACAACCTGCTGGAGGAGATGACCGAGGAACTGGAAGCCAGCGCCGAATACGCCAAGCGCCGCGCCGAGATCCGCGCCTTCAACGCCAGCAGCCCGGTACTGAAGAAGGGCCTGTCGCTGACCCCGGTAAAATTCGGCATCAGCTTCACCGCCACCTTCCTCAACCAGGCCGGCGCGCTGATCCACATCTACACCGACGGCAGCATCCACCTGAACCACGGCGGCACCGAGATGGGCCAGGGCCTGAACACCAAGGTTGCCCAGGTGGTGGCCGAGGTGTTCCAGGTCGACATCGACCGCGTGCAGATCACCGCCACCAACACCGACAAGGTGCCCAACACCTCGCCGACCGCCGCGTCCTCGGGCGCCGACCTGAACGGCAAGGCCGCGCAGAACGCCGCCGAAATCCTCAAGCAGCGCCTGGTGGAATTCGCCGCCAAGCACTGGAAGGTGACCGAGGAAGACGTCGAGTTCCGCAACAATCAGGTGCGCGTGCGCGACCTTATCCTGCCTTTCGAGGAGCTCGTGCAGCAGGCGTACTTCGGCCAGGTGTCACTCTCCTCCACCGGCTTCTACCGCACACCGAAGATCTTCTACGACCGCAGCCAGGCGCGCGGCCGGCCGTTCTACTACTTCGCTTATGGCGTGTCGTGCTCGGAGGTGATCGTCGACACCCTCACCGGCGAGTACAAGATGCTGCGCAGCGACATTCTCCACGACGTCGGCGCCTCGCTGAACCCGGCCATCGACATTGGCCAGGTGGAAGGCGGTTTCGTCCAGGGCATGGGCTGGCTGACCATGGAAGAACTGGTGTGGAACGCCAAGGGCAAGCTGATGACCAACGGCCCGGCGAGCTACAAGATTCCGGCCATCGCCGACATGCCGATCGACCTGCGGGTGAAGCTGGTGGAAAACCGCAAGAACCCGGAGCAGACCGTGTTCCACTCCAAGGCCGTCGGCGAGCCGCCGTTCATGCTGGGCATCTCGGTGTTCTGCGCGATCAAGGACGCCGTGGCCAGCCTGGCCGACTACCGCGCCCAGCCGCAGATCGACGCCCCCGCCACTCCCGAGCGCGTGCTCTGGGGCGTGGAGCAGATGCGCAAGCTGAAGCTGGCCCAGGCCGAGAAAGCACCGGCTCAGGTCGAGCCGGCGTGATGTGACCATGGGGCACCGCTGGCAGGGAGAGACGTCCCCACTTCCGTCCTCCACCCCGCCAGCGGCGCCCCACCCTAACTCCCGACCGTAGGAGCGAGCTTGCTCGCGAACCGCCCCAGCGACGTAGCCACCGGGGAGCCCATTCGCGAGCAAGCTCGCTCCTACGAAGAGCCCAGCCTCAGAGGTTGAAGCCATGAACTGGATCAGTGCCCTCGCCGACCTGCAACAGCGCGCCGAAGCCAGCGTGCTGGTGACCATCATCGAAGAACGCGGCTCGACCCCGCGCAATGCCGGCTCGAAGATGGTCGTCAGCGCCGACAAGCTCTACGACACCATCGGCGGCGGTCACCTCGAGTTCAAGGCCATGGCCATCGCCCGTGAGATGCTGCAGAACCGCGAGCGCGAACCGAAGCTGGAGCGTTTCAGCCTCGGCGCCAGCCTCGGGCAGTGCTGCGGCGGCGCCACGGTGCTGCTGTTCGAACCCATGGGCCAGCCCCAGGCGCACATCGCCGTGTTCGGCGCTGGCCACGTCGGCCGTGCGCTGGTGCCGTTGCTCGCCAGCCTGCCATGCAAGGTGCGCTGGATCGACTCGCGGGAAGCCGAGTTTCCCGATTACATCCCTGAGGGCGTGAGCCGCGCAATCAACGAGGATGTGATCGACGAGATCGACGAAATGCCCGCCGGCAGCTACTTCATCGTCATGACCCACAACCACGCGCTGGACCTGGAGCTGACGGCGAAAATCCTCGAGCGCAATGACTTCGCCTATTTCGGCCTGATCGGTTCCGACACCAAGCGCGCCAAGTTCGAACACCGCCTGCGCGACCGCGGCTTCGCCGCCGACACCGTGCAGCGCATGCGCTGCCCCATGGGCATCAGCGAGGTAAAGGGCAAGCTGCCGGTGGAGATCGCCGTGTCCATCGCCGGCGAAGTGATCGCCACCTACAACGCCACCTTCGGTCAGCAGACCAGCAAAGGCGAGAACACTGTGGCCAAACTGTTACCCACGAGCCGCCGCGCGCGCACCGCAGAGAGCGGCGCCTGAGATTTCCATAGCATGGGCACATGTCTATTCCGCCCATCCCGCCCCGGCGCCAGCGCGCGCCCCGGCCCCGAAACACGACTGAAGAGAGATCGATGAGCACTCAAGCCAAAGCCTACCGCGCGAGCATCCTGCACAGCGTCGCCGACCCCGCCGAAGTCGGTGTGGAGAAGTCCTACCAGTACTTCGAGGACGGCATCCTGCTGGTGGAAGACGGCAAGGTCGCCCGCCTCGGCCACGCCACCGAGCTGCTGCCACAACTGGGCGGCGTGGAAGTGGTCGAGTACCGCGACGCGCTGATCACCCCCGGCTTCATCGACACCCACATCCACTACCCGCAGACCGGCATGATCGCCTCCTACGGCGAGCAACTGCTGGACTGGCTGAACACCTACACCTTCCCCACCGAGAAGCAGTTTGCCGACCCGGCCCACGCCGCCGATGTCGCCGGCATCTTCCTCAAGGAACTGCTGCGCGCCGGCACCACCACCGCGCTGGTATTCGGCACCGTGCACCCACAGTCGGTGGATGCGCTGTTCGGCGCTGCTGAAAAGCTCGACCTGCGCCTGATCGCCGGCAAGGTGATGATGGACCGCAACGCGCCGGACTACCTGACAGACACCGCCGAGAGCAGCTACACCGACAGCAAGGCGCTGATCGAACGCTGGCACGGCAAGGGTCGCCTGCTCTACGCAGTGACTCCGCGCTTCGCCCCGACCAGCACGCCGGAGCAGCTCGACGCCGCCGGCCGCCTGCTCAAGGAGCATCCGGGCGTGTATATGCACACGCACCTGTCGGAAAACCTCAAGGAAATCGAGTGGGTCAAGGAGCTGTTCCCGGAGCGCAAGGGCTACCTGGACGTCTACGACCACCACGGCCTGCTCGGCCCGCGCTCGGTGTTCGCCCACGGCGTGCACCTGTGCGACGGCGAGTGCCAGCGCCTGGCGGAAACCGGTTCGGCCGTGGCCTTCTGCCCGACCTCCAATCTGTTCCTGGGTAGCGGCCTGTTCGACCTGGCGAAACTCGAGAAACACAAGGTGAAAGTCGGCCTGGGCACCGACGTCGGCGCCGGCACCAGCTTCTCCCAGCTGCAATCGCTGAACGAGGCCTACAAGGTGATGCAGCTGCAGGGCATCAAGCTGGACCCGTTCAAGTCGCTGTACCTGGCCACCCTCGGCGGCGCCCGCGCGCTGGAACTGGAAGACAAGGTTGGCAGCTTCGCCCAGGGCAACGAGGCCGACTTCGTGGTCCTCGACTACAAGGCCACCCCGCTGCTGGATTATCGCCTGCAGCAGGCCAAGACCCTGGAGGAGAAACTCTTCGCACTGGTCATCCTCGGCGACGACCGTACCGTGAAGGAAACCTTCGCGCACGGCCGCAACGTGCATCGCCGCGGTTGACCCCTTACGGCTTCGGCGCCGGGTCCTCGCTCAGGACCAACCCGGCGCCGGGGCCGCTTTTCTTTCCAGATGCGTGTCGCCTCTATTTCGGCGCCAGGCTTCCCGACGTACATAGGAGCGGACTCCGTCCGCGATCGATTCCCGGCAACGCGACGGTGCCAACCTGGGTTCGCGAGCAGCTCGCTCCTACGAATAGCGTGCCGGTCTGTGCCTGTAGGAGCGAGCTTGCTCGCGAACCGCACGGCACCGGACCAACAGGCGCCCTACTCCCGCACCTCGACCAACACCGGACACGGCGCCCGCTCGATCACCCGCTGCCCTACCGACGGGTCCAGCAACCGCTCGATACGCCCCAGGTGCCGGTGGCCGATCACGATCAGGTCGCACTCCAGGCGCTGCGCCTCGCGCAAAATCGCGCGGGCTGGATCGCCCGCTACCACAGCCCCGGATGCCACGCATGGCTGGAGCTGCGCCAGCGCATCATCCACCAGCGCCTGGGCTTCGTGCTGCTCCTGTTCAGCCGGCGGGTACTCCAGGGCATCCTGGCGCGGCATGGCGAAGGCACGATCCACTGCGCAGACAACATGCACTGCCGCTTCGCTGCAACGCGCCAGCTCTGCGGCGCTGGCGATGATCCGTGGCGACTGCGCCGCACCATCGATGGCCAGCAGAATCCGTTTGAACATGCCTTTCTCCCTCGAAGAACGAAATCAGCGTCATTCTTCGGGCAGCGCCATGCCCCGTAAAGGCACGCCGAACGTAAAGAACCATTGCGTCAAACGCACGCTTGCTCATCGGGCCCGTCGCAATGGAACATGAATAGCATCGCGCCAACCCTCCGGAGTCGCCATGGCCCTGCCCGATCTCAACCTGCTGGTCGCCCTCAACATCCTGCTCGAAGAAGGCAGCGTGGTCGGTGCGGCGCGACGCATGCACCTCAGTGCACCCGCCATGAGCCGCACCCTGTCGCGCATTCGCGAAGCAGTGGGCGACCCGATCATGGTCCGCGCCGGGCGCAACCTGGTGCCCACACCTCGTGCATTGCAACTGCGCGAGGAAGTCAGCGACCTGGTGGAGCACGCCACGCGCCTGTTCAATGCCAAGGAAAACCTGCGCATGGACCAGCTCGAGCGCTGCTTCGTGCTGCGTTCCAACAACGTGCTGGTGGGCGGCTTCGCCTCGCGCATGCTGGCGGTGATGAAGGAAGAAGCGCCGCGCTGCAGCCTGCGTATTGCCCCGGAAGCCGACTTCGACGACGAAGCCCTGCGGCAGAACCGCATCGACCTGTACATCGGCGGCGCTTCGACGCTGGAGCCGGAAATCCGCACGCAGACGCTGTTCACCACCAATTTCGTCGGCCTGGCGCGACGCGATCATCCCATCTTCGATGACGAGATCACCGCCGAGCGGTTCGCCTGCTTCCCCCAGATCAGCGTGTCGCGGCGCGGTAAGTCGCGCGGACCGATCGACGAAGAACTGGCGAACCTGGGGCTGCACAGGGAAATCCGCCTTACCGCGCCGACCTTCCACTCCTCGATCTTCGCCCTGCTGGAGTCCGACCTTGTGCTGCCCATTCCCGAGCATTCGCTGTGGCGTCTCGATCGCCTGGGTTTCGCCCTGCGCCAGTTCGATATTCCCCTGCCGCTCAAGTCGGTGGTGATCATCCAGGCCTGGCACCCGCGCTTCGACAACGACCCGGCGCACAGCTGGCTGCGACAGACGGTGAAGCGTGTGTGCACTGAACTGCGCGAGAGCTCCGGCCTGCTGAGCTGACTGCATAATCAGTGCACCAGACACACTGATTAGCTGCAATCATTTCAATTTCCACAATTAACGCCCTTCCCTAGACTCGGTCGCAAATACCCGAGTTGATTCCTATGCCTTGCACAATACCGCCCTCCGGCGGCGGCATCGGCCATCCCCATGGAGGCCGGCCATGACCGCGCTCGCCCCGATTTCCGCCGCCAGCCCGCAATCGGCCGCACAGCCCGCCAAGCCCGTGGCGCAGCCGTTCGGACTGCGCATCGTGGTCGGCATGATTGGCGTACTGATCGCGTCACTCAGCGCCGGCCTCAACGAGAAGGTCACTGACCTGGCCATGACCGATGTGCGCGGCGCACTGTCCATCGGTCACGACGAAGGCACCTGGCTGATCGCCCTGTACTCGGCGGCGCAGGTCGCCGCCATGGCCTTCGCGCCCTGGTTCTCGGTCACCGTGTCACTGCGCCGCTTTACCCTCGGCGCCATCGCCATGTTCGCCTTGCTGGCAGTTCTCTGCCCGTTCGCGCCGAATGTCGAAACGCTTTACCTGCTGCGCCTGCTGCAGGGTTTCGCCGGTGGCTGCATGCCGCCGATGCTGATGACCGTGGCGCTGCGCTTCCTGCCGCCGGGCATCAAGCTCTACGGCCTGGGCGCCTATGCGCTGACGGCTACCTTCGCGCCGAACCTGGGCATGCCGCTGGCGGCGCTGTGGACCGAATTCGTCGGCTGGCAATGGGTGTTCTGGCAGGTCATTCCGCTGTGCGCGGTGGCGCTGGCCGCCGTGGCCTGGGGCATCCCGCAGGACCCGCTGCGCCTGGAGCGTCTGCGCCAGTTCGATTACCTGGGCATCACACTCGGCCTCCCAGGCGTCCTGATGCTGGTGATGGGCCTGCTGCAGGGCGAGCGCCTGGACTGGTTCGAATCCGACCTGGTCACCCTGCTGGTGGTCGGTGGTGCCGGGCTGCTGGTGGCGTTCTTTATCAACGAGTGGACGCACCCGCTGCCCTTCTTCCGCCTGGACATCCTCAAGCGGCGCAACTTCACCCACTCGCTGATCACCCTGGCAGGCGTGCTGGTAGTGCTCGGCGCCTGCTCCGGCGTGCCAGCGTCCTACCTCGCCTCGGCCCACGGCTATCGCCCGCTGCAATCGGCCCCCATGGCGCTGCTGGTGGCGCTGCCCCAATTGATCTCCCTGCCGCTGATTGCCGCGCTGTGCAACATCCCCCGCGTGGATTGCCGCTGGGTGCTGGCCATCGGCATCAGCCTGTGCGGCCTGTCGGCCTTCGGCATGAGCCAGCTGACCAGCGAATGGACGCGGGAGAACTTCTACTGGCTGCTGGCGTTGCAGATCATCGGCCAGCCAATGGCCATCGTGCCGCTGCTGATGTCCGCCACCAGCGTGGTCGCCCCCATCGAAGGGCCGTTCGCCTCGGCCTGGTTCAACAGCGTGCGTGCGTTCTCGGCGGTGATGGGCAGCGCCATCGTCTCGTTCTTGATGACCTGGCGCGAGCACTACCACTCCAACCGCCTGGTCGATCACCTGGGCAACGCCTCGCAAGCCCTCGGCTTGCGCCTGGAACAACTGGGCGGCGCCGAGAGCATTGGGCGCCTCGCCGGACAGGTGCGCGGCCAGGCCAGCGTGCTCGCCGCCTCCGACACGCTGCTGGCGATGGCCTGGCTGGCCGCCGCCCTGCTCGTCCTGATTCCCCTGATGCCGCTGCGGGTCTATCCGCCGCGCCCCGTGGTTCCTGCTAGCTGAACTTCTACTGATTGAAAGGTCTGCCCATGTCGAAACTAAGCTCCCGTCGCGGCAGTCTGGCCCTGGTTGCCGTGCTGCTGCTCGCCCTTGTCATCTACCTGCTGCTGCGCCTGTTGGGCCCCGCCCGCGAGCAGAGCACCGACGACGCCTATATCCATGCCGACTTCACCCTGGTGGCGCCGAAGATCGCCGGCTTCATCGAGGAGGTGCTGGTGGAAGACAACCAGTCGGTGAAGGCCGGGCAGGTTCTCGCGCGCATCGATGCCCGCGACTACCGCGCAGCGCTGGAAGCCGCCGAAGCCGACGTGCTGGCCGCCGAGGCGCGTCACCACCATGTCGCCGCCGACCTCGAACGCCAGCAGGCGGTGATTGCCCAGAGCGCCGCCCAGGTGCAGGCCGACCAAGCCGCGCTGACCTTTGCCGCGCAGGAGCTCAACCGCTACCAGCACCTGGCTACCCAGGGCGCTGGCACCCTGCAGAACGCCCAGCAGGCGCGCTCGCGCGTCGACTCGGCGAAAGCCGTTCTAGAGAAGAACAAGGCCGCCGCGCTGGCTGCCCGCAAGCAGCTCGACGTGTTGCTGGCCCAGCAGGCCGAGGCTCTCGGCGCACTGAAGCGCGGCCAGGCGCAGTTGCAGCAGGCGCAACTGAACCTGTCGTACACCGAGATCCGCGCGCCCTTCGACGGCATGGTCGGCCGCCGCGCCGTGCGTGTCGGTGCCTACACCACGCCGGGCAATGCGCTCCTCGCGGTAGTGCCGCTGCAGAACGCCTACGTGGTCGGCAACTTCCAGGAAACCCAGCTGACCGACGTACAACCTGGCCAGGCCGTGGAGATCAGCATCGACACCTTCCCCGGCGAAAAACTGCGCGGCCACGTCGACAGCATCGCCCCGGCCACCGGCCTGAGCTTCGCGCCCATCGCCCCGGACAACGCCACCGGCAACTTCACCAAGATCGTCCAGCGCATCCCGGTGAAGATCGTCCTCGACGCCGACCAGCCGCTGCGCGACAAACTGCGCGTGGGCATGTCGGTGATCGCGCGGATCGACACCGGCAAGCACGCCAGCAATGAGCAGAAGGTGGCCGTGCAATGAACGCCGCCCGCACGCCCCCGTTCCCACTGGCGGGCCTTGCCCTGCTCGCGCTCGGCGCCTGCAGTGTCGGCCCGGATTTCCAACGCCCTGGCGATGCAGACGCGGTGAACTGGTCCACCCAGCGCGGCCAGGCGCCTAGCCAGGCGCTCAACGCGCCCATGGAAGCGCAATGGTGGACGCTGCTCGGCGACCCACAGCTGGATGACCTGCAACGCCGCGTGGCCGCCGCCAACCTCGACCTGCGCGAAGCCGACGCACGCCTGCAGCAGAGCCGGGCGATCCGCCAGGCGCTGGGCGGAGATGCCGTGCCCAATGTCGGCGCGGACCTGGGCTACCAGCGCAAGCGCAACAGCGAAGTGGGCCTGAACGACCCCTCGGGCGAAGCCGGCAAGGACAGTTTCAACCAGCTCGACGGCGGCTTCGACCTGTCCTGGGAGCTGGACTTCTGGGGCCGCGTACGCCGTGAACTGGAGGCCGCCGATGCGAACGTCCAGGCCACCGAGGAAAGCCGCCGCGACGTGCTGGTCTCGGTGCTCGCCGAGACCGCGCGCAACTACCTGCAACTGCGCGCCGAACAGGACCTGGAAGCCATTATCCGCAGCAACCTGGAGATCGCCCGGCGCAGCCTGGAGCTGACCCGCCTGCGCCGCGCCGATGGTGTCGCCACCGAGCTGGATGTCGCCGAAGCCCTGACCCAGGTCGCCAGCATCGAAGCGCGCCTGCCCGACAGCCAGAAGCACCAGGCACGGCTGATCAACGCCCTGGGCTATCTGCTTGGCGAGGCTCCCGGCGCGCTGCAGGCCGAACTCGCCCAGGCCAGGCCCGTGCCGCAGCCGCCGCGTGGCGTGCCGGTCGGACTGCCTTCGGAGCTGGCCCAGCGCCGCCCGGATATCCGTCGCGCCGAAGCCACGCTGCACGCTGCCACCGCCAGCATCGGCGTGGCCACGGCAGACTTCTACCCGCGCATCAGCCTCAACGGCAGCTTCGGCTTCCAGGCGCTGCAACTGTCCAACTTTGGCGACTGGAACAGCCGTACCTTCGGTATCGGTCCGAGCCTGTCGCTGCCGATCTTCGAAGGTGGCCGCCTGAAAGGCATGCTCGCCCTGCGCGAAGCGCAGCAACAGGAATCGGCCATCGCCTACCGCCGCACGGTGCTCAACGCCTGGCGCGAGGTGGACGATGCGCTCACCGACTACGCCGCCGACCAGCGCCGCCTGGCCAGCCTCGACACCGCCGCCGAGCATGGCCGCACCGCCCTGGCCAACGCCCGCGAGCAGTACAAGGCCGGCGCCGTGGACTTCCTCAACGTGCTCAGTGCCCAGCGCGAACTGCTGGCTACCGAGGAGCAACAGGTGCGCGGCCGCGAAGCCGTGGCGACCACGCTGGTGCTGCTCTACAAATCTCTGGGTGGAGGCTGGCAGCAAACCCCGAATTCCACAGCCTCCCTGTAGGAGCGAGCTTGCTCGCGAACCCGCATCACGCCGGAGCCTCAAGGTATAAAGCGTTCGCGAGCAAGGACTGGGCGTCCCCCTCGCTCCTACAAAAGGCGGTCGGTGCTGAAACGAAAAAGCCCCGCAGATGCGGGGCTTTTTTCTGGCTCGGCGATCAGGCCGCCGAGTCGGCGTCCGCCTTGCTGCGGCGCGGCTTCTTCTTGCCGGCCAGCAGATGCGAGAACACCGCGTGCAGGTCGCCGGAGGCGCCGTCCACGTCCAGGTTCAGCTTGTCGTCGATATGCGCCATGTGGTGCATCATCAAGGTCACGGCCTTTTCCTTGTCACCCTTCTCGATGGCGTCGAGGATCTCGTTGTGCTCGTCGAACGAGCAGTGCGAGCGACCGCCGCTTTCGTACTGGGCGATGATCAGCGAGGTCTGCGAGACCAGGCTGCGCTGGAATACCACCAGCGGAGCGTTCTTCGCCATCTCGGCAAGCTTCAGGTGGAACTCGCCGGAGAGGCGGATGCCCGCGCCGCGGTCGCCACGGGCGAAGCTGGATTGCTCCTGCTTCACCATGTCGCGTAGTTCGGCGAGGGTATCGCTGCTGGCGTTGTCCACCGCCAGCTCGGTGATCGCGCGCTCGACGGTGCGGCGGGCGAAGAGAATCTGCCGGGCTTCGTCGATACTCGGGCTGGCCACCACGGCGCCACGATTGGGACGCAGCAGGACGACCTGCTCGTGGGCCAGGCGCGACAGGGCGCGGCGGATGATGGTGCGGCTGACGCCGAAGATTTCGCCGAGGGCTTCTTCGCTCAGCTTGGTACCGGGCGCCAGGCGCTGCTCGAGGATGGCGTCGAAGATGTGCGCGTAGACGATCTCGTCCTGCGTGCCGCTGCGGGCCTTGCCATTGCGCGGCTGCTTCCTGATCTGTTGCAACTGGTCGGTCATCGGAGTCGAACCCTGCTCAGCCGGTGCGAACCGGCACGAAATCCGTGGGGGGCTGAAGTGAAACTGGCCGCGGGCCAGGCATGGGGCACAGTGTACACAAAGTGGCCACTATCGTGCAGCCGTCACGAACGACTCTCGATCGCTGCCAATGCCGCGCCATGCGTGGGATGAATCGTTTCCATCCTGCGACCATTCCGAGCCTTTTCTTGTAAAAATCTTTCATCCAGGCACTAAACATTATTTGAACTTTTTGTACACAACTGCATAATCGCGGCGTGACTTCCTGACCCAAAGGTCAACATTCACACCCTCACAACTCTTTCCGTTAGCGCAAGGGACGCAGGTGAACCAGCCGACGGCAAGGGACCAACAACAAGAGCGTTGAGGAGTACCGCTGTGGAAAGCACCAAACAAGAACAACAAGCCTTTGCATCCAGTCCCCCCGCCACCGGCCTGCTCGAACGCCTGTTCAAGCTCAGCCAGCATGGCACCACCGTGAAGACCGAACTCGCCGCGGGTCTCACGACCTTCATCACCATGGCGTACATCATCTTCGTCAACCCCAACATCATGGCCGACGCCGGTATCGACCATGGCGCCGCCTTCGTCGCGACGTGCCTGGCCGCGGCGCTCGGCTGCTTCCTGATGGGCCTGTATGCGAACTGGCCGGTGGGCCTGGCGCCGGGCATGGGCCTCAACGCCTTCTTCACCTACACCGTGGTCAAGACCATGAACTACAGCTGGGAGATCGCGCTGGGCGCGGTGTTCATCTCCGGCATCGCCTTCATGATCCTGACCTTCTCGCGCATTCGCGAATGGCTGCTCAACAGCATCCCGGTCAGCCTGCGCTTCGCCATGGGCGCCGGCGTCGGCCTGTTCCTCGGGCTGATCGGCCTGAAGACCGCCGGCATCGTGGTCGCCAGCCCCGCCACCCTGGTCCACCTGGGTGACCTGACCAGCCCCGGCCCGCTGCTTGCCGCGATCTGCTTCCTGATGATCGCGGTGCTGGAATACCGTCGTGTGTTCGGCGGCATCCTGATCAGCATCCTCACCGTCACCGTGGCCGGCATCGCCCTGGGTATCGTCCAGTTCGGCGGCGTGTTCTCCATGCCGCCGAGCCTGGCGCCGACCTTCCTGGCGATGGATATTTCCGGCGCGTTCAACGTGACCATGATCAGCGTGATCCTGGCCTTCCTCTTCGTGCACATGTTCGACACCGCCGGCACCCTGATGGGCGTCGCGCAACGTGCTCACCTGGTGCGTGAAGACGGCCGCATCGAGAACCTGTCGAAGGCGATGAAGGCCGACAGCACCTCCAGCGCTTTCGGCGCGGTGCTGGGCGTTCCGCCGGTAACCAGCTACGTGGAAAGTGCCGCGGGTGTCGCCGCGGGTGGCCGCACCGGCCTGACTGCCGTAGTGGTGGGCGTTCTGTTCGTCGCGGCGATGTTCTTCGCCCCGCTGGCCGGTATGATCCCCGCCTACGCCACCGCCGGCGCGCTGATCTACGTCGCCATGCTGATGATGGGCGGCATGGCCCACATCGACTGGAACGAGCACACCGAAACCATCCCGGCCATCGTCACCGTGATCATGATGCCGCTGACCTTCTCGGTCGCCGACGGCATTGCCCTGGGCTTCGTGACCTACGTGGCGATGAAGGTCTTCACCGGCCGCCACAAGGATGTGACCATCAGCCTCTATGCGCTGTGCGCGATCTTCGTGGCGAAGTTCATCTTCCTGTAAGACCCGCCCCTGCCCCATGAAGAAGGCCCCGATCAAGGGGCCTTTTTCATGGGGCAGGGATTTTCATGGGGCAGCGATCGTCGCTAGTGCGCGGAAGCAGGCAACGAGATCTGCACATTGAACTCCGAGCCCACGCCAGGCTGGCTCTTCACATCAATCTGCCCGCCCATCAATTCCACCAGGCTGCGGCACAATGCCAGGCCCAGGCCGGTACCTCCGCTGCGTACACGCTCGTCCTCCAATGGGAAGGAAAACGGCTCGAACAGGTGCTGCTGATCCTCAACCGAGATTCCCGACCCGGTATCGACGACATCGATCTCGACGTTGACCATCGCCGCTCCCTGCCCCCGCGCGCGCAACCGCACCAGCACCGTCCCGACCTCGGTGTGCTTCACGGCGTTATCCAGCAGGTTGAACATCACCCGGCGCAGTCGCTGCGGGTCGCCCCAGACGCGCGTCTGCAAGGCCAGGCCAAAATCGGTCTCCAGGCGGATTCCCTTGGCCCGGGCAGAATCTCCGATGAGCTCCAGTTGTCGTTCGAGCAATGTACGTACATCGATGTCCTCGGGCGCCAGCGGCAAGCGCCGGGACTTGGCGCGACTGAGCAACTGCAGGTCATCCAGCAGCGACAACAGGTTGCCGGTCAGCTTCAGCGCTACCGCCAGGGGTTCGTCACGCCGTGCCGAATCACTCTGGTTTCGCGCCAGTTCCAGCATCGCCAGGACATTCTGCAAAGGCCCCTGCAATTCGCTGCCCATGCCAGCCAGGAACTGGCTCTTGCCGCGGCTGATTGCATCGACCCGCGCGTTCGCGCTGCGCAGTTCGCGCACCAGTTCGTCGCGCCCGGTGACATTGATCGAGCCACACAACGCGCCCATCAGATTTCCCTCGCTGTCGCGGTAAGGCCGGACCCAATGCTGGTAGACCTCGCGCCCGTTCTGCGAGCGAAACTCCACATCCGCGTCAAAGGGCTCGCCACGACTGATCGCGTCCCGCAGTTGCCGGCCCAGCAGTTCTGCCTCGTGAGGGCTGGCGAACAATCCCAGGTCACCCACCATCTTGCCCACCACATCCTCCAACTGCAGCCCGAGCAGCTCCAGCGTATGGCGATTGCAGAACAGGATACGGCCATCGAGCCCCCGGACAGTCATGGGATGGGGCTGTGCATCGAGCATATTGCGCAGCAGCGCCAGCTCCTTCGCCTGCGCCGCCGACATGGGAGCCGGCTCCGCCATTGCGTCGGACGCATCGCCCTCCACCAACCCATGTCGGCGCCCGATATCCACCAGCTCGACCAGCGACTTGGCATGCAGCTTCTGCATCAGGCGCACTTTGTAGGTGCTCACCGTCTTGTCGCTGATCGACAACTGATCGGCAATGGCCACGTTGCTCAGCCCACCCGCCAGCAACTGCAGCACAGTCAACTCGCGGACCGATAGCTCCTTGAGCAAATCGCCATGGCCTACCTCCTCCGCCATAGCGACACTTCCCAGCGCATGACTGGGGAAATAGCTGTGCCCCTGGGCGATCGCCCGCACTGCCTCGCGCACTGCCTGGGGGTTCTCCTGCTTGCTGACGAAGCCAGCCGCACCCGCCGCCAGGCAACGACCGGCGAAATACTCCGAGTCACGCGAGGTCAGCACCAGGACCTTCACTGTCGCACCTTGCGCCACCAAGCGCTGGATGACCTCCAGACCACCGAGCCGGGGAATCGACAGCTCCAGAATCATCAGGTCGGGACGACAGGCACGCACCTGCTGCAATGCTTCAGGCCCATTGTCGGCCTCACCCACGACCTCATGCCGATCAGCCTCCATCATCAGCCGCAAGGCATGGCGTGTTACCGGCTGCTCGTCGACGATCAGAATCCTGCTCATGACATCCCTCGAAATAATAACTCCCTGATTTCTAGTTCAAATCCTCGAGTCGCGCCTGCCTGCGCGCTGGTAAAGCAGAGTTGCGCGCAAAAAAAAGCCCGCAGTGTGGGCGGGCTGAGGAAGACTCCACGAAGAGTCCGGGGGAAGACCGGGGCGGGGACTAGCTGCCCCGGTAAGTCGAATAGCTGTAGGGGGAGATCAGCAGCGGCACGTGGTAGTGGTCGCTTTCCGAAGCAATGCCGAAGCGCAGCACGACCTGGTCGAGAAACGCCGGCTGGGGCAGCTCGACACCACGGGCACGGTAGTAATCACCGGCATTGAACAACAGCTGGTAGACGCCGGCGCGGAAGTCGTCGCCCTGCAGAAGCGGCTCGTCGCAGCGACCGTCATCGTTGGTCACACGGGTGGCGATCAGCTCCAGCTGCTGGCCTTCGACGCGATACAGCTCGATCTTGATGCCGTGGCCGGGGCAACCGTGGGCGGAATCCAGTACGTGGGTGGTCAGGCGTCCCATGGGCTTATCGGTGTCTGCGGCGCAGCCGTCCGACACCTTCCTCCTCTGTCTTGTTGATGCGGATCGGCGGGTCACCTGGATGGCAGCCCGCGCGGTGTTTGGTTGCAGCGAATATACCCAGCAGCACGATTAATTGTATACAAAAAAGTGATTAAACTCTGCAAAAATGCCCTACCACCCCCTTTGGAACCCTGGCCTCCAAAGGCCGAAACCACTGCCCAGGCGCTTCCGAACTCAGCACACCGCGCGTCCGGAGCCCATCGAACGCTGACGAACGGAATGAAACGACCGTTGCGCAGATTGTATTTACAGACCGCCTAACATTTTGTATACAATGCAGCCATCAACGGCAGCGCACAGTCCACCGACCCGGCGCCGACCGCCAACCACAAGAAGGAACACTGCAGTGAGCGCTGACTACCCACGCGACCTGATCGGTTACGGCAACAACATCCCCCACCCGCACTGGCCGAACGATGCGCGCATCGCCCTGTCCTTCGTCCTCAACTACGAGGAAGGCGGCGAACGCAACATCCTGCACGGTGACGCCGAATCCGAAGCCTTCCTCTCCGAAATGGTCGCCGCCCAGCCGCTCAAGGGCGAGCGCAACATGTGCATGGAATCGCTGTACGAATACGGCAGCCGTGCCGGCGTGTGGCGCCTGCTCAAGCTCTTCAAGAAGTACGACCTGCCGCTGACCGTGTTCGCCGTGGCCATGGCCGCCCAGCGCCATCCCGAGGCGATCCGTCAAATGGTCGCCGACGGCCACGAAATCTGCAGCCACGGCTACCGCTGGATCGACTACCAGTACATGGATGAGGCGCAGGAACGCGAGCACATGTTCGAGGCCGTGCGCATCCTCACCGAGCTGACCGGCCAACGCCCGCAGGGCTGGTACACCGGCCGCCTGGGCCCGAACACCCGCCGCATCGTCCGCGAAGACGGCAACTTCCTCTACGACTCCGACACCTACGACGACGACCTGCCCTATTGGGACCCGGCGAGCACCGCCGAGAAACCGCACCTAGTGATCCCCTACACCCTGGACACCAACGACATGCGTTTCACCCAGGTGCAGGGTTTCAACAAGGGCGACGACTTCTTCGAATACCTCAAGGATGCCTTCGACGTGCTCTACGCCGAGGGCGCCGAGGGCGCACCGAAGATGCTCTCCATCGGCATGCACTGCCGCCTGCTGGGCCGTCCGGCGCGCATGGCCTCGCTGGAGCGCTTCATCCAGTATGTTAAAGGTCATGAAAAGGTGTGGATCGCCCGTCGCGTAGAGATCGCCAAGCACTGGCACGAGAAACACCCGTTCAAAGCGCAGGAGAACCAGGCATGAGCCGCTTCCAGACACTGACCCCGGCCAACCTCGACCGCGCCGCCTTCATCAACGCCTTCGCCGACATCTACGAGCACTCCCCGTGGGTCGCCGAGAAAACCTATGACCTGGGCGTCGATGACAGCCTGAACGACATCGAACTGCTACAGCAGCGCATGGCCGACATCCTTCTGTCCGCCAGCCACGACGCGCAACTGGCACTGATCAACGCGCACCCGGACCTCGCCGGCAAAGCTGCCGTGCGTGGCGAGCTGACCGCCTCCAGCACCGCCGAACAGGCCGGCGCCGGCATCCAGGATTGCACCGCGGAGGAGTTCGCCCGCTTCACCGAACTCAATGACGCCTACAAGGCCAAGTTCGGCTTCCCCTTCATCAAGGCGGTGAAGGGCAGCAACCGCCACCAGATCCTGGCCGCGTTCGAAGAGCGCATCCACAACACGCCGGAGCAGGAGTTCCAGACCGCCCTGGCGGAAATCAACAAGATCGCGATGTTCCGCCTGCAGCAGCTCTGAGCGAGCGGACCTTCACTCCCCTTCTCTCTGGAAGGGGTCCATGCGAACAACGAAATAAGAAGACCAGCCATGCGTACCCTGAAGATCGAGCCGTTGACCAAGGAAGCCTTCGCCCAGTTCGGTGATGTCATCGAGACCGAAGGCAGTGATTTCTTCATGATCAACAACGGCTCCACCCGCCGTTATCACAAGCTCGCCACCGTCGAAACGGCGCAGCCCGATGACAAGGCAATCATCAGCATCTTCAGCGCCGAATCCCTGGAGATGCCCTTGCGCATCCGCATGCTGGAGCGTCATCCGCAGGGCAGCCAGGCGTTCATCCCGCTGCTCGGCAATCAATTTCTGATCGTGGTCGCGCCAGTTGGCGATGTACCTGTATCGGGTCTCGCCCGCGCTTTCCTGTCCAACGGCAAGCAGGGCGTCAATTACCACCGCGGCGTCTGGCACCACCCGGTGCTGACGATCGAAAAGCGGGATGACTTCCTGGTGGTCGATCGCAGCGGTTCTGGCAACAACTGCGACGAGCATTTCTTCACCGAGGACGAACAGCTCCTCCTCGACCCCCAAGCAAACTAATAAGAGAGGCCCGCACACCGCGACGGCGGTATCCGGGCAAGAGGTAAAAAACTGTGGAAGCACATCTCATCGAATGGCTGAACCTGCTGGTCCGCTGGGTCCACATGATTGTGGGCATCGCCTGGATCGGCGCCTCGTTCTACTTTGTCTGGCTGGAGAACAACCTCAACCGCGCCAACCCGCGCGAGGGACTTTCCGGTGACCTCTGGGCGATCCACGGTGGCGGCATCTACCACCTGGAGAAATACAAGCTCGCCCCGCCGAAAATGCCGGACAACCTTCACTGGTTCAAATGGGAGGCCTACTCCACCTGGATGTCGGGTGTCTGCCTGCTGACCATCGTGTTCTACCTGAACCCGACCCTGTACCTGATCGCCCCGGGCAGCGACCTGGCTCCGGCCGCCGCCGTCGCTATCGGCATCGGCTCGCTGATCGCCGGCTGGTTCGTCTACAGCACCCTGTGCGACTCGCCGCTGGGCAAGAAGCCCGCCCTGCTCGGCGCCATCCTGTTCGGCCTGCTGGTGCTCGCCGCCTACCTGCTCAGCCAGGTGTTCAGCGGTCGCGGTGCTTACCTGCACGTGGGCGCCATCATCGGCACCATCATGGTGGGTAACGTGTTCCGCGTGATCATGCCGGCCCAGCGCGCGCTGGTTAAGGCCATCGAGGAAGGCCGCGAGCCCGACCCGGTACTGCCGGCCAAAGGCCTGCTGCGTTCGCGCCACAACAACTACTTCACCCTGCCGGTGCTGTTCATCATGATCAGCAACCACTTCCCGAGCACCTACGGCAGCCACTACAACTGGCTGATCCTGACCTGCATCGCGGCGTTGGCGGTGATCGTGCGTCACTACTTCAACACCCGCCACGAAGGCAACGGCATGGCCTGGGCCCTGCCTGCCGGCGCCGTCGGCATGATCGCCCTGGCCTTCGTCACCGGCCCGAACTGGCCGAGCAGCGATGCTTCTTCCAGCACCGCTCAGGCGCCGAAGGTCGAGTACCAGCCGCTGCCGGAAACCGCCATCGGCGGCAAGACCCCGGCCGAACGCGCCAAGGACGAGGAAGCCGCCAAGGCCGCCGCTGCCCAGCAGGCTCAGGCCGCCCCGGCCCAGGCATCCACCGCAGGTTCGACCGAAGGCTTCGACAAGGTCCATCACGTCATCCAGGAACGCTGCGCCGTGTGCCACTCGGCCAAGCCGACCAGCAACCTGTTCAGCACCGCGCCGGCCGGCGTGATGTTCGACACCCCGCAGCAGATCCAGCAGCTCGCCCCGCGCATCCAGGCGCAGGCCGTGGCCTCGCAGGTAATGCCGCTGGGCAACATCACCCAGATGACCCCGGAAGAGCGCAAGCTCGTCGGAGACTGGATCTCCAAGGGCGCCCAGGTTAATTGAGCCTGCGGCACGGCCAGGAAAACCGCACCTTCGGGTGCGGTTTTTTTATGCCCACGAAATGCCCGACACGCACCTCCTGTAGGAGCGAGCTTGCTCGCGAACACAACATCCCGACGCACCGGAACGACAGGAAGCACATCCATTCGCGGGCAAGCTCGCTCCTACGAAAAGCGCCCCCCCTGAAACAAAAAATGTAGTCCACTCGACCAATGGCTACAAAAACACCAAAGCCAGAGAACACGCGCCCTAGAGCCCTGCAGCACCATAGAGACGAAACGTGACCAGCGAGTTGTATACAAAAATCGATTGAACGTAATACACATCGCGTTTATAAAGTCCCGCACCGCTTCACCCGCTCGGCCCCGGGGGTGAGATCGGCCAGTACTTCCCGGTTGTCGTGCCCGTCCGGCAACCAGCGACTGACAACAATAAAAACCGAGGTGTTGCATGTCCGTGGTAACTGAGCGCTCCCATACCGGCTCGCCTGTCGACCAGCGTTTGCCCTTGCTGCAGCTGCTGCTGGTCGGCTTCCAGCACGTTCTCCTGATGTATGGCGGCGCCGTCGCCGTCCCGCTGATCGTCGGCCAGGCCGCCGGTCTGTCCCGCGAGGAAATCGCCTTCCTGATCAACGCCGACCTGCTGGTCGCCGGCATCGCCACGCTCGTGCAATCGCTCGGCATCGGCCCGGTGGGCATCCGCATGCCGGTGATGATGGGCGCCAGTTTCGCCGCCGTCGGCAGCATGGTCGCCATGGCCGGGATGCCCGGCGTGGGCATGACCGGCATCTTCGGCGCCACCATCGCTGCCGGCTTCTTCGGCATGGTCATTGCGCCGTTCATGAGCCGCATCGTGCGCTTCTTCCCGCCACTGGTGACCGGTACCGTCATCACCTCCATCGGCATGTGCCTGTTCCCGGTGGCCATCAACTGGGCCGGCGGCGGCAAGGCGGCAGCCAACTTTGGCGCCATCGAATACCTCGCCCTGTCATCCTTCGTGCTGGCGGTGATCCTGCTGATCAACCGCTTCCTGAAAGGTTTCTGGGTCAACGTCTCGGTGCTGATCGGCATGCTGCTGGGCTACATCATCGGCGCCAGCATGGGCATGGTCAGCCTCGACGGCATCGAGCAGCGCCCCTGGTTCGACGTGGTCACCCCGCTGCACTTCGGCGCCCCGGAATTCCACCTCGCGCCGGTGCTGTCCATGTGCCTGGTGGTGGTGATCATCTTCGTCGAGTCCACCGGCATGTTCCTCGCCCTGGGCAAGATCACCGAGACCGAAATCTGCCCCAACCGCCTGCGCCGCGGCCTGCTGTGCGATGCCGGCGCGTCCTTCATCGCCGGTTTCATGAACACCTTCACCCACTCCTCCTTCGCCCAGAACATCGGCCTGGTACAGATGACCGGCGTGCGCAGCCGCTACGTCACCGCCGCTGCCGCGCTGTTCCTGATCGCCCTGTCGCTGCTGCCCAAGGCCGCCTTCCTGGTCGCCTCGATTCCGCCGGCGGTGCTCGGCGGTGCCGGCATCGCCATGTTCGGCATGGTCGCCGCCAGCGGCATCCGCATCCTCCACGAAGCGGACATCGTCGACCGCCGCAACCAGTTGCTGGTGGCGGTGAGCATCGGTATGGGGATGGTGCCGGTAGTGCGTCCGGACTTCTTCGCCGCCCTGCCCCAATGGATGGAGCCGATCACCCACAGCGGCATTGCGATGACTGCGATCTGGGCCGTGGTGCTGAACATTCTGTTCAACATCCTCGGCGAGCAAGGCCGCGACGCCCTCTGCGGGCATCACTGAAACCCTTTCGCGGGCGTCTCCCGGACGCCCGCACCAAGCCGCGTCCTACTCCTTCGCGGCTTTTTTATTTCGGCGGCGCAAAGTAGGAACAAGCTTGCTCGCGAACCAAACTCCGCGGCGAGGCTGTTCGCGAGCAAGCTCGCTCCTACAGGATGGCATGTATCCGAGCACTCAGGCTTCCGGACGGTAGCCCAGGCGCAAGCCGCCCCATTGGCGCCCACGCACGTAGATCGGCACCGAAAGGTCGTGCATCAGCTCGCCGGTATCACGGCAGTAGGTCTGCAACAGCATCGGCTGGTTATGGCTGCCACAGCGCACGCCAGTACGGTCGTTGAACAGGCGCTTGCTGCGACTCTTGAGCATGTCCACCTGCAGATCGCCGCAAGGCGGATGGCTGAACGCCTGGTTGTGCGTTGGCACGTAACCTTCAGCGGTGCAGGCGATGGCGAAAACCAGCCCTTCATGGCGTTGCAGCAGGTCTTCCTGGATACGCGGCAGCACCTCGTCGGTGTAGCGGTCGAAGCGTGTGCGGAACTTCTGCGGGCGGGTGCCGGGCAGCGGTTGGTAATCGCGGTCGAACAGGTCCTCGGAGCCGATCCGCCCGGTGTCGATATCCGTCTCGAAACGCGCGCCGATAGCCTGCGCACCCGCGCGGGCGAGGTCATAGATGCGCTGGTGATAATCATCCAGCGCGACTTCGGCCAGCCGCTCGCTGATCATCTCCGCCTGGGTTTCCAACTGCACCGCCGCGTCCGCCAGCCGGTGCGTCTGCTCGTCGCTGGCGCGCAAGTCACCGCGCACCTGCTCGACGGCGGCAAACAGGCTGTCCAACTGGTTGCGATTGATCTCCGCGCCTTCGGCGATCTCGGTGATCTGGGTTTCCACGGTAGCGGCCAGCCCGGCGATGTCCTGCAACTGACGCCCCGTGCTCTCCACCTGGCTGACACCCAGGCCCAGGTCATCGGTGAGCTGGCGGATCTGCTCCACCACTTCGCCAGTCTGGCGCTGGATATCCTCGACCATCTGCCCGACCTCGTCGGTGGCCTCGGCGGTGCGCCCAGCCAGCCCGCGGACCTCCTCGGCCACCACGGCAAAACCACGGCCATGCTCGCCCGCCCGCGCCGCCTCGATGGCCGCGTTGAGCGCCAGCAGGTTGGTCTGGCTGGCAATGGACTGGATCACCTGGGTGACGCGCTGGATCTCCTCGCTGCGGGCATTCAGCGTCTCGATCAGCGCGCGACTGGCGCTGGCACGCTGGCTCAACTGGTGCATGCGCTGGATGGCCGCCTGCAGCTCTCCACGCCCGGCATCGCTGCCGGCGCGCGCCAGGGTTGCGGCCTCTTTCGCCTGGCGCGCCAGGTTCGACGTGGCGCGCTCGGTGTGGATCATCACCTCGGCGCTGCCGACGATCTGCTCGGCGGCCACTACCTGGGATTCCAGCTTCTCCACCAGGCGCTGCACCGAGTAGGAAACACCGGCGGCGGACAGAGCATTGCGGCTGGTCCCCTGGGACAGCTCGCGGGTCAGCTCGGCGACATCCGGCAACACCGCCAGCGCACCGGCGGCCGCGGTCTTTTCGCGAATGAACCAGGGCCCCCAGAGCAGCCCCGCCGCGAGCAGCAGGCACAACGACAGCGGCCAGCCGCCCAGAGCCTGGGCAATGAACAGCAGCACCAGGCCGCAAGTCTGCAGGGTAAGGATGAGGACGATACGCGGACGCGCGATATCCATGGCGGCAGCTCTCTTCTGGCGGGCCCGACCGCAGAGCAGCAGGCATGCTGCCGGGGAGCCCGATTATTCTTGTCAGAGCCATTAGGCCGCCTGCTTCTCGCGACGGCTATCGTTCCTTAGTGGTAGATACGACGCTGCTTGAGTCGCTACAGACAGCTGCGAGCCGCCTGCGTAATCGCATCGTCCGGGCTCGGCGCGTTGCGGCGATACAGCGCCACGTCGCTGCCTTTGTCTGCCGCTGTCGTCTCCAACAGCACCTCGGCGGTATCGCCCGCGGTGGCCGGCACCAACAGCCGATAGCCGAAACGGATTTCCTTCACCGTCGCCGAGGCGCGAATTGTCTGCCACTTCGGCAGCAGGCAGGTCATATAGACCGAAGGCGACTTTCCGCTCTCCAGCCGCAATGCCGGCGCCTCCTCCTTCAGCTTGCCCGGCGAGGTACAGGCGGCCAGCAGGATCAACGGAAGCGTCAGCAATAGGGGTTTCATCGGGTGAAATCCTTCTGTCAGGAACCCAGAGGGTAGCAGCTGAGCTGGCACTGACCGCCCTGTCAGATCAATCCCGACCTCGACCGCCTGCCGGTTTCCGTGCGCTGGGCGGGCAACCCCGGTAAAATCTCCGCCCTTTCCGCCGGCGCGAGCGATTTCGCGCTCCTTGCGAAGCCAGATACGACGTACCGATGACCATTGCCGCACCGACCGCCACCAACCGCCCCGAGCCCTCCCGCCGCTTCAGCGTGGCGCCGATGATGGATTGGACTGACAGACATTGTCGGTATTTCCTACGCCAGCTTTCCAGCCACGCACTGCTCTACACGGAGATGGTCACCACCGGTGCCATCTTGCACGGCGATGCTGCGCGCTTCCTGCGCCACGACGAGAGCGAGCATCCGCTGGCGCTGCAACTGGGCGGTAGCAATCCGGCAGAACTGGCTGCCGCGGCGAAGATGGCCGAGGCGGCCGGCTACGACGAGGTGAACCTGAACGTCGGCTGCCCCAGCGACCGCGTGCAGAACAACATGATTGGCGCCTGCCTGATGGGCCATCCGGCGCTGGTGGCGGACTGCGTGAAGGCCATGCGCGACGCCGTGTCGATCCCGGTGACGGTCAAGCACCGCATCGGCATCAACGGCCGCGACAGCTACGAAGAGTTGTGCGACTTCGTCGGCCAGGTCCGCGATGCCGGCTGCCGCAGCTTCACCGTGCACGCACGCATTGCCATCCTCGAAGGCCTGTCGCCCAAGGAAAACCGCGAAATTCCGCCGTTGCGCTACGACATCGCCGCGCAACTCAAGCGCGACTTCTCGGAACTCGAGATCGTCCTCAATGGCGGTATCAAGACCCTGGAGGAATGCCGCGAGCACCTGCAGGTGTTCGATGGCGTGATGCTCGGCCGCGAGGCGTACCACAACCCCTACCTGCTCGCCCAGGTGGACGCCGCGTTGTATGGCTCGCAGGAACCGGCCATCACCCGCGCCGAGGCCCTGGCGCGGATGCGCCCGTACATCAAGCGGCACATCGCCGAGGGCGGCGCGATGCACCACGTGACCCGCCATGTCCTGGGCCTTGCCCAGGGTTTCCCGGGCGCGCGGCGCTTCCGCCAGTTGCTCTCGGTGGACGTTCACAAGACCAAGGATTCCCTCGGACTGCTCGATCAGGCCGGAGAACTTCTCGCCGGTCATTGAGTCCCGTTGAGCGTTGCATCGCCCTCGGGTAAGGTCGATGCACTCTCTATGGAAGACGCGCCATGACCTCCAAGCTGGAACAACTCAAGCAGTACACCACGGTTGTCGCCGATACCGGCGATTTCGACGCCATTGCCCGCCTGAAGCCGGTGGATGCCACCACCAACCCGTCCCTGCTGCTGAAGGCCGCCGCCCTGCCCCGCTATACCGAGCACCTTGCCCGCGCCACAGAGGGCGCGCAGGGTGACGCGGGCCTCGCCTGCGACCGCTTCGCCGTCGCCGTAGGCAAGGACATCCTGGGTGTGATTCCGGGGCGCATCTCCACCGAAGTGGACGCCCGCCTGTCCTTCGATACCGAAGCCACTCTGCAGCGCGCCCACCGCCTGATCGACCTGTATGACCAGCACGGTATCGGCCGCGACCGCGTGCTGATAAAGATCGCTTCCACCTGGGAAGGCATCCGCGCCGCCGAGCAACTGGAGCGCGAAGGCATCCAGACCAACCTGACCCTGCTGTTCTCCTTCGCCCAGGCGGCAGCCTGTGCCGATGCCGGCGTATTCCTGATCTCGCCCTTCGTCGGGCGCATCTACGACTGGTACAAGAAGGCCAACAACCGCGATTACGTAGGCGCGGAAGACCCGGGCGTACAGTCCGTCTCGCGCATCTACCGCTACTACAAGGCCAACGGCTACGAGACGGTGGTGATGGGCGCCAGCTTCCGCAATCTCGGCCAGATCGAACAACTCGCCGGCTGCGACCGCCTGACCATCAGTCCGGACCTGCTGCAACAGCTGGCCGATGCCCAGGGCGAACTGCCGCGCGCGCTGCAACCCGGCGGAGGCGAAGCGCGCCAGGTGCTGGACGAGAGCGCCTTCCGCTGGCAGATGAACGAAGACGCCATGGGCACCGAGAAGCTGGCCGAAGGCATCCGCCTGTTTGCCCGCGACCAGGAAAAGCTCGAGGCACTGCTCGCCGACCGTTGAAAACTGCGGACGAGCAAATGCAAACCGGCGCCCCAGGGCGCCGGTTTGCATTGGGGCTCATCGAATCAGTGGCGCTCTAGCGCGCTCACCAGGTCGTGGAAGGCCTCGCGGTTGGTCTCGTTCAGGCCCATCAGGATACGGTGGGCTTCAAGCACCTTGCCGCGCACCACCTCCTCGGACTGGTCCTGGGGAGGCAGATCGGTCAGGCAATCCGAGCACGGAATCGGGCGATCGACGATGTTGAACACCTGATCGAAGCCCATCGACTGCAGCAGCCGGGTGATGTCCGCGTTGGTGGTGACCAGCGTGGGCAACAGACCGACCTTCTGCCGCGAGAGAATCGACAACTTCGCCAGGAGGCCCAGCGTGGTGCTGTCGATGCTTTGGGTTTCCGTGAGATCGATGATGATCGCCGAGAAATTCAACGCGGCGAAGATTTTTTCAATGGTGGCATCCAGCGCCGAACACAGGGTCAGTCGGACTTCGCCCACGAACTTCAGGACAAATGAGCCATCCTGCTCGGCGAACTGGATTTTACCGGTACTCATGCAAGGTTCCTGCTCAACACCAGCAAGGCAATATCATCCGGCATCTCGGACAACTTGGCCAGTCCGAAGACTTGACGCAGGCCATCCAGAGTTCCGCCGGCGGCGACGACCTGCTCGGGCAGGGCCGTCTCCTTTTCCTTCAGCGTAGCCCCCGGAAGGACGTCGAGAATTCCGTCCGAGAACAGGGAAAGGCTGAAGGACTTGGGTAGATCGAGGACATGATCCTCGTAAGTCGCTTCGTCAAACAGCCCCACCGGCAGGCCGCGGCCATCCAGGTAACGGGCTTCGCCATCGACGTAGAGCACCGGCAACGGCAGGTGACCGCCGATACTGTAGGTCAGACGATCGGTCTCCAGGTCGATCACGCCGCCGAGCATGGTCACGTGCTTGCCCAGGTTGCAGTTGATCAACCCGCGGTTGATGTGACCGAGGACGTCCGACGGCTTGAATTCCGGCAACATGTCGTTGCGCTTGGATTCGTAGAGCAGCCGGGTGGTCATGAACTTCAGCAGCACGGTCACGAAGGCGGACGAAGCGCCGTGGCCGGAGACGTCGGCCAGGTAGAAGCCGATGCGCCGGGCATCCACGCGGAAGTAGTCAACGAAATCCCCGGAGAGGTACAGCGACGGGATGATCTGGTGAGAAAACACCAGCCCTTCTGACTCCCACGGGGTTTCCGGCAACATGTTCATCTGCACCTGGCGACCGGCATTCTGGTCTTCCTGGAGCAGGTTCAGGCTGGCCTGCAACTCGCGGTTGGCGGTTTCCAGCTTCTCGCGGTAGCGGCGGTTTTCCGAGCGCAGGAAGGCGCGGTCCAGGGCCCGGCGGACCGAATGCTCCAGGACGGCGAGGTCTTCCAGCGGCTTGATCAGGTAGTCGGCGGCGCCCAGGCGCAAGGCCTCGACGGCATCGCTCATGACGCCGGCACCGGACAGCACGATCACCGGGGTTTCCACCGCCATCTCGCTGACGCGACGGATCAGCTCGAGGCCGTCCATCTGCGGCATGCGCAGATCGCAGATCACCAGGTCAGGGAGTTCGTGCTCGAAGACTTTCAGGCCTTCCAGGCCGTTGGTGGCCTGTGTGACCTTGAATCCGCTGTCTTCCAGGTAGGCGGCGAGGCTTTCGCGGACGACGTCGTCGTCATCGATAATCAGCAGCGAGGCACTGGCTTTGTGCATGGGTCATCCAGGCAAACGGCGCCGGGGTTGTGGTTTGGCGCTCATTCTAGGGAACAGCGGCGCGGGTCGGTCGCGACAAGGCGCAGACACTACTCCCATCCGCTCAAGGGTTCAAGCAGGCGCCGCCCGCGCCACGAATGGCGCGGGCTGGAGGACAGGAATGGCCTGCGCGCAAGGCGGATCAGAAGTCGTCTTCGACCTCGCCGTCCTTGACCTTGAACTCGCGGTTCTGCAGGTAGGCGTTGCGGATGAAGGTGTATTTGTCGCCGCTGATCAGCTTCTCGGACTTGAGCAGGTCGGCACGGGTATCGACCACGTTGACGCCGCGCAGGCTGTTACGCACCGATACATTATCGATGTAGGGGTACGGGCCGGTGTAGGCGTCCGGGATCAGCGAAGGGGCATCGCGCAGGGTGCTCGGGCCCAGCAGCGGCAGCATCACATAGGGGCCGCTGCCCACGCCGTAATGGCCGAGGGTCTGGCCGAAATCTTCGTCGTTGCGGCGCAGGCCCATGTGGGTGGCGACGTCGATGAAGCCAGCCAGGCCAAAGGTGGTGTTGAACAGCAGGCGGCTGGTGTCGACGCCGGCGTCGCGGAATTTCAGCTGCAGCAGGTCGTTGACCAGGTTCTTCACGTCACCGATGTTGCCGAAGAAGTTGTGCACGCCATCCTGCACGACATTCGGGGTGACGTACTGGTAACCCTGGGCCAGCGGCTTCAGTGCGTAGGTGTCCAAGGTGTCGTTGAAGGTGAAGATCGGGCGGTTGACGCTTTCCCACGGGTCGTCTTCGCTGGCGGCCTGGGCCAGGAACGGGATCGTGGCAAGGCCGGCGGCGGCGAGCAGGCTGAAGCAGCGTTTCGTCCATTGGACGCCTAGTGGGCGCATCGGGAATTCTCCAGTGAATGTCTTTCGGGCCAGCCATGGCGGCCCCGCTATGCGGGCAGAGTATATAGAGGCGCAACGGTTTTGCAGACCCGGCGCGATCTCGCAGGATTTCGATTCGAGATCACGACCTGCCGTTTCGCTTGGTCCCAGTTGAAAGCATAGTGCCAGTTCAGTCCGGATACCGTGCGTCGATGACAATTTCCAATGCATCGGAACGCCAGAACTCCTGATCCCACTCCACCAGCCGGCCGTCCTCGATATAGCTGGCGCGCTCGACGTACAGGCCTGGCGAGCCCGGCGTCAGTTGCAGCGGCGTCGCGCGCGCTTCCACCAGCGCCGTGGAATGCATGGCCAGCTCGGACCGCGACAGGCTCAGGCCCAGTTGTTCGCGCATGACGCGGGTGAGCGAGGTATCCAGGCCATGGTCGAGCAAGCCCGGGCACCAACTCGCATCCAGGCTGATTTCCTCCAGCATTACCGGGCGCTCGTCGACCCAGCGACGGCGCAGGATGTGGATCACCTCGGCCTCTTCGTCCAAGCCCATGCGGCGCGCCAGGACTGGCCCTGCCATCCGACGCTCGGCGGTAAGCACCTCGGTGCGCGGCACGCGCCCCTGGGCCTGGACGTAGTCCATGAAGCCCGTCGTGCGGGTCGGGTTGTAACGGATACGCGGTGGCGAGACGAACCAGCCACGGCGGTTCTCGCGGTACAGCACGCCTTCGGTCTCCAACTGCTGCAAGGCCTCGCGCAGGGTTACGCGGGTGCAGTTGAAGCGCTCGGCCAGCTCGCGCTCCGCGGGCAGGCGTCCAGTCAGGGCGGCGCTGGCGATGTCCTGCGCGAGCTGGTCGCGAATGCGCAGGTAATGAGGCATGAGGTCGACCGGCATGGGCATCTTCCGCAGAAAGGCGCGGCGATTATAGCGAGACGGCGGCGGACTTCATCGGACCGTCACATTGCCCCGCTAGTCTGGCCTAGACCAATTATCAGAAAAGCCCACCATGCCTGCGACCGCCGACCTTCCGCGCTTCACGACCCTGCTGTTCGGACTCACGGGCGATCTGGTGGACTTCGGCGCAAGGACGCTGCCGGTAGCCCTGCAACGCACGTGCCCCGATTGTCCGCCGGAACGCTTGGCCAGCGCTCTCGCCCTGCCCCCGCAGGAGGCCCTGGAGCTAGCCCTGGGCCGCCGCGCCGAGCCCCAGGAACGCAGCCGCTTCCAGGCTGCGCTGGACGACGCAGCGCAGGTTCACGCCGAGGCCACACCCGGCGCCCTGGACGCCCTGCAGGCGCTGCACCAGCGCGGCGTGCCCTGCGCCTGGCTCGATGAGCTGCCCACTGCCACGGCTCAACATCTGGCTGCCGCACTGCACGACCACCTCGCCACCGGACTGGAGGTAGCCGGCCGCCAATGGCCCGCGCCGGACTCCTGCTGGCAGGCGCTGATGCAACTGGACAGTCCGCACCTGGACGGCTGCGTGCTGGTCAGCGGCCAGCCGCGCCTGCTCCAGGCGGGCCTCAATGCCGGCCTGTGGACCATTGGACTGGGCGCCAGCGGCCCGCTGTGCGGCCATGCACCGGGAGACTGGGATGCCCTTGGCAACCTGGACCGCGACCGCCTGCGCGCCCAGGCGACGCTGGGCCTGTACCGCCTCGGCGTGCACTCGGTCATCGATCATCTGGGCGAGCTGGACTCCTGCCTGCAGGACATCGCCGGCCGCCGCCTGAAAGGAGAAAAACCATGAAGCACGAGCGCCATCGCTTCCTCGACGAACTGGCCGAGCGCTTCGCCAGCCACGGCGCCGAGCCTTACGGCGAGGCCGTCAGCCAGGCCGAGCATGCGCTGCAGTGCGCCACCCTGGCCGAACGCGCAGGCTGTTCCGACAGCCTGGTGATCGCCGCCCTGCTCCACGACATCGGCCACCTCTACGAGGACCCGGAACTGATCGAGGAACAGGACCTGCGCCATGAAGAGTTCGGCGCCAGCCTGCTGCGCGAGCTGCTGCCCGAATCCGTCTGGCAGCCGATCCGCCTGCACGTTGCCGCCAAGCGCTACCTCTGCGCGGTCGATCCGGCGTACCACGCCGGCCTGTCCTGGGCCTCGCGGCAGAGCCTGGCGCTGCAGGGCGGGCCGTTCGACGAGCGCGGCGCCAGCGCCTTCCTCAACGCGCCCTTCTCCCAGGACGCACTGACCTTGCGCCGCCTGGACGACCTGGGCAAGGACCCGGCCATGCGCACGCCGGAGCTGGAACACTTCTTCCCGCTGCTCGAACGCCTCCTGCGAGTTGATCGGCATCAGGCAAGGGTGCGCGCGGCGAGTTAAGCTCAAAGGCATGGCGATGGACCTTTTCCCTGTCGGGCGAGGTCCATCTTTGGGTACGTACCGCAGAAGGACACCACCATGCCGACACAACGCCTCCAGGAAGAACTCCAGGCCCTGCGCGACCAGCTGGAACGTCAGCCGCCGCTGAACGCGGAAGAGCGCGAATCGCTGCAAGCCCTGATCAAGGACATCGAACTGCAGCTGGCCAACGAAGAGGCGCTGGCCGACGAGACCCTGATGGACAACGTCAACCTGGCTGTGGAGCGCTTCGAGGCAAGCCATCCGACACTGGCCGGCACGCTCCGCTCCATCGTGCAAAGCCTGGCGAACATGGGGATCTGAGCCCGGCTTTTGCGCCCAGCAGACATGAAAAACCCGGCTTCGGCCGGGTTTTTCGTATCTGCGTTTTACTGCCACCTTACTGACGCACCAGGCGGCGATTATCCGGCTGCACGGCGTCACTGCTGCGGTAGGGGTTGATGTCCAGCCCGCCGCGGCGCACATAGCGTGCGTAGACGGTCAGGCGGGTCGGCTGCAGCAGACGCTGCAGGTCGAGGTAGATGCGCTCGACGCACTGCTCGTGGAAGTCCTGGTGCTGGCGGAACGAAACCACGTAGGCCAGCAGGCTCGCGGCATCCAGCGCCGGGCCGGTGTACTCCACGACCAAGGTGCCCCAATCCGGCTGGCCGGTGACCGGGCAGTTGGATTTGAGCAGATGGCTGTAGAGCACTTCGTCGGCGCGACGGGTGTCGTCGCAGCGCAGCAGTTCCGGGCGCGGGTGGTCGTAGCTGTCCACGGCAAGGTCCAGGTCGTCGATGCAGGTACCCTCGACCACGGCCACACCCTCGCTCGCCACGTCGTCCAGGCTACGCACGCGCACGCCGACTGGCGCCCCGGCGGCGGCGGACAGGTCGCGCTCCATCACCGCGCGCACGGCCTCGAAGCTGTCGAAGGCGGTCTGGTTCAGCGAGTTGAGATAGAGCTTGAAGGACTTGGATTCGATGATATTCGGCGACTGCGCGGGAATGGCGAATTCGCCGATGGCCACCACCGGCTTGCCCGAGGCGGTCAGCCAGGACAGCTCGTAGCAGTTCCACAGGTCCACGCCCTGGTAGGGCAGCGTTTCGGCGGTCAGGCCCAGCTCCGCCCACTTGGTGGTGCGGGAGATCGGGAACAGCAATTCCGGCGCGTAGGTGGAGACGTATTCGCTGGATTTGCCCAGGGGCGAGTGTTCGGCGGGATGCTGCATGGAAAGACCTGCTGGATCGGCGATGCGGACGGTGGCGCGAGGCGGCGAGTGTATACAAATCCGCCTCGTCTTTCAGCAGCCGGCGGACGAGCCGGCCGCCGCACCCCGGCGTGTTCGCTGATTCCCCGTAGGAGCGAGCTTGCTCGCGAACCACCCAGGGACCGAGCCCACCGGGACGTTCATTCGCGAGCAAGCTCGCTCCTACGAAAAGCGTCAGAACCACATCCGCACACCCGCGACCCAGTAGCCCTCCTCGTCATCCTCGCCCTCGGCGCGGGCAATATCGCCGCTGCGGCCGTAGGTCTTGCTCCAGACGTAGCCGAAGTACGGCGCGAATTCCCGGCGCACCTCGTAGCGCAGGCGCAACCCGGCCTCCAATTCGCTACCGCCGGCGCCCACGCCAATGTCGCGATCATCGGCCAGCGCCAGGTTGTATTCCAGCGAAGGCTCGAGGATCAGGCGCTGGGTCAGCAGCAGTTCGTACTCGGTTTCCAGGCGCAGTGACGGATCGCCGCGTTCGCTGAGGAACAGGTTGGCGTCCACCTCGAACCACTGCGGCGCCAGCCCCTGGATGCCCAATACCGCATACGTGCGCGACGGCCCCGGCTGGTCGTCATGGCGCACACCCACCTGCCAGTCCCAGAAGTCCGCGACCATGCGCTGATAGAGCAGTTGCACCTCGTTGTCGGTGGTCGGGCCGCCGGCGTCGCGCTCGCCTTCCAGCTTGAGGCGCAGCTTCTGATAATCGCTGCCGTACCAGCCCTGGGCTTCCCAACCCAGCGCCTGGTCGTTGCCGTGGAAGCGGCTTTCCAGGCGCTGGATCAGCAGCGAGCCCATGGGCATGTCGTCCATCTCGGCACTTTCGGCGGGCAAGGCCAGGCCCAGGGTCGCCGCGCAGGCCACCGTTGCTATGCGTTTCATGGCGGTTCCTCAGAGGCTGGCGCTGGCGGGAGCCGGCTCGACTATGACCTTGCGCATCATGCCGGCGGCCATGTGGTAGATCAGATGGCAGTGGAAGGCCCATTCGCCCAGGGCATCGGCGGGCACGTCGACGTCCAGGGTGCTGCCCGGCGCCACGCTGACCACATGCTTGAGCGGGTTGAAGCGGCCGTTGCCCTTGTCCAGTTGCATCCACATGCCATGCAGGTGCATGGGGTGGGTCATCATGGTGTCGTTGACGAAGCGGATGCGTACGCGCTCGCCGTAGGTCAGGCGGACAGGTTCAGCCTCGGAGTACTTCCTGCCGTCGATGGACCAGAAGTAGCGTTCCATGTTGCCGGTCAGGCGGAACTCGATGGTGCGGTCCGGCGCGCGGTAGTCGGCATAGGGGCGCATGGCCTTGAGGTCCGAGTAGACCAGCAGGCGATTGCCCGGCTCGGCCGGTTGCGGCGTCAGGCCACTGCCCGGTGCGTAGTCGGATTTCGGCGCGGCCATGCTCGAGTGATCCATGCCGGCCATCTGCGAATGATCCATACCAGCCATGCTGGAGTGATCCATTGCCGCCATGTCCGTGCCTTTCGACTCAGCCATCGCCATGCCGCTGTGGTCCATTCCTTCATGGTTCATACCCATGTCGGCCATGCTCAGCAGCGGTCGTTCGCGCAGCGCGGGCACCGCGGCCACCAGACCTTCGCGGGGTGTGAGGGTGGCGCGAGCGTATCCGCTGCGGTCCATCGCCTCGGCGAAGAAGGTGTAGGCGCGGTCCTCCTTCGGCTGGACTATCACGTCATAGGTCTCCGCCACGGCGATACGCAGTTCGTCCACGCTAACCGGCTGCACATCGTTGCCGTCGGCCTGCACTACGGTCATTTTCAGGCCGGGAATGCGCAGGTCGAAGTAGCTCATGCCCGAGCCGTTGATGATGCGCAGGCGCACGCGCTCGCCGGGCTTGAACAGGCCGGTCCAGTTCTGCTCGGCGTCCTGGCCATTGACCAGGAAACGGAAGCCGGTGATGTCGGCGATGTCCGTTGGCGTCATGCGCATGCCGCCCCAGTCCAGGCGGTCGCGCAGGGTCGCCATGAAGCCATTGGCGCTGGATTCGGCGATGAAATCACCCAGCGTGCGCTGGTTGCGGTTGTAGTAGTCGCTCTGTTTCTTCAGGTTGGCGAACACGGTTTCCGGCCGGGTGTCGTGCCAGTCGGCCAGCAGCAGGGTGTACTCGCGGTCGTAGCGGTATGGCTCGCGCGCTTTTGGCTCGATCACCAGCGGGCCGTACAGCCCCTCGATCTCCTGGAAGTCGCTGTGGGCGTGGTACCAGTATGTGCCGGACTGTTTCACGGTGAAGCGATAGGTGAAGGTTTCGCCGGGCTTGATGCCGGGGAAGCTGATCCCCGGCACGCCGTCCTGGGTGTAGGGCAGAATCAGCCCGTGCCAGTGCAGCGAGGTATCGCGGTCGAGGCTGTTGGTGACGCGCAGCTCGACGTCCTCGCCTTCCTTGAAGCGCAGTTCGGGCGCGGGCGTCTGCCCGTTTACCGTGAGCGCCTTGCGAGCGCCGTCGGACAGCTTCAGCTCGCCCTCGCCAATCGTCAGGTCATACACGCCCGCCTGCACCATCAACGGTGCCAGCAGCAGCGCCCCCAGAGCCCATTCCCTTGCGCGGATCATCGCAGCGCTCCCGCTCAGGGCTTGACGGTCAGTTTGCCGACCATGCCGGCCTGGTAGTGCCCCGGGATGTTGCAGGCGAACTCCAGGCTGGTGGCCTTGCTGAAGGTCCAGGTCAGCTCGGCGGTCTTGCCGGGCTCGACCAGCACGCTGTTGGGGTCGTCGTGCTTCATCATCGGCATATCGCCATGGCCCATCTTGCTATGGTCCATCTTGCTATGGCCCATGGAGCCGGGGTCCATCTTGCTCATGTCGTGCATGCCGGTGGGGGTGAGCATCCCCGAGTCCATCATCTGCTGCATTTCCTTCTGGTGACCGGCGTGCATGGCGGCGCTGCCCAGGTTGAACTCGTGCAGCAAGCTGCCAGTGTTGTGGATGACGAAACGCACGGTCTCGCCCGGCTTCACGTCGATGCTTTCCGGCTCGAAGAACATCTCGCCCAGCTTGATCTCCACGGTGCGGGTGGCCTGGGTAGCCTTGGCCGGCTTGCCGAAGTCATAGTCGTGCCCGGCATCGGCCAGGGCCGGCAGGCTGATGGCGGCGGCAAGGCCGAGGGCGGAAACTTGGAGCAGATGGCGCAGGGACATGGCGAATCTCCTTTCTGGAATGTTGGCCATGGTCGCTGTCGGCGGCTGAGGGTTACCTGTCGGGAAGATTACAACTCTGTCAGCTTGGCGCTCACCCGCCTGGCACGGGGTATAAAGAGGGCGAAAAAAAGCCCGCCGAAGGGCGGGCAAGGGGCAGCACGATGAATCGGATTCAGCAGGCCTGGCGCGCCGTGGCGGCCTGTTCCTGCATGCGCTGGAAGGTGATGTCCCCTCCTCCGTCGGCCAGGACCGGCGTAGCGGGGAAGAACAGCACGGCAAACAGCGTGGAGATGATCAGGTGCATGGTGGGCTCCTCGATGGCGCTGGAGAATGAACACATCGCCAGTGTGCAATGCCGACCCTGTCAGTTCGCTGACCGCCCCATTACCCTGATGACAGCCGCGCCCCAAAGCACCTGAATGGATATCCGGATGAAACTCCTCATCGTCGAAGACGAACCCCGCATCGGCCAATACCTGCGCCAGGGCCTCAGCGAGGCCGGCTTTGCCGTCGACCTGAGCGCGGACGGTGACGAAGGCCTGCAACTGGCCCTGGCCGGTGAACATGACCTGCTGATCCTCGATGTGATGCTGCCCGGCCGCGACGGCTGGCAGATCCTCCAGGCAGTTCGCCAGACCGGCAGCGCCGTACCCGTGTTGTTCCTCACCGCCCGCGATGCCGTGGAGGACCGCGTGCGCGGCCTGGAGCTGGGTGCTGACGATTACCTGGTGAAGCCCTTCGCCTTCGTCGAACTGCTCGCCCGCGTGCGTACTCTGCTGCGCCGCGGCGGCCAGCAGTTGCAGGAAACCACCCTGCAACTGGCCGACCTCGAACTGGACCTGCTGCGCCGCCGCGTGCAGCGCGCCGGCAAGCGCATCGACCTGACCGCCAAGGAGTTCGCCCTGCTGGAACTGCTGCTGAGGCGCCGCGGCGAGGTGCTGCCCAAGTCGCTGATCGCCTCCCAGGTGTGGGACATGAATTTCGACAGCGATACCAACGTCATCGAAGTCGCCATCCGCCGCCTGCGCGCCAAGGTCGACGACGACTTCCCGCAGCGCCTGATCCACACCGTGCGCGGCATGGGCTACGTGCTGGAAGAGCGTGAAGCATGAGCGCCCGCCTGTCCCTCGGCCTGCGCTTGAGCCTGCTGTTCGCCGCCTGCACCGCCGCCGTGTCGCTGATGGCGGGCATTGTTTTCAGCCGCGCCAGCGAGGCGCATTTCATCGAGCTGGATCAGCAACTGCTGAGCGGCAAACTGGCGATCTTCCGCGATGTCCTGAAGGATGTCGGCAGCGCCGACGAACTTGCCCCGCACAACGCCGAACTGCGCCGCGAACTGGAACGCCATCCCGACCTCGGCCTGCGCCTGCAAGGCGCTGACGGGCAACGCTGGTTCTGGCAACTGCCGACGATGAACATGGCCAGCGACGAACCTCCTGCCTACCGCGAACTGCAAGCGCCATTGAATGCCGAGCGATCCGACGGCCCGCAACTGACGCTGATCCTCGACATCACCCACCACCAGCATTTCCTGCAGCGCATGCAGCGGCTGATCTGGATGACCATGGGCTTCTCCGCCCTGGCCACCGCGCTGCTCGGCGCCTGGGCCGCCCGCGCCAGCCTGAAGCCTCTGCGGCGCATGAGTGAAGTGGCGGCACAGGTCAGCGCGCACTCGCTGACCACTCGCCTGGATGCCGGGCAGATGCCGCAGGAACTGCGCGGTCTGGCCGGCGAGCTGAACGCCATGCTGGCGCGGTTGGAAGAAGCCTTCCAGCGCCTGTCAGCCTTCTCCGCCGACATCGCCCACGAGCTGCGCACGCCGCTCACCGGGCTGCTGACCCAGACACAGGTGGTGCTGTCGCGCACGCGCAGCCTGGAGGAATACCGCGAGGCGCTGCACGGCAACCTGGAAGAGCTGGAGCGGCTCACCGCGATGGTCAACGACATGCTGTTTCTGGCCAAGGCCGACCACGGCCTGCTCACGCCCAATAGCCAGCCGCTGGCGCTAGCCGGCGAGGTGGACGAGTTGCTGGAGTTCTACGGGCCATTGGCGGAGGAGAAGTCGATTCGCCTGGAGCGTGATGGAGAGCTGTCCGTACAGGGCGACCGTGCCTTGCTGCGCCGGGTGCTGGCCAACCTGCTGGACAACGCGCTGCGCTTCACCCCGGACGGCGGGCAGATTCGCGTGCGCCTGGAACCGGACCGCCTGAGCGTGGAGAACCCTGGCCGGGAAATTCCCGCCGAGCGCCTGCCGCGCTTGTTCGATCGCTTCTACCGCGCCGACCCTGCTCGCCGCGAAGGCCAGGGCGAACATGCCGGATTGGGGTTGGCTATCTGCCGGTCCATCGTGCGGGCCCATGGCGGGGAGATTCGCTGTGAGTCGGCCGACGGGTGGACGCGGTTCGTTATCGAGTTTCCGAAAAGCCACTCCCTGTAGGAGCGAGCTTGCTCGCGAACAGGTTCACCGGCAGCTCTCGCGCTGGGCGGTTCGCGAGCAAGCTCGCTCCTGCAAGAGCCGGGTCCCGCTGGGGAATCAGATTTGCCTACCCCAAAAAGAAAAAAAAGGCCCCAACCGGGGCCTTTTTCATCAGCGCAACGAGCCGCTCACTGGCGCATGCCGCGCCCACTCACCAGCAGGCGCACGCAGAAGACGTACAGCAGCACGGTCGCCACCAGCATGAAGATCACCGCCGTGCCGATGCGGATGTCGGACACGCCGAGGATGCCGTAGCGGAAGGCGTTGACCATGTGCAGGATCGGATTGGCCAGCGACACCGTCTGCCAGAACGGCGGCAGCAGCGTGATCGAGTAGAACACCCCGCCCAGGTAGGTTAGCGGCGTCAGCACGAAGGTCGGGATGATCGAGATGTCGTCGAAGTTGCGAGCGAACACCGCATTGACGAAGCCGCCCATGGAGAAGATCGCCGCTGTCAGCACCACCACCAGCACGGTGATGCCCAGGTGGTGGATCTGCAGGTCGGTGAAGAACAGCGACAGGATGGTGACGATCACGCCCACCGCCAGGCCGCGCAGCACGCCGCCGCAGACGAAGCCCAGGAGGATAGTGTGCGGCGATACCGGCGAGACCAGCAGCTCCTCGATGTTGCGCTGGAACTTGCTGCCGAAGAAGCTCGACACCACGTTGCCGTAGGAGTTGGTGATCACCGACATCATGATCAGCCCCGGCACGATGTACTGCATGTAGGTGAAGCCGCCCATGTCGCCGATCTGCCGGCCGATCAAATTGCCGAAGATGACGAAGTACAGAACCATGGTGATCGCTGGTGGCAGCAGGGTCTGCGGCCAGATGCGCAGGAAGCGGCGGACTTCGCGGTAGACGATGGTGTTCAGGGCGACCCAGTTGGCGCGCAGTTCGTGACTCATACCGCCACCTTCGACAGATTCTTCTCCACCAGCGACACGAACAGTTCCTCCAGGCGGTTGCTCTTGTTGCGCAGGCTCAGCACCTGATGGCCCTGGGCATTGAGCTGCACGAACAGGCCGTTGATGCCCAGCGACTTGTCCACCTGCACTTCCAGGGTGTGGTCATCCACCAGGCGCACCGGATAGCCATCGAGCTTCGGCGCCTCGCTCAGGGTGCCTTGCAGGTCGAGGTAGAAGGTCTCCACGTGCAGTTTGCTCAGCAGCTTGCGCATGCTGGTGTTCTCCACGATGGTGCCGTGGTCGATGATCGCGATGTTGCGGCACAACTGCTCGGCTTCCTCCAGATAGTGCGTGGTGAGGATGATGCTGATGCCTTCGCCATTGAGCTCGGTGAGGAAGTTCCACATCGAGCGGCGCAGTTCGATGTCCACGCCGGCGGTGGGTTCGTCGAGGATCAACAGGCGCGGCTCGTGTACCAGTGCCCGGGCGATCATCAGACGGCGCTTCATGCCGCCGGAGAGTTCGCGGGAAGCGGAGTTGCGCTTGTCCCACAGGCCCAGCTGGGTCAGGTATTTCTCGGCGCGGCCCTTGGCCACGCTCATCGGGATGCCGTAGTAGCCGGCCTGGGTGACGACGATGTCGAACACCTTCTCGAACTGGTTGAAGTTGAACTCCTGGGGCACTACGCCCAGGCAGCGCTTCAAACCGTACGGGTCCTTGTCCAGGTCATGGCCGAACACGTTCACTGTGCCGCTGGTCTTGTTCACCAGGGTGGAAAGGATGCCGATGGTGGTGGATTTGCCGGCGCCGTTGGGGCCCAGCAAGGCAAAGAAATCGCCCTCGGCGACGTCCAGATCGATGCCCTTGAGGGCCTGGAAGCCGTTGCCGTAGGTCTTCGTCAGTTGACGGATGGACAGCGCGGAACTCATGGTTTTTCCCGTTGAAAGTCGGTGGAAAGACGCATGTCTTTGGAAAAAGGCCTGCTTGATAAGGGTACGCCGCGAGGATTGCAACCTCTGCGGCACGCGCAGGCATTCAGGTCAGATCGGTCATCACTGCGTCACGGTAGGCCGGGCGCGCCTTCAGGCGCTCGTACCAGGCCGCGAGATGCGGCTGTGCCGGGCGCTCGATGGGCATTTCGAACCAAGCATAGATGAAGCAGCCCAGCGGAATGTCACCGATACCGAATTGTTCGCCGGTGAGGTACGGCTGTTTCGCCAGGGTCGCTTCGGGAATGGCCAGCAGGTTGGCGCAGATGTCGATGGCGGCCTGGATGGCGGCCACGTCGCGCTGCTCCGGCGGCGTGCGCACGGTTCCCCAGAACACGGTGCGGAACGGCGTGGCGAGGGACGAGGTGGTCCAGTCCATCCATTTCTCGGCGCTGGCGCGCTGCTGCAGGTCCTGCGGATACAGGTCCGGGGCGTAGCGCGCGGCAAGGTAGCGGACGATGGTGTTGGACTCCCAGAGCACGAAGCCGTCGTCGTCCAGGGTCGGCACCACACCGTTGGGGTTCAGCGAGCGGTAGGGCTCGTCGTTGACCAGGCCGAAAGCGCCGCCAGCGTCGATCCGTTCATAGGCCAGACCGGCCTCTTCCGCGCACCAGAGCGCCTTGCGCACGTTGGAGGAATTCTTCCGGCCCCAGATCTTGAGCATGCTGCGCCTCTCTTGTTGTCGTCATCGGATGAAGCCACGGCTTGAAGACGTGACTTCGGATGACGGCACCCTACCGGCAACGGCGCGAGGAAAAAAGACACAGCTACTGATGGTCACTATCGATTGCGTTCATGCTTTAGCGGCTTCGCTGCGCATGTCGCCCTGCAGCGGCGCGTCCTCGCCCATGAACAGGTGCGGGTAGCATTGCTTGAGGTAGCCGAAGAAGAATTCCTCGGGTACGTCGGGGAACTGGCCGTGGTCGCGCAGGTACTCCATGTGCCGCTCACCGTCGCGGTTGAACGGGTGGAAGACGCTGTCGGTGCGCCCGTCGAACTCCAGCGGCAGCACGCCGAAGGCCTCGCACAGGCCGATGTCGAAGGCCGGCGTAGCCTTGACCCAGCGCCCCTCGAGGAACAGCTCGGTGTAGCCGTGCATCGCGAACACTTCGCTGCGCAGCAGTTCCAGCAGGCGCGGCGTAGCCAGGTGGTTCTTCACGTCGGCCAGTCCGATGCGCGCGGGGATGCCGCAATAGCGGGCGCAGGCCGCCAGCAGCGTGGCCTTGGGCACGCAGTAGGACTGCCCGGTTTCCAGCGCATGGCTGGCCTTGAGCGTCTGCGGGTCGCGGCTGAACACGTACGGGTTGTAGCGAACCTTGTCGCGCACCGCGTAATACAGCGCCACCGCCTGCTCCAGCGGGGTGCCGCCGTCGCCACGGTGATTTAGAGCGAACTCGATCACCCCCGGGTGGTCACTATCCACGAAGCGGCTGGGCTTGAGGTATTGCTGCATGGCGCTGTCTCCGGGCTGGTCGTCCTTGATGTCGCCACCAGTCTAACCAGCCGGATCGGCTACCCGACAAGGCGATCCGGCCAAGCTGTCCGGCCATGCGGCCATCGGTCCGATTCGCCCAGCTAAGCTTCCGTTGCAAGGTGGAGGGGCCCCGACCGGGAACACCTGCCGCCATGTTCGCGCACTCTCGTCACCAAGCCCGCCACGGCCTGCGGTTGCCGGAGCTGGCTGTCATGGAGGAATCCGCATGCTGCTCGTCTGGTTACTCGTCCTGATCCTCGGCGTTGCCTGGCTCGCGCACCGCCGCGCCGCGCCCCTGAAGGCACTTGGCATCGTCGCCGTGTACCTTGCATTGATGAGCCTGTTCAGCCACGCCCACGGCTGGATGGTGCCGTTGTGGCTGCTCTGGGCGGTGGTCGCGGTGACCATTCTCGCCACCGACCTGCGCCGCAGCCTGTTCACCTCGCGGCTGTTCGCCTGGTTCAAGAAGACCCTGCCGCCGATGTCCGAGACCGAACGCGAGGCCATCGAGGCCGGTACCGTCTGGTGGGATGGCCAGCTGTTCAGCGGCCGCCCGGACTGGCACACCCTGCTGGCCTACCCCCGTGCGCAACTGACCGAGGAGGAGCAGGCGTTCGTCGACGGTCCCACCGAGCAGCTCTGCGCGATGATCAACGATTACCAGGTCGGCAAGGACATGGACCTGCCGCCCGAAGCCTGGGCCTACATCAAGAGCCAGGGCTTCTTCGGCCTGATCATTCCCAAGGAATATGGCGGCAAGGGCTTCTCCGCCTTCGCCCACTCCCAGGTGGTGATGAAGCTCGCCACCCGCAGCGGCGACCTTGCCTCTACGGTGATGGTGCCCAACTCCCTCGGCCCGGCCGAACTGCTGCTGCACTACGGCACCGACGCCCAGCGCCAGCGCTACCTGCCGCGCCTGGCCACTGGCGACGAGATCCCCTGCTTCGCCCTGACCAGCCCGCAGGCCGGTTCCGATGCCGGCGGCATGACCGACGTCGGCGTGGTCTGCAAGGGCCAGTGGGAAGGCCAGGAAGTCATCGGCCTGCGCCTCACCTGGGAGAAGCGCTACATCACCCTCGGCCCGGTGGCCACCCTCCTCGGTCTGGCCTTCAAGTGCCATGACCCGGACCACCTGCTGGGCGAGGAGGAAGACCTCGGCATCACCCTGGCGCTGATCCCCACCGATACCGACGGCGTGCAGATCGGCCGCCGCCACGTACCGCTGGGCGCCGCCTTCATGAACGGCCCCAACTCCGGCAAGGATGTTTTCGTGCCGCTGGACTACATCATCGGCGGCCAGGAGATGATCGGCAAAGGCTGGATGATGCTGATGAACTGCCTGTCGGTGGGCCGCTCCATCTCCCTGCCGGCAGTCGGCACCAGCGCCGCCAAGGCTGGCAGCTACGTCAGCGGCCGCTACGCCCAGGTGCGCGAGCAGTTCAACGTGCCGCTGTCGGCCTTCGAAGGCATCCAGGAAGCCCTCGCCCGCATCGGCGGCAATGCCTGGATGATGGACAGCGCACGCATCCTCACCGCCAACGCAGTGGACCTGGGCGAGAAGCCCTCGGTGCTCTCGGCCATCCTCAAGTACCACCTCACCGAACGCGGCCGCGAGTGCATCGCCCACGCGATGGATATCCATGGCGGCAAGGGCATCATCCTCGGCCCGAACAACTACCTGGGCCGCTCCTGGCAGGCTGCGCCGATCTTCATCACCGTCGAGGGCGCCAACATCCTCTCGCGCAATCTGATGATCTTCGGCCAGGGCGCCATCCGCTGCCATCCGTACGTACTCAAGGAAATGGAGCTGGCCCGCCGCGAGGATCAGGACCAGGCCGAGCGCGAGTTCGACGAACTGCTGCTCAACCACATCGGCTTCGCCGTCAGCAACGCCGCCAGCAGCCTGTTGCTGGGCCTGGGCTTCGGCAGCTTCGACCAGGTGCCGGGGGACCGTATCAGCCGTCCGTACTACCGTGCGCTGAACCGCCTCGCCGCATCCTTCGCCCTCCTCGCCGACTTCAGCATGATGATGCTCGGCGGCGAGCTGAAGCGCCGCGAACGCCTGTCCGCGCGGCTGGGCGATGCGCTCAGCCACCTGTACCTCGGCTCCGCCGCACTCAAGCGCTATCACGACCTGGACAACCCGGACTACCTGCACCCGCTGCTGCACTGGGCCATGGAGGAGAACCTGGAGAAGGCCGAAGCGGCGCTGGCCGACCTGATCGACAACTTCCCCAACCGCGCCTTCGCCTGCCTGCTGCGTGTGCTGGTGCTGCCACTGGGTCGTCGCCACCGTGGCCCGAGCGACGCGCTGGACGCCGAGATTGCCCACATCCTCGGCCGCCCGCTGAGCGACCCGGCATTGCAGGCAATCCTTGCCGGCGCCCACCTGCCCACGGGCGCGGATGATCCGGTGGCCAAGCTCACCACCGCCTACGACCAGCTTGCCGTCGCTGCACCCTTGCAGAAGAAGCTGCACAAGGCCCTCAAGGAGCATGGCGTGGCGCCCAAGCCGGGGCAGTCGCCCATCGACGCAGCCCTCGAGGCTGGCATGCTGGAAGCGGCCGAAGCGCAAACCCTGCACGCCGCCGAACGCGCACGCCGCGCGGTGATCGACGTGGACGACTTTTCCAAGGAAGAACTGACTGGGAAACACCCCGTCCACGAAGAGGCACGCACGGAGAAACCGGCCCGCAAGCCGACCACCTCGGCGGAGTAACTGTCACGCTTCACGCACGGGGCGCCTTCGGGCGCCCTTCTTTTGTCCGACGCAAAGCAATGCCGGTTCGGGCTATCGGGTGCACACTGCAGCAATCACCGCAATGGAGAACCGCACCATGCGTCGATCCCTGCTTCTCGTCCTGGCAATGGTGCTGGTTGGCAGCGCCCAGGCCGACCCCTGGCTCTACCCCAGCCGGCAACGCCCGGCGCCGCCACCCAGCCCGGTCATCGACCCAATCCAGCAACAGCAGGACAGCCTGCGCCGCCAGCAGCAGCTGCGGCAAAACCAGCTGGACAGCCAGCGCCTCAACTACGAGGACCAGCGCCTGCAGATGCAGCAGCAGGACCTGCAGCGCCAGCAGGACAACCAGCGGCGCTGGAACGAGCAGCGGCGGCAGAGCGACCAGATGATCCAGCGGCAGAAGAGCGACCTGCAGCAACAGCAGTTGCAACAGCAGCAGCGCATCATCGACCAGCAGCGCCAGCAGATCGACAACCAGCGCCGGCAGATCCAGATGCGCCCGCTCCGCTGATCGACCCGGCGGCAGCAGCGGCGAAACCCGATATACTCCCCGGCCGTTTTAATCCAGCTCCAGAGGAACTCCCATGGCCAGTGCCTATCTCGACCACCATATCGCCCTGCTCAACCACCTGCGCATGATTCTTGGCGCCCTGGGTGAAGCCGAGCAGGTACCCGAGGACAACCACGGCCTGTTCCTCGAGCGCTTCGACGAACTGCTGGCGGAACTGCCGCGCGACCCGGAAGGCGCTCAGTACCTGGGCCAGGACCTGATCAGCCAGATCTTCCACCGCTACCCGCAGATCGCCCACCTGATCCCGCGCGACCTGCTGTGGTTTTTCGGCGGTGACTGCCTGCACTACATGCCCGACGAAGAGCTGCAGATGTACCAGCAGTTGGACGAGCGTCGCTTCGAGGCCGAGGAGAACGGCGAGCCCTTCGACTGGAACCGCGAGAAGCAGGTCCTAGCCCTGCCGGACGACGCGCCGAAGCACTGATACAAACCGCCAGAATGAAAGAAGCCCGCATGATGCGGGCTTTTTCATGGGCGTTCCCCGGCGATTTGCTTCTTCTCCCGGCAAATGCCGATCTGTCTACCTCCCGTCGGCAAGCGCTGCGTTGCAGCCCGCGCGCCGCCTGCCCTTGCCTTCCGGACTAGTCCAAAACTCCCAGGCCGCCTGGGAGTATCGGCCGATGCGCATTCCGGGGGCCGTCCCCATAGTCGTGGCATGTAGCAGTAAAAGGCCAGCAGTCGAGGTCTGGCCACCACGCATGGACATGCACGGGAGAACATCATGACCATCCATAAGAAAATTGCGCCGCCAACGCGCCCCACCGCAGATGACACCAGCGCCCCATCCGTCACCACCGACCAGAACGATTACGCCCCCGGCAGCACTGCCACCATCACCGCCAGCGGCTTTGCTGCCGGCAGCACCGTGAAGATCGAGGTGGACCACGCCACCAGCCCCGGCGCCGACGGCATATGGGGCACCGCGGACGACGTACTCAACACCAACGCCGGTGCCGGCCACGATCCCTGGTACGTGACCGACGGCGGCGCCGGCGACCTGGACGGCCAGGTCAACGGCAGCGTCACCACTTCCTGGTACGTGGACCCGGACGACTCGGCCGGGGCGCGATTCCTGCTCTCCGCCTCCAGCGGCGGCGCTACGGCAACCGCCACCTTCACTGACGCCGGCCCCACCGTCGTGGCGACCGGCGTGACCGTTACGGTCGACGAAACTGCCGGCCTGCAGAACGCCACGGCAAGCCCCAGCCCGGCAGGCGACGCGAATGACAACGACATCCTCCTGGCCTCCCTGCCGGCCGCGTTCACCGCCCGTCTCACCGCCCTCGGCGCCGGCACCGCCTCGGGTGCCGCCCTGAGCGGCTACACCGGCGCGGCCGGCAACACTGGCAGCAATGCCTTCACCATCAGCGCGGCACCCGGTGGCGCCATCACTGACATCCTCTTCACCGGCAGCAATGGCGCGCCGCTCAATGGCCTGGACAGCGGCCTGGACACCCTCGCCGGCGTCGACATCCTGCTCTACACCGACAGCACCAACAACAACGTGCTCGTCGGGCGTGCCGGCAGCGCTTCAGGCGCCATCGTGTTCGCCGCCTACATCGAGGAAACCGGCTCGCCGGTCAGCGGCGGCAAGATCTGGACGGTGGAATACCAGCCCCTCAAGCACCCCAACGGCAGCAACCCGGACGATGCCCTCGACCTGCTGAACAAGGTCTACATCGGCACCAGCCAGGACCTGACCTTCAGCCTGGCCGACGCCCCATCCGGGCAGAACCTGTTCCTGATGTTCACCACGGCGAACCCGACTACGGTCACTGAAAACGGAGTGGTGCGTATCACCGACCCGACCATCATCGCCACCGGCAAGGACCCGGCCAACCAGTCCACCGGCGCCAACATCACCACCGGCGATACCATCAACACCAGCCAGGCTGGCGGCCCGACCACCTTCGGCACCAACAACCAGATGATCGTCGAGCAGGAAGGCATCCGCTTCACCTTCGTCACCGGTGCCCGGCAGAACGTGACCATTCCCAACCTGGACCAGAATGAAGCGGACATCGAAGCGAACATCGACTTCACCCAGATGTTCAACGCCAAGACCGCCAGCTTCGATGTGGTGCAGCTGCAGAGCGGCAAGAGCGCCATCGTCAAGATCAGCGCCTTCAGCACCGCCGCCGAATCAGGTACGAACTTCATCGACGGCTATGCCGGCGACACCGCCATTGCCATCACCAACGTCCGGGTCATCAATATCGCCACCAACGCGGTGGTGGAAAACTCCAACGGCACGGTGAACGATCCGACCATCGCCATCACCTTCAACGGCGGCGTGGCGACCATCACCGGTGTGCTGGCCGGCTACAAGATCGAATACACCACCACGGCGGACCACAACCGTGTGCTGGTCGAGAACGGCGCGGCGGTCGACGCCAAGGGCAATGACCACGCCGACTTCGACATCGGCGGCTTCAAGTTGCTGCAGGTGTCCACGGCGACGGCGGAAATCGGCTCGAAAATGATCTTCGAGGACGACGGCCCGAGCATCAGCACCACCGGCACCGAACCCACACTGACGGTGGACGAAACCGTCCTCGCCACTGATGCCAGCCAGAGCTTCGCCGCCAACTTCACCTCGGCCTTCGGGGCCGACGGCGCGGGCACCCTGACCTACGCGCTGAGCGTGATTGCCGGCGCCTCCGGGCTGACCGACACCGCCACCGGGCAGGCCGTGAACCTCTCGGTCAACAACGGCGTCGTCGAAGGCCGCACGGCCTCCAGCAACGACCTGGTGTTCACCGTCAGCGTCGCCGCCAACGGCACCGTCACGCTCGACCAGATCCGCGCCGTGGTCCACCCCGACACCAACGATCCGGATGACTCGAAAACCCTCACCTCCGACGACCTGGTGAAGCTCACCGCGACCAAGACCGACGGCGACGGCGACAGTGCACAGGCCACCCTGAACATCGGCCAGAATCTGGTGTTCAAGGATGACGGCCCGAGCATCAGCACCACCAGCACCGAGCCCACGCTGACCGTGGACGAATCCGCCCTGGCCAGCGACGCCAGCCAGAGCTTTGCCGCCAACTTCACCTCCGCCTTCGGCGCCGACAATGCCGGCACCCTGACCTATGCGCTGAGCGTGATCGCCGGCGCCTCTGGGCTGACCGACACCGCCACCGGGCAGGCGGTGAATCTGTCGGTCAATGCCGGCGTGGTCGAAGGCCGCACGGCGGTCAGCAACGACCTGGTATTCACCGTCAGCGTGGCCGCCAACGGTACCGTGACGCTGGATCAGATCCGCGCCATCGTGCATGCCGACACCAGCAATCCGGATGACTCGCGCACACTGACCTCCGACGACCTGGTGAAACTCACCGCGACCAAGACCGACAAGGACGGCGACAGCGCCCAGGCCACACTGAACATCGGCCAGAACCTCGTCTTCAAGGACGATGGGCCGAGCATCAGCACCACGGGCACCGAGCCGACCCTGACCGTGGACGAATCGGCCCTAGCCACCAACGATACCCAGGGCTTCGCCGCCAATTTCACCTCGGCCTTCGGCGCTGACGGCGCAGGCACCCTGACCTATGCGCTGAGCGTGATCGCCGGCGCCTCCGGGCTGACCGACACCGCCACCGGGCAGGCGGTGAACCTCTCGGTCAACAACGGCGTCGTCGAAGGCCGCACGGCGGTCAGCAACGACCTGGTGTTCACGGTGAGCGTCGACACCACCGGTAACGTCACCCTCGACCAGATCCGCGCCGTGGTCCACCCCAACACCAGCGATCCGGATGACTCGAAGACCCTCACCTCCGACGACCTGGTGAAACTCACCGCAACCAAGACCGACAAGGACGGCGACAGTGTCCAGGCCACGCTGAACATCGGCCAGAACCTGAACTTCAAGGATGACGGCCCGAGCATCAGCACCACAGGCACAGAACCCACGCTGACAGTGGACGAATCCGCCCTGGCAACCGATGCCAGCCAGAGCTTCGCCGCCAACTTCACCTCGGCCTTTGGCGCCGACGGCGCGGGCACCCTGACCTACGCGCTGAGCGTAATCGCCGGAGCCTCCGGGCTGACCGACACCGCCACCGGGCAGGCCGTGAACCTCTCGGTCAACAACGGCGTCGTCGAAGGCCGCACGGCTTCCAGCAACGACCTGGTGTTCACCGTCAGCGTCGCCGCCAACGGCACCGTGACGCTGGACCAGATACGCGCCATCGTGCACGCCGACACCAGCAATCCGGATGACTCCCGCACGCTGACCTCCGATGACCTGGTGAAACTCACCGCGACCAAGACCGACAAGGACGGCGACAGTGTCCAGGCCACGCTGAACATCGGCCAGAACCTGAACTTCAAGGACGACGGCCCGAGCATCAGCACCACCGGCACCGAGCCCACGCTGACGGTGGACGAATCGGCACTCGGCACCGATGCCAGCCAGAGCTTCGCTGCCAACTTCAGCTCGGCCTTCGGCGCCGATGGCGCGGGCACCCTGACCTATGCGCTGAGCGTGATTGCCGGTGCCTCCGGGCTGACCGACACCGCCACCGGGCAGGCCGTGAACCTCTCGGTCAACAACGGCGTCGTCGAAGGCCGCACGGCTTCCAGCAACGACCTGGTGTTCACCGTCAGCGTCGCCGCCAACGGCACCGTGACGCTGGACCAGATACGCGCCATCGTGCATGCCGACGCCAGCAACCCGGATGACTCCCGCACGCTGACCTCCGACGACCTGGTGAAACTTACCGCGACCAAGACCGACAAGGACGGCGACAGTGCCCAGGCCACGCTGAACATCGGCCAGAATCTGGTGTTCAAGGACGACGGCCCGAGCGTCAGCCCCACCGGCACGGAACCGGTGATGACCGTGGATGATTCCGACCTCAGCACCAACTCGCTGAAGGCCTTCTCCGCCAACTTCAACTCCTCGTTCGGCGCCGACGGAGCCGGCACCCTGACCTACACCCTGGGCTGCGTCTCGGGGGCCTCCGGGCTGACCGACACCGCCACCGGCCAGTCGGTGCTGCTCTCCCTCAACGGCACGGTGGTCGAAGGCCGTTGCGCCGTCAGCGGCGACCTGGTCTTCACCGTCAGTGTCAATGCCAACGGTGACGTCACCCTCGATCAGTTGCGCGCCATCGTCCACGACAACACCAGCGATCCCGATGACTCCAGGACCCTGAGTTCGGACAGCCTGGTAACCCTGACCGCGACCAAGACCGACAGGGACGGCGACAGCGCCCAGACGACGCTGAACATCGGCCAGAACCTGATCTTCAAGGATGACGGGCCGAGCATCAGCACCACCGGCGTCGAACCGACCCTGACGGTGGACGAAACCGTGCTCGCCACCAACGCCACGGCGAACTTCGCCGCCAACTTCACCTCAGCGTACGGCGCCGACGGAGCCGGCACCCTGACCTACACCCTGAGCGTGGTCGCCGGGCCTTCCGGCCTGGTCGACACGGCGACCGGCCAGGCGGTGAACCTGTCCGTCAACAACGGCGTGGTGGAGGGTCGCACCGCAGTCAGCAATGCACTGGTGTTTACCGTCAGCGCAGCCAGCAACGGTGACGTCACCCTCGACCAGTTGCGCGCCGTGGTGCATGCCAATACCAGCAACCCTGACGACAGCAGGACTCTCAGCGCGGACAACCTGGTGAAGCTCACCGGGACCATCACCGACAAGGATGGCGACAGCGCCCAGGCCACGCTGAACATCGGTCAGAACCTGATCTTCAAGGATGACGGACCGTCGCTGGCCTTCGGCAACATCGTCGGCACCGGCAGCACCCTGGCGCAGACCGGCTACTGGGACCATGCCTTCGGCGCCGACGGCAGTGGTGCTGCGGGGCTGGATATCGTCCTGGCGAACGGGCAGTTCACCCTGGTGCGGCCCAACGGCACCACCACCACCGGGACCGGCACGCTCACCGAGCAGTCGCCGTCGCCGGACGCCAACGGCGCGTACCACTTCGCGGGCACCCTCACCGGGGACTTCGACAACAATGCCAGCACCGCCAACACCAGCGTGGACTACACCCTGACGGCCCTGGCGGATGGCACCTACACCCTCGACCTGGTGCAGGGCTTCAGCTCGACACTGGTGCTGAGCACCGCCAACGGCCAGCTCGGCGCCGGCGGCCCGGACCCGGTGCAGACGCTGACCATCGGCACTGACGCCGTGGTCTTCTTCGCCGCCAAGGCGCTGGCCCCGCAGACGGGGGCAAACAGCATCCTGACCGGTATCGGACAGGGCGCGACCGACCCCACCGAAGTGCAACTGCAGACCAACCCGCTGCCGTCATACATCGACGACCAGAAGGCCCTCAATGTCAGCACTTCCGGCATCGGCGTGAAGAACAACGTCCTCCAGGGCAGCGGTGCCGGCATTACCGCCGGTGACGACAGCTTCGTCGCCAACCCGCAGACCCTGCTGACCTCGGTGAAGGTCTTCATCGACAACTCGGTGGGTGGCTACGACCCGGCGACGGAGTCCCTGTATTACGTCGCCTACTACGACGACGGCACGACGTCAGGCGCGCCGATCAAAGTGCTGGCGGCCAACCTGCAGAATGAGACTGGCGGGCAGAAGTCCTTCACCGTGCAGACAGTCGCCGGCAAGATGATCGACGCCATCCAGCTGACCATGGCCGAAGGCATGATCAAGGTCCCGACCATCCAGTTCATCCGGCAGGTCGAGAACCTGGCCAGCGACGTCAAGCTGTCGTTCAACGCCACGGTGACCGACGGGGACGGAGACACCGCCACCAGCTCCTTCACCACCAACCTGTTCGCCAACAAGGCCGCGGGCGGGACCTTCGATTACGTGCTGGCGGGCGTGACCGGCACCCGTGAGGCCTTCAACGTCGACCTGGCCCGCGCCGAGAACAAGTACCAGGTCACCGGCTTCGACACCGCCGGCCAGCGTGACAAGCTGGTCCTCAACGGCGACGCCAGCTCCACCGTGCAGAACATCGACAACAGCGGCGCCGACAGCATCGTGACGATTCACGAGACCGGCGGGCAACTGACGACCATCACCCTGGTCGGCGTCGATATCCTCAACACCGACATCGTGCACGGCAGCGCCACCTAGTTCGCACGCGGGAAAGATGAGGGGGTGGTGTGGAAACCACCTCCTCATCGCTTTTAGAGCGGGGGAAGCAGACCGCCGTCATCGCGGGGCGATACGTCAGTTATTGCGCAGCGACGACCCGTTGCCCTGCTGCGTGCGGTCGAGCTCCACCCAGGCGGATTCCGGCGGCTCTTCGCTGCCGCCGAGCCCGTGCTTGAGCGCATACATCAGCAGGTCCATGCGGTTGATCAGGTTGAGCTTCTGGTAGATGTTGCTCAGGTGGTTGTGCACCGTGTGCTCACTGATGCCCAGGCGCTCGGCGATGCTCATGTACTTCGCCGACGGGTCCTCGACGATGGCGCTGATCAACTCCCGTTCGCGCAGCGTCAGCCTGGCCTGTTTGGCCTGCTCGTGATTGCACCGGAGCGGCACATGCCCGCTGGCGGCATAGCCGGAAAGCCCACCCGCCCAGGCGCGGTCCAGGCCGATATCACGGTGGTGAACATTGACGATGGCCTGGATGATCGACTCGGTCGGGTCTTCCGCCAGGACGATGCCGCGCGCGCCCGCCTCTATCGCCTGGGCAACCGGGACAGCCTCGTACAACCCCTTGAGCACCAGCACCTTCATCTCTGCGCTGCGGGTCAATTCACCCATCACTTCCAGCGGGTCGAGGGCATCGGGAAAGAAGCTGAAGAAGATCACGTCGGGGCTCTGCTGGTCAGCCAGGTCGAGCGCGTAGGTGTAGGTCGTGGCCTGGCCACTGACCTCCATGTGCGGCTTCCTGGCGTTGATCAGGTCGTGCAAGCCGATCAGGACCAGCGGGCGGCAGTCGATCAGCATCACCCGTATCGTTTTTCCGTGGTCAGACATGGCTTTCTGACCCCCTCTGCAAATGGACTCGCGCGCTCCTTTCCATCGGCGTTTTTCTCACCGGGCCACAGCGATTGGAAGAAAGGCGAAAGCGCCGACAGGTTGTGGCAGTACCAGACCCGGAGCTGGCGAATGGGGACTTCTTTGGCGCGGGCGAGGCCTCCACCCATTCGGTCAAGATAGGATTCCCCGGGCCGGGAAGAGCCATCGCGACGGCATGAGTACGAATATCTATCAACAAGTTGCACATGGCGCTGTGCTCCCTGGACCGGTCACCTGAGTCTAGGTCAGCCCGGTCCGCTACCCGCCTGGCCATCCGTCGACCAGCGGTTCGATTTGGCGGCAGACGGTAGCGCCCGCCCTTCCCTTCCCCGCGCGACAAACCTCGTCAGATCAATGAGTTGGATGCGTCTACGGCACGCCTGAGCCATCATCCGGCCGCAACCGGAATCGTCAATTAAACGACGAATGGCTTGGGGAGAATCACCTTAGGCAAAATCTCGTCAAAATCTCGTCAAAACTGACACCTGACAACCCGTAAAGGCGTGCAAAGACGACGGCCGGCAGCACGGTCTCCGTGTTCCGGCCGACGGTAATCGAACAGGGAGGCAGGGGCTGCTGGGCGCGCCGCACCCCTCCTGGGGAAATCAGGGGCGCGAGAAGTCCGTACTGGAACTGCCCGGGCTCAGCCAGCCATTGACGCTCTGCACACTCTCGATCGGCGGCTTGCCCGCCCAGCGATTGAGGGTGAAGACATTGCTGAGAAACTCGTACTGCGTCTTCAGCAGGTCCCGCCGCGCGCGGAACTCATTGCGCACCGCGGCGAGCACATCCACCGCGTTGACCATGCCGTAGCCCAGCGCCTTCTCCGCCGATTCCCGCGACTTGTGCGCGGAAACCAGGGCCAGGCGGTTGGCCTGGATCTTCTCGCCGTTGGAGTTGGCCGTGAGGTAGGCGCTGGTGATCTCCTTGACCACCCGCCGGCGGATTTCCTCTAGCTGCTCCTCGGCCACCAACTGGTCCTGATACAGGCCGCGTACCCGCGCCGAGGTGGAGCCGCCACTGTAGATCGGTACCTGCAGACCGACCCCGGCGACGTAGCTGTCGGTGCGCGGCGCCAGGGAGTTGTTGTAGCCCTCGTTGGTCTGCTGTGCGCTGAGGTTCAGGCTCAGCGTCGGGTAGTGTCCGCCCTTGCCGCTGCGCAGTGCCGCCTCCGCCGCCTCGACGCCACTCTGCCGCGCCTTGAGCGCCGGGTTGAGTGCGATGCCGTCGCGCACCCAGTTCTCCAGGCTACGCTCCATGACCTGCAGGCGCACATCATCACGGACCCGGCTGAGCCGTTCCTTCACCGGCCGCCCGACGATCTCCGCCAACGCTTCGCGGCTGATGATGGCCTGGTTGCGCGCCTCCAGCTCCTGCGCCGCGAGCAGGTCCACCCGCGCCTGCAGGTCGAGCTGGTCGGTCACCAGGGCCAACTGCTTGGCGTACAGGGCATTGACCCGGTCCAGACTCTCCTGGGTGGTACGGCGCTCGGCGATCACCAGCTCCAGTTCGTCTTCGGCCGCCAGCGCGGTGAAGTAACGCCGCGCCAGCTCGACCGTGGCTTCCGCCTGAGCATCCAGCGCCTCATTCTCCGATTGCGCGGCCATGCTCTTGAACTTCTGGTAGTTCTCCCAGGCCGCCTTGTTGTAGAGGTACTGGCGCAGCACCAGGCTGTAGTTCTCGCTGTCGTAGCTCTCGTCGATGAAGTCGTTACGCTGGTGGATCTGGTTGGTTCCGGCGTTGAGCGACAACTGCGGCAGCAACACACCCATGGCCTCGCGCTGGTACTCCTTGCCCGCCTGCGCGTGGGCATAGGAGGCCAGTATCTGTGGGTCCTCCAGCCGCGCCTCGTGGTACAGGTGCAGCAGGTCGGTGGCATCGTCGGCAACACCGACCCCGCTGGATGCCTGCGCCGCTGCCGTTCCCGCCGCCAGCATGAGCGCACCCGCCAGCCAGATGGAAGATGCGTCCATGGTCATTCCTCGATCATCGATTGGGAAAGGGCGTTGCGCGCCGGCTGCATCAGGTACTGCAACAACGTGCGTTGCCCAGTGATGATCAGCACGTCCGCCGGCATGCCCGGCAGCAGCTTGCGCTCGCCCAGCGTGCGGGCCCCTTTTTCCGTGACCCGGACCCGCGTGAGGTAATAGGCGGCATTGGTCTTTTCACTGACCAGGCGGTCCGCCGAGACATTGATGACCTCGCCCTCGATCACCGGCGTGGTCGCACTGTTGAAGGCGCTGAAGCGGATATCGGCGCGCTTGCCGATGGCCACGCGGTCGATATCCACCGGCGGCACCTGGGCCTCGATGACCAGCTCGGACACCGAGGGCACGATATCCAGCAGCGGCGTCGCCGGCCGCACGACGCCTCCGACGGTATGTACCGTCATGCCGATCACCATGCCCGCGTCGGGCGCGCGGATGACGATGCGACCGAGGCGATCCTGCAGCGACGAGCTCTTTTCCCGCAGGTCGTAGATGCGCGTCTGCACCTCGGCCAGTTGCTTGGCGACCTCTGAACTGAAGTCCTTGTCGATCTGCAGGATCTGCAGCTGCGTTTCGTTGATCTGCAGGCGTGTGCGATTGATGCTGGAGCGGTGATCGGCGACTTCCGCGCGGATCATCCCCAGCTTGCGCTGCTGCTCCAGCAGGCGCTGCTTGTCGACGTACCCTTGCTTGAGCAGGTCGGACAGCTCGCCGATCTCGCCGCTGTAGGAGTTCGCCAACTGGACCTTCGCGCCGATCATCGATTGCAGCCCGTCGATCTGCTGGTTCAACTGGCCAATGCGCTCGCGCAGCACCGATATCTGTCCCTGCCGCGAACCCTGGCGGGCGTTGAACACCTGGGTCTCGCTCTGCCGCGCCTCTTCGCCGCGCGGGCTGGCCAGATCGCCGACACCGTCGAAGTCAATCGTCGCCTGGGCGTCGCGCTCGGCCTTCAACCGCGCCTCCATGGCTTCAGCCGCGATCAGTTGACTGCGAGTCATCTCGAACTCAAAGCGCAGCTGGGCATCGTCGAGCACGATCAGCGGATCGTCGCGCCTGACGATATCGCCGTCATGCACCAGCACTTCCTTGACGATGCCGCCTTCGGGATGCTGCACGGTCTTGCGGTAGGCCTGCACCGTCACTACCCCCGGCGCGTAAACGGCACCATCCAGCGGTGCCAACGCAGCCCAGGTGCCGAACAGGCCGAAAGTCACCGTGACGATGACCAACCCCAGGCGGCGGACCTTGACGTCCGAAACCGGCAAATCGGCGAAGCTTTCAATTGGATGACTGGGCATCGACGTCACCCTTGCGGGTATCCACAGGAGCGATGCTGGCGCCGGCCGGCATTGGCCGCTGCTGCACCTGTTGCTGCTGTTTGGCGGTGAGTTCGGCCAGAACCTGGTCGCGGGAACCGTAGAGCGTGACGGTGCCATCGTTCATCAACATCAACCGGTCGAGCTGCGCAACCAGGTTGGTGCGGTGGGTGATGACGAAGACAGTCGCGCCGGTCTGCTTGAGCTGGTGGATGGCCGCTGCCAGGGCTCGATCACCGACGTCGTCGAGATTGGAGTTGGGCTCGTCCAGTACGATCAGCCGCGGGCTGCCGTACAACGCTCGGGCCAGGCCGATGCGTTGGCGCTGCCCGCCGGAGAGCATCAGCCCTTCACTACCGATGACGGTGTCGTAGCCATCGGGCAGCAGCAGGATCATTTCGTGGACGCCGGCAATTTTCGCCGCCTGGATGACCTTCTCCGAATCCACTTCGTTGAATCGGGCAATGTTCTCGCCGACGGTGCCCTCGAACAGCTCAATGTCCTGGGGCAGGTAACCAATGTGCGGGCCGAGGTCATGCTTGTTCCAGGTGCTGATGTCCGCGCCATCCAGCCGGACCACTCCGTGCAGTGGCGGCCAGACGCCCATCAGCGCCCGCACCAGGGTCGACTTGCCCGCCGCGCTCGGCCCGATGATGCCCACCACGCAACCGGCGGGCACGCTGAAGCTGATGTTCTTGATGATCGGCGTCATCGAGCCCGGCGCCGTGACCACCAGGTTTTCTACCTGGATATGTCCCTGGGGCGCCGGCAACGGCATGCGCTCGGGTTGCGCCTGCAGCTTGTCGAGGATGTCGTTGAGCCGGTTGTACTGGGAGCGGGCCGAGATGAAGCCCTTCCAGCTGCCGATGATCAGGTCCAGTGGCGCCAGCGCCCGCCCCAGCAGCACGGCGCCGGCAAACACCATGCCCGGCCCCACCTGGTGATCCACCGCCAGATACGCGCCCAACCCCAATACCAGCGACTGCACCAACAGGCGGAAGGTGCGCGAAAGCGTGCTGATCACCGCGCCCTTGTCGCTGGCCAGTGACTGCAGCAGCAACACGCCACGCTGCCGCGCGCCCCAGCGGTCCATCAGGGTTTCCAGCATGCCCATGGACTCGATGACTTCGGCGTTGCGCAGGTTCTTGGTGGTGTAGAGCGTCGCCGAGATGTGCTCCTTGTTGGCCTGCGCCAGGGCCGGCGCGGTCAGCTTCTCGTTGATGAGCGCGAGCACCAGCAGCAGGATGGCGCTGCCCACCGCCACCCAGCCCAGCCACGGGTGGAAGAGGAACATCACCGCGATATAGATGGGCAGCCAGGGCGCATCGAAGAATGCGAACAGCCCGCTGCCGGCGAGAAACTGGCGCAGGCCGGTCAGGTCGTTGAGCGGCTGCGCCGAGGCGTCCATCCCGCCGCTGTGGAGCGCGCGTTTGAAACTGGCCTTGTAGACCTGGCGGCTGAGCAACACATCCAACCGCGTGCTGACCCGCACCAGAATCCGCGAGCGGACCCATTCCAGGGAGCCGAGCGTGATCACCAGCAGGGTCATGATCAGCGTCAGCATGGTCAACGTGGTCAGGCTGCCGCTGGTGATCACCCGCCCGTACACTTGAAGCATGTAGAAGGTCGGCACCAGCATCAGCGCATTGATGAACAGGCTGAAGAAACCCACGAACAGGAAGCTCTCACGGCAAGCCTGCAGCGCACTTCGAAGGCTTTCTTCGGAGGTATTTCGCATGGAAACCTCTGCTCGAGAGGCCAACCTGAGAGGAGCTTAGATCAACGAAAATGGCGATGTGCGGCCAATGGCCATGCCACTTTCCGCGCCGCGCTACGCCCGTGAAGAACTCGTGAAGAATTCGTCGAACCGATGTTTTACGACTGATGAAGAACCCTCCGCCAAAGGCTCTAGGACGTGCCCCTGAAGCACCGAAGCCTTCGCTCAGGCGCCTCCGGGAAAAATCCGATCACCGGCTAACGGCATCGAATCCCAGCCATGAAAAAAGCCCGCAGCGAGGCGGGCTTTTCAAGCTGGCGTTGCTGCTCGATCAGCGCTCGGAAGCCCCCGACAAACCCCAGGGCTGGCAGCACCTTGGCTGGCAGGCGGCGCGAACAGCCGAACGTGCCGGGTCAGGGTGTCGTCGAAGTCGAAAACCAACAGGAGACAGACTCCGGCCGCACGCTGCAGCCATCGCCCGCCACTCGCGATAGAGCGGCATCGGGAAAGGCGGGTAAGGCGGCCGAAATTTTCACCGCACAAACGAAAACGCCGTCCTGATGGACGGCGTTTCGATTCTGGAGCGGGAAACGAGACTCGAACTCGCGACCCCGACCTTGGCAAGGTCGTGCTCTACCAACTGAGCTATTCCCGCATCAACTTGTTGCAACCTTCAGCTTTCGCCGAAGGGTAACGCCATTTCATCTTTCGTTCACCGCCTCGGCGATGATCGAGAATCTGGAGCGGGAAACGAGACTCGAACTCGCGACCCCGACCTTGGCAAGGTCGTGCTCTACCAACTGAGCTATTCCCGCAATGGCGTCCCCTAGGGGACTCGAACCCCTGTTACCGCCGTGAAAGGGCGGTGTCCTAGGCCACTAGACGAAGGGGACGCGGCCCGGAACTTAACATCTTTCCGACTTCGCCGTTCCGGCAAGTTCTGCGTTTCGCGTCGAAGTGGCGCGCATTCTATGGAGGCTTTGTTAGGTCGTCAACCCTTGAAAGAAATATTTTTTAAATCAAAGACTTCTGAGTAAAAACTGAGCTGCCGCTATCAGCAGTATCACTAAGACATTACACTCGCGGAAAAACATCCGGAGCACTCCACGGTGTCGCCAATCGTCATTACGGTCCTGGTTCTCGTCGGTATCGCCCTGCTGGTCGCCATCGGCTACATCAATTATCTGGTGGAAAACCGCAAGCTGGAGCAGGCGCGCCTGAAGGCCGATCTGTCCGACCGCTGCCGGCGCTGCGCCGATGTTTCCGAATCCCTGCCCGGCCAGTTCATGTCGCCGGCACTGAAGCTGCTGCTCAGCGGCTTCGAGCTGAGCCTCAGCGAGCGACTGCTGGCCGTGGACAAGCAGAACGCCGCGCTGAAGCAGCGCATGGAAGAGCTGCGCGCCCTGGTCGCCAAGGGCGAGTCCATCCCGGTCAAGAACCCGCCGCAACCAATTCTCACCGAGGCCAAGGCCAAGGACGTGCGCTTCCTCTTCGAAGCACTGCACGCCCAGCTCACCCGCTGCGCCCAGGACAACATGCTGCCGCGGGTCGAGGCGCAGAAGTGGGTCAAGGAGATCCGCCACCTGCTCGCCCTTCTTCATATAGAGTTCTTCGGCAACCTCGGCCAGCAGGCGCTGCAGCAAGGCCAACCGCGCCAGGCACGCCTGGCCTTCGAGCGCGGCGTGCAGTACCTGCAGAAGCAACCGGAGATCGGCCGCTACCAGGCGCAGCTCAGGCAGATGGAAGCCCAGCTGGCCCACGCCAACGCCCTGGTGCTGGAAACCTCCCAGCCCGCTGCGGATGAACAGAGCGAACTGGGCGATGGCCTGAAAGCGCTGGACGAAGACGATATCTGGAAGAAGAAGAACCTTTACGACTGATCCGTCGTCGAACCATCACCCCCGGCAACCTTCGCCCCAGGAGCCTTGCATGAGCCTCGTCGTCTTCGGCGCACCGCTGTCCCCCTTCGTTCGCAAAGTCCGCCTGTTCGCGGCCGAGAAAGGCATCGACTACCAGTTGGAGAACGTCAACCCGTTCAACCAGCCGGACTGGTATCGCGAACTCAACCCGCTGCGCCGCGTGCCGGCCATCCGCGACGGTGACCTCACCCTCGCCGACTCCAGCGTCATCTGCCATTACCTGGACGAGCGCGACCCTCAGCGCGCCCCGCTGTGCGGCGAAGGCGCCCAGTCGCGTGCACGCATCAACTGGCTGGAAAAATACGCCGACTACGAGCTGGCTCCGCTGACCACCTTCACCGTGTTCCGCAACCGACTGCTCAAGCCGCTGATGGGCAAGGTCTGCGATGAAGTGGCGGTGAAAGGCGCCATGCAGGAGAAGCTCCCCGAGCACTTCGACTACCTGGAGAAGTGCCTGGGCGAGCAGCAGTGGTTCGTCGATGACCGCTTCAGCCTCGCCGACATCGCCATCGCCTGCCAGTTGGTGAACCTGCGCCACGGCGAGGAAGAGCTGGACGCCCAGCGCTGGCCAAAGCTGGCCGCGCATTTCCAGCGCACCCTGGCGCGCCCTGCCCTCGCCACGATTCTCGAAGGCGAGCTGCAGATCATCGCCAAGATCATGGCCAAGCGCTGATCGGCGTCGGAAACGAAAAAGCCCCGCCTAGGCGGGGCTTTTTCATGGCTACGGGTCAGCAGTCGGAGAGGCGCAGGAAAATCTCCGCCAGACGCTCGATGCCAGCCTGGTCCTCTTCACTGAAGCGGCCGACCTTCGGGCTGTCCAGATCCAGCACGCCGATCAGGCGGCCATCTTTCACCAGCGGTACCACCAGTTCACTGTTCGACGCGCTGTCACAGGCGATATGGCCGGGGAACGCGTGCACGTCCTCGACGCGCTGGGTTTCACGGGTACGTGCCGCGGCGCCGCATACGCCCTTGCTGAAGGGAATACGCACGCAGGCCACCTTGCCCTGGAACGGGCCGAGCACCAGCTCTTCGTTGCGGTTCAGGTAGAAACCGGCCCAGTTCAGGTCCTGCAGCTCGTTGAACAGGAACGCGGAAAACTGCGAGGCGTTGGCAATGAAGTCGCGCTCGTCGGCGAACAGCGACTCCGCCTGGGCGGCCAGCAGCGCATAGCCGCCAAGGCCGGCGCCGGCCTGTTGCAGATCGATCATGGGGTGTCTCCTTCCAGCAATTGTCGGCCCACCCAGTAGCGGGCGAATTGATAGGCACAGCGGCCATTACGGTTGCCGCGCCCGAGCGCCCAGCGGATGGCTTCCTTCTCCAACGCCTCGTCCCAGCTCCAGGCGGCGAGCCCGGACTTCTGCGCGAGCAACTCGACCCAGTGGCGCACCACGCTGAGGAAGTGCTCCTGGGTGAAGGGATAGAAGGACAGCCACAGGCCGAAACGGTCGGACAGGGCGATCTTGTCTTCAACGGCTTCATTGGGGTGCAGCTCGCCGTCGACCATCTTCCAGTTCTCGTTGTCGCTCTGCTTCTCCGAGACCAGATGACGGCGGTTGGAGGTGGCATAAAGCAGCACGTTGTCCGGCGCCTGCTCCAGCGAGCCGTCGAGCACGCTCTTGAGGACGCGAAAATCACCTTCGCCGGCATCGAACGACAGGTCATCGCAGAACAGCACGAAGCGCTGCGGCAAACCCTGGATCTGCTCGACCACGCGCGGCAGGTCAGCCAGATGGTCGCGCTCAATCTCGATCAGGCGCAGCCCTTCGCTCGCCATCTCCGCCAGCAAGGCGCGCACCAGCGAGGATTTGCCGGTGCCACGGGCGCCCCACAGCAACGCGTGGTTGGCCGGCTGGCCGGCCACGAACTGCCGGGTATTGCGCTCCAGCTGCTCGCGCTGCTTGTCGACGCCCAGCAGGTCGTCCAGGCGCAGGTCGAGGCTGACCTTCAGCGGCTGCAGGTAACCGCCGCGGCCGTCGCGGTGCCAGCGCGCCGCCAGGCTGTGCTGCCAGTCCACCGTTTCGCGAACGGCTGGCAGCAAAGGTTCCAGACGCGCCATCAGCGCTTCGGCGCGGGCGAGAAAATCGTTAAGACGGGAATCCACGCGAGTCTCCATATTCTCCGGCTCGGTTCTTCGGGTTCAGAACCGGGAATTTCTTCATCTTCGGACTATCCCGACAGACGGTTCCGATGGGCTATGCTACGCCGCAGGAAAGCTTCTGCGAGGCGACGCTCCGCAACCATGGATATTGCGCTCACACATCGCCTCTCGTTCAAGCAGGCCAGCCTGACGGTGCTGGTGGCGTTCATCCTGGGCACCTTGCTCAGCCTCATCCAGGTAGGCGTCGATTATGCCAGCCAGGACGCCTCCATCAACCGCGAAGTGCGCGCCCTGCTGGACGTCAGCCACAACCCCGCCGCACGTATCGCCTACAACATCGACGCCGAACTCGCCCAGGAACTGGTCGTGGGCCTGCTGCGCTCGCCCGCCGTGATCCGCGCCGAGATCATCGACAACGCAGGCGTACCGCTGGCCAGCGCCGACCGGCCGCCGGCGGAAAGCCACCTGCGCGGCCTGAGTGATTTCCTCTTCGGCCAGCAGCGCACCTACGAGGAGCCACTGTTCGTCGAACACGCCCCGGCCGAGTCCCTCGGCGTGCTGCGCCTGGAAATCGACACCTTCGTCTTCGGCAACGACTTCCTGCGCCGCGCCGGTGTGACCCTCATCTCCGGTTTCGTCCGCAGCCTGATGCTCTCGCTGATCCTGCTGGTGCTTTTCTATGCGCTGCTGACCAAGCCGCTGGTAAGCCTGATCGATGCCCTCTCCCGCCATGACCCGCGCTCGCCCTCGCGCCTGCGCCTGCCCTGCCCCCGCGGTCATGAGCGCGACGAGATCGGCGTATTGGTGGAGGTCACCAACCGCCAGCTCAATCGCATCTCGGTGGAAATGGAACAGCGCCGTGAGGCCGAAGACCGCCTGACCCAGTACCTGGAAGAACTGGAAAGCATCGTTGCCGCGCGCACTGCCGAACTGAAGGCAGCCAACGCGCGCCTGACCCTGTCCAACCAGGAGCTGGAGCAGGCACGCCAGAATGCCCTGGCCATGGCCCAGGCACGCGGCAGCTTCCTGGCCAACATGAGCCACGAAATCCGCACCCCGCTCAACGGGTTGCTGGGCATGCTCGGCCTGGCGCTCGACGGCCCACTCACCGCCGAACAACGCCAGCAGCTATCCATCGCCCACGACTCGGGCAAGGTGCTGGTGGACCTGCTCAACGACGTACTCGACCTCTCCAAGTTCGAGGCTGGCCAACTGGAGCTGGAACAGATCCCTTTCGACCTCGGCACCCTGGTGGAAGACACTGCCAGCCTGCTGTCGCAGAACGCCGGCCCCGCCGTGGAACTCACCTGCCTGATCAGCCCGCAACTGCCGGCACAGTTTTCCGGCGACCCGACGCGAGTGCGCCAGGTGGTCAGCAACCTGCTGTCCAACGCCCTCAAGTTCACTCGCCTGGGCCGTGTGGATGTGCACGTCGAGCCGCTGAGTGCCGAAGCCCGGGATCAAGGTGTGCGCATTAGCGTGCGCGATACCGGTATCGGCGTGGCGCCCGAAGCGCTGCAGAAGATCTTCCAGCCCTTTACCCAGGCCGACGCCGGCATCGCCCGCCAGTACGGCGGCACCGGGCTGGGCCTGGCACTGACGCGCAAGCTCTGCGAGGCGATGCAGGGTGAATTGAGCGTCACCTCCGAGCCGGGCCTGGGCAGCGAATTCATCGTCACCCTGCCGCTGCAGCCCCAGCAGCCGGCACAAGCGCTGGCAAAACTGCACGGCAAGCTCATCGTGCAGTGCGCCGCCAGCAGCGGACTCGCGGCACTGCTGCAGAACTGGCTGCCGGAATGGGGTGTGGATTACCAGCGTCTGGACATCGATGCGAGCCTGGCCGGCGTGGAGCTGGACGCGCTGCTCTCGGACTGCCCGGATTGCCTGATAGGCCTGCGTCGCAACGTCAGCAAACCGGTACTGCTGGTGACGGCTTACGGCAACTTCCTCGAACCCGAACTCACCCAACGCCTCGCGCCGCTGCGGCAACTGGCCCGACCGTTGTCCCGAGCTGTGCTCTACCAGGCGCTGAAACAGGCCTTCGAGCACCAGCCACAGCCTTCGGCGAATGCGCCGGGCGCCGCTCTCCAGGAGCAGTTCTCCGCCCGCGTACTGCTGGTGGAAGACAACCCCGTCAACCAACTGGTCGCCCGCGGCCTGCTACAGAAACTGGGTTGCCAGGTGGACATCGCCATCAACGGCGAAGAGGCGCTGAAGCAGCTCGACGTCGCCGAATTCGACCTGGTGTTGATGGACTGCAACATGCCGGTGATGGACGGCTACCAGGCCACCCGCGCGATCCGCGAGAGCGGCCGCTGGCCAGAGCTGCCGGTGGTCGCCCTGACCGCCAACGCCCTGCCGGAGGAACGCGAGCGCTGCCGCGCTGCCGGCATGGACGATTACCTGGCCAAACCTTTCCATCGCGACGAGTTGGCGGCCATTCTCGAGCGCTGGGCCGGGCAACGCGCCCGCGCCTGAATCAGGCGTCCAGCCTCACCAGTTGCAGCAGCAAACTGTCGAGCTGCTCGCGCAGGCCGTCGGTGACACTCAGGTCGATGCCGCTGCGGCACAGCAGCTCCTCGCGCAGCGGCAACACTTTCTCGCGCAATGCCATCCCCTCCGACGTCAGCCCCAGGTGCACTTCGCGCTCGTCATGCTGCGCCCGGCGGCGCTGCACCAGTCCCAGTTGCTCCAGACGCTTGAGCAGCGGCGTGAGGGTGCCGGAATCGAGCATCAGGCGCTCACCCAGCGCCTTCACCGAAGGCTGCTGCGGCGCCTCGGCCTGCCACTCCCATAGCACCAGCATGGCCAGGTACTGCGGGTAGGTCAGGCCGAGCGCCTCGAGCATCGGCCGGTAGCCTCGGATGACCGCGCGGGACACGGCGTACAGGCGAAAGCACAGCTGATTGTCCAGCTGCAGTTCGGCCGGCAGGGAGACAGCTTCTTTCATCACAGCAGCGCTTCGATCTCAGCGGAGAGTTGCTCAGGCTTGGTGGTCGGGGCGAAACGCTTGATGACCTTGCCATCCTGGCCGATCAGGAACTTGGTGAAGTTCCACTTGATGCCCTGGCTGCCCAGCAGACCGGGGGCGCGCTTCTTCAGTTGCACGTAGAGCGGGTGAGCCTCGGCGCCATTGACGTCGATCTTCTTGAACAGCGGGAAGCTCACGCCGAAGTTCAGCTCGCAGAACTGCGTGATCTCCCCTTCATTGCCCGGCTCCTGCTTGCCGAACTGATTGCAGGGAAAGCCCAGCACCACCAGGCCCTTGTCCTTGTACTGCCGCCAGAGTTTTTCCAGCCCCTTGTACTGCGGGGTGAAGCCGCACTGGCTGGCGGTGTTCACCACCAGCAGGGCCTTGCCGCCGAAGTCGGCGAGGGTCTTCTGTTCGCCCTTGATGGTGGTCACGGGAATGTTCAGCAGTGCGTCGCTCATCGGACATGGCTCCGGGGATAGTGGGAAATAAAAGAATAGTGATCAATCAAATTGCATGCAATTCAATTGGTCACAAATCACCCACTGAATGCCCCGTTATCAGGATTCCCCTGTAGGAGCGAGCTTGCTCGCGAACGGCCTTTCTGGCGGCAATGGTGCTAGGCGGGTTCGCGAGCAAGCTCACTCCTACGAAGAGCCCCAAAAAAGAAAAGCCCGCCGGATGGCGGGCCTTGGGGTCACTCTTTCGGCACCAGTTTCAACGACGCCGAGTTGATGCAGTAACGCAGCCCGGTCGGCCGCGGGCCGTCCGGGAAGACATGGCCCAGATGCGCATCGCACTTGCCGCAGCGCACTTCGATGCGGTGCATGCCGTGGCTGAAGTCTTCCAGCTCCTTGACCACCTCGCCATTCACCGGCTGGAAGTAGCTCGGCCAACCGCTGCCCGAATCGTACTTGGCGTCGGAGTCGAACAGCGCAGTTGCGCAGCACACGCAGTGGTAGATGCCGGGCGTCTTGGTGTCGTGGTATTCGCCGGTGAAGGCACGCTCGGTGCCGCCCAGACGGCAGACATGGAACTGCTCGTCGGTGAGTTCGTCACGCCAGGATTCCAGGGGCTTTTCCAGCTTTTCCATTGATCTGCCTCCATTAATGGAAAAAATGCCCGATGCCTCCTTTTCCGGGAATCGGGCCGCACGTATGATGCGCGTGGTTAACGTCAGGTTCAGAATCTGCCGCACAGAGACATTCTCGCGATAGAAAAGCCTTAAAAGCTCTATTTTTTCGAGAATTCCACTGTTTTCCTGTCGATTTTCAGGGTCGATGCCAGGGAAAAGCACTTCCGAACCGCTCATTTGACGCCAGTCTGTCACCCGCGTTACAGCCTGCCAAGTCGCCGGCCGCGGACTATTTCGGAATCCCAGATCATGCAGGTCACCAAATCGAACAAGCTCGCCAACGTCTGCTACGACATTCGCGGGCCCGTGCTCAAGCACGCCAAACGCCTGGAAGAGGAAGGCCATCGCATCCTCAAGCTGAACATCGGCAACCCGGCGCCGTTCGGTTTCGAGGCACCGGACGAAATCCTCCAGGACGTCATCCGCAACCTGCCGACCGCCCAGGGCTACAGCGACTCCAAGGGCCTGTTCAGCGCGCGCAAGGCAGTGATGCAGTACTACCAGCAGAAGCAGGTGGAAGGCGTCGGCATCGAGGACATCTACCTGGGCAATGGTGTGTCCGAGCTGATCGTCATGGCCCTGCAAGCGCTGCTCAACAACGGTGACGAAGTGCTGATCCCGGCGCCCGACTACCCACTGTGGACCGCCTCGGTCGCCCTCTCCGGCGGCAAGCCGGTGCACTACCTGTGCGACGAGCAGGCCGGCTGGTTCCCCGACGTCGCCGACATGAAGGCGAAGATCACCAGCAACACCAAGGCCCTAGTGCTGATCAACCCGAACAACCCCACCGGCGCGGTTTACTCGAAGGAAGTCCTGCTGGACATCGTCGAACTGGCGCGCCAGCACAACCTGGTGATCTTCTCCGACGAGATCTACGACAAGATCCTCTACGACGAAGCCCAGCACATCTCCACCGCGTCACTGGCGCCGGACGTGCTCTGCCTGACTTTCAACGGCCTGTCCAAGTCCTACCGCGTAGCTGGTTTCCGCTCCGGCTGGATCGCCATTTCCGGCCCCAAGCACAAGGCACAGAGCTACATCGAAGGCCTGGATATCCTGGCGAACATGCGCCTGTGCGCCAACGTACCGAGCCAGCACGCAATCCAGACCGCGCTGGGCGGCTACCAGAGCATCAACGACCTGGTACTGCCGGGCGGGCGCCTGCTGGAACAGCGCAACCGGGCGTGGGAACTGCTCAACGATATTCCCGGCGTCAGCTGCGTCAAACCCATGGGTGCGCTTTACGCGTTCCCGCGCATCGATCCGAAGGTCTGCCCGATCCACAACGACGAGAAATTCGTCCTTGATCTGCTGCTTTCCGAGAAGTTGCTCATTGTTCAGGGCACCGCCTTCAACTGGCCCTGGCCGGATCACTTCAGGGTGGTTACCCTGCCCCGTGTCGATGACCTGGAACAGGCCATCGGACGCATCGGTAACTTCCTGAAAACCTATCGCCAATAAATCATCGCCAGTGAACCCCAGCGCATAAATGGACCTGCAGATCGACGACTTCTACAAGGATGCCGCTTCCGGCCTGCTGACGCTCTACCAGGCCTTCCCGCGCAAGATCGCCCTCTATATCGAGGATCTGATCGGCCGGGAAGAGCCCGACGAATTCGGCCTGCCCAGCACCCGCCACCAGAGTTGCCTGGGTGCATTGCTGTGGCTAGCCGATGAAGGTTATCTGCGCTTTGACGCAACCATTCGTTACGAAGCGCTTGACCAGGCGGTGCTCAGCGAAAAGGCCTTCATGCGCCTGACCCGAGTCATCCCCCACGCCGTGCGCGACAGCGATGAATTGCCGCCCAGCGTGCGCCGCGACCAGGCCACGCTGGCCAACCAGCTGCGCGAAGCACTGGCGAGCCAGCACGGGGAACGCATCGCGCGGCTGACCCGTCTACTCTTCGAGAGCGACCTGGGGCGCCCGTAATTCCGGCAGGCGACACAAGTTGAAATAGTCCCCGAGTTGAATCGCCTGGGGCCCAACCGTATATACCCCGCATACTATTCAGCGATCCCGTGCGCTACTGTGCCCGGCGATCCGGAAAGCCGCGTTCCAAGGCGGTTTTCCCCAATGTCACCGTGAGGAGAAGCTTTACGCCATGATGCGCATCCTGTTGTTCCTGGCCACCAACCTGGCAGTTCTGGTGATCGCCAGCATCACCCTGAAACTGCTCGGCGTGGACCGTTTCACCGGCCAGAATTACGGTAGCCTTCTGATTTTCTGTGCCGTCTTCGGCTTTGCCGGGTCCCTCGTTTCGCTGTTCATCTCCAAGTGGATGGCGAAGATGAGCACCGGCACCGAGATCATCAGCCAGCCGCGCACCCGCCACGAACAGTGGCTGCTGCAGACCGTGGAGGAGCTGTCCCGCGAGGCCGGCATCAAGATGCCGGAAGTGGGTATCTTCCCCGCCTACGAGGCCAACGCCTTCGCCACCGGCTGGAACAAGAACGACGCATTGGTTGCGGTCAGCCAGGGCCTGCTGGAGCGCTTCTCGCCTGAAGAAGTCAAAGCCGTGCTGGCCCACGAGATCGGTCACGTGGCCAATGGCGACATGGTCACCCTGGCATTGATCCAGGGCGTGGTGAACACCTTCGTGATGTTCTTCGCACGCATCTTCGGCAACTTCGTCGACAAGGCGATCCTGAAGAACGAAGACGGTCCTGGCATCGGCTACTTCGTCGCGACCATCTTCGCCGAACTGGTCCTGGGCATCCTCGCCAGCATCATCGTCATGTGGTTCTCGCGCAAACGCGAATACCGTGCGGACGAAGCCGGTGCCCGCCTGGCCAGCACCGGCGCGATGATCGCCGCTCTGCAACGCCTGCGCGCCGAACAGGGCGTGCCGGTGCAGATGCCCGACTCGCTGCAGGCCTTCGGCATCAACGGCAACCTCAAGCATGGCCTCGCCGGCCTGTTCATGAGCCACCCGCCGCTGGAAGACCGCATCGAAGCCCTGCGCGCTGCCGGCCGCTAAGCTTCAAGCGATAAAAAAGGGCGACCCTCGGGTCGCCCTTTTTCATGCCTGCGATTCAGTCACGGCGCAGCGCGAACACCACTTCGTCCAGATGGCTGACGCCACGCTTGAGGAACTTCGGATTGTCCGCCAGCACATCGAGGCGCTCTACCTCCTTCACGTCCCAGTGGCCGGCAAACAACTCGTGCACTTCATCCGCGAGCACGGCGAAGGGTGGACCATCCATCTCGACCTGCGGGTACTCCAGGGTCACAAGCAGCCCGCGTACCTGATCTGGCAGGATGCCTTGCAGGTGCACGGCGTAGTCGGCGCGCAAGTCTGACGGTAGCGCGATCAGCGCTGCACGGTCGTACAGTGCGCTGCACCCGGCCACCTGTTCGGCCGTAACATCGAAGAAATCGCCCTGAAGAATCTCCAGGCGCTCATAGCTGTAGCGGCGCAGTGCGCCCTCTTCGGTGATCCGTGGCGCAACGCCAAGCTCGGCGAAGAAATCGACGGCGGCACGCTCGGCCAGCTCGATACCCAGCACGCGATATCCCCACTGCGCCAGCCAGAGCATGTCCAGGCTCTTGCCACACAACGGCACCAGCACCTGCGACTCCTCGGGCAAGCCCAGGGTCGGCCAGTGCCGCTGCAAGCCGGGGTTCACCGATTGCTGATGGAAGCCTATTTCATTGCGCGCCCAGCGCGACTGCCAGAATTCATGCTGCATACATCACCTGCTCATACACTGCGCAATGCGCGGGGCAACAGCCAGCGCCACCAGGCGCCACGTCGCTCGCGCTCACTATCCCCGGCTTCGAGAATCTTCAGCCGCACCTGGTCGCCGCGAACCCGCTGCACGCAGATTTCGGTGCCGTCCTCGAGGCGGAGACACTCCCCTGGCTCAAGCACAAGAACCTGTTGGTTTTGCTGCATGACTGAATCCGATGTTCGAATAGGAAATTTCCGCAAACTCTACCGTATCGAGCGAATGACATCCCGCGAAACGGCTGCCGACAGGCTGCATGAATCAGTCTGCAATCCAGTTGGCAATTCCATACAATCTCGAACAGCCAGGGAATTGCCTCACAACAAATCGACAAACAAGATCATTAACTTCAAAAACCTATACTGGATTTCGATATTTATGCGGGTGAACATAAGGGCATTCAAGTAGCGAGGTTCGCCATGCTCCCTGCCCTGTTCATCTCCCACGGCTCGCCCATGTTGGCCCTGGACCCCGGCGCCAGTGACGCCCCCCTGAAGCGCCTGGCCCGCGAGCTGCCACGCCCGAAAGCCATCCTGGTGGTCTCCGCCCACTGGGAAACCCCGGACCTGCGCGTCACCGCATCGCCCAAGCCGGACACCTGGCATGATTTCTACGGCTTCCCGCCCGAGCTCTATGCCGTGCAGTACCCCGCCGCCGGATCGCCGGAACTGGCCCAGCGGGTCGTCCAGCTGCTGGCCGCGGACGGCCTGCCTGCCACCCTCGATGCGGAGCGTCCGCTGGACCATGGCGCCTGGGTGCCGCTGAGCCTGATGTACCCGGAGGCCGGTATTCCCGTCGTGCAACTGTCGCTGCCCAGCCGACTTGGCGCACCCATGCAGCAACGCATCGGTCACGCCCTGCGCACATTGCGCAAGGAAGGCATCCTGCTGATCGGCTCGGGCAGCATCACCCACAACCTGGGCGAGCTGGACTGGCACGCCGGCCCTGACGTGATCACCCCCTGGGCCAAGGCCTTCCGCGACTGGATGGTGGAGCGCCTGGAAGCCAATGACGAAGCCGCCCTGCTCGACTACCGTCGGCAGGCACCCCATGCGGTGCGCAACCATCCGCGTGACGAGCACCTGCTGCCGCTGTACTTCGCCCGTGGCGCGGGCGGCTCGGCGATGACGGTGGAGCACGCGGGCTTCACCCTCGGCGCGCTGGGGATGGATATCTATCGCTTCGACTGACAGCCTTCTGCAGGCGCGAGCTGGCTCGCGAATCGCCCGACTTCGACGCTGCCGCGAGAAGTTCGCGAGCGAGCTCGCTCCTACAGGTCAGGCATCGATCGACACCGGAAACGAAAAAGCCCCGCCAATGGCGGGGCTTTTTCATACGCGCAGGACTGACGGATCAGTCTTCGCGGTAACGACGCAGACGCAGGGCCTTGCCGGCAACGCGGGTGTCCTTGAGCTTGGTCAGCAGGCGCTCGAGGTTCTCTTCCGGCAGCTCGATCAGGCTGAAGGTCTCGCGGATCTGGATGCGGCCGATGGCCTCGCGGGACAGGCCACCCTCATTGAGGATTGCGCCCAGCAGGTTTTTCGCCTGCACGCCATCACGGGCGCCAAGAGCGGTACGGCAACGAGCCTTGCCTTCCGACGGCGGAGCCATGGTGCGGGGCGCGCCGCTGCGTTCCGGACGGTCGCCACGCTCGGGGCGATCGCCACGTTCGCTGCGCTCGTAACGGTCACCGCTGCGCTCACGCGGGGCGGCCGGGGTCAGCGGCTGTTCGCGACGGACCGATTCCAGGTCCAGCGCCTTGCCTTCGGTCAGCTTGGCCAGCAGGACGGCGGCCAGGGTATCCATATCGGTACCCAGGCGACGGCACAGCTCGTCACGCACGGCGCCACGGCTGGCAACGGCGTTGGCCAGCAGCGGTTGCAGGCCGGTGGCAAGGCGGTTCAGACGCGCTTCGAGGACGGTTTCGGCGTCCGGCAGGCGAACTTCGCCGACCTTCTGACCGGTTACACGCTCGATCACCTGCAGCATGCGGCGCTCACGCGGAGTCACCAGCAGCAGGGCGCGGCCTTCACGACCGGCACGGCCGGTACGGCCGATACGGTGTACGTAGGATTCCGGATCGTAGGGCATGTCCACGTTCAGTACGTGGGTGATGCGCGCCACGTCGAGGCCGCGGGCGGCAACGTCGGTGGCAATGACGATATCCAGCGAGCCGTCTTTCAGCGACTCGATCACGCGCTCACGCTGGGCCTGCGGCATGTCGCCGTTCAGCGCGGCGGCACGGTAGCCCTGGCGCTCGAGCAGCTCGGCGATGTCCAGGGTGGCCTGCTTGGTGCGGACGAAGCCGATCAGCGCGTCGAACTGCTCGACTTCCAGCAGACGCAGGATCGAGGCCGGCTTCTGGTCGGCGTGAACCATCAGGTGCGCCTGCTCGATGCGGGCGACAGTCTGGGTCTTGGCAGCGATGCGGACGTGCTTGGGTTCTTTCAGGTGGCGTTCGGCGATGCTGCGGATCGAGGCCGGCAGGGTCGCGGAGAACAGCACACTCTGGCGGCTGGACGGCATGGCTTCGAAGATCACTTCGAGGTCATCCATGAAGCCGAGTTTGAGCATCTCGTCCGCTTCGTCGAGCACCAGGCTCTTGACGGTGGACAGCAGGTTTTCGTCGCGACGCAGGTGGTCGCACAGGCGGCCCGGCGTGGCGACCACGACCTGAGCGCCCTGGCGCAGAGCCTTCAGCTGCGGGCCCATGGGCGCGCCACCGTAGACAGCAATGACGCCGACGCCCGGCATCTGCTTGGAGTAGGTTTCGAAAGCGGTAGCAACCTGCAGGGCCAGCTCGCGGGTCGGCACCAGCACCAGTACCTGCGGTACACGGCGGCTCGGCTCGATCTGCGACAGCATCGGCAGCGCAAAGGCAGCGGTCTTGCCGGTACCGGTCTGGGCCTGGCCGATCATGTCGTGGCCTTCGAGGATCACCGGGATCGACTGAGCCTGGATCGGCGACGGCTCTTCGTAACCGACAGCGGCAATGGCAGCGAGAACATTGGGGTGAAGACCGAGCGCGGCGAAGCCGGCGGTTTCCTGGGTCATGGGTTTTGCCTCTAAGTACATCCGCAAAGACCCAATAGCCGAGCTGCGCATGCCCTGTACGACAGTGAAGTCACCCAGGCAGCTGGAAGCGGGGATTTGCGAAATGAAGATTGGAAGAATGCGTCAAGGAAGTCCGCACTGCGGACACACAGACCGAGCCTGAAGCTACGGAAAAATGCGGGATCCGAAACGAGGCCAGCGTTTGGCCGGCGCGTATCATACCGGAAATTCCTGACCAATGTGTTTCTTTTCGGAACATGCCCGGCGAACGGTCATTGCGTGGACAACCCCGTTCGTGCCGGCTATACCGTGCAAGCCACCTGATGGGAGCCCGCCGATGACCGCCAGCAGCGAACCGCGCATCACAGTCGAACGCCATGACCATATCCTGCTGCTCGGCCTGAATCGGGTCGACAAGCGTAACGCCTTCGACCTGGAGATGCTCACCCAATTGGTGCTGGCCTTCGGCGAATACGAGCGCGACGATGAACTGCGCTGCGCCCTGGTATTCGCCCACGGCGAACATTTCACCGCCGGCCTGGACCTGGCCAACATCGGCGAGACCTTCCGCACCGGCTGGACGATGCCCGAAGGTTCGGCCGATCCCTGGGGCACCTTCGGCGGCCGCCGTTTGACCAAGCCACTGCTGGTGGCCGTGCAGGGCTACTGCTTCACCCTCGGCATCGAGCTCATGCTAGCGGCGGACATCAACCTGTGCGCCAGCAACGCGCGCTTCGCCCAACTCGAAGTACAGCGCGGTATCTTCCCTTTCGGCGGCGCCACGCTGCGAATGCATCAGGTGGCGGGCTGGGGCAACGCGATGCGCTGGCTACTCACTGGCGATCCCTTCGACGCCCACGAGGCCTACCGCATCGGCCTGGTGCAGGAAGTCACCGCCCCCGAAGAGCTGATGCCCCGCGCCTTGTGGCTGGCCCAGCGGGTCGCCGCCCAGGCGCCGCTGGGCATCCGCGCCACCCTGGCGTCGGCGCGCCGCAGCCTCGATGAGGGTGAGGAAGCCGCGGCGCGACTGCTGCCCGAGATGGCCAGCGAACTGCTGTCCACCGAGGATGCACAGGAGGGTTTGAGCGCCATGCTGGAGCGCCGTGAAGGCCGTTTCCAGGGCAAATGAGCGCAGCGGAAAAATGCAAACCCGAACCATCGTGCGAAAAGCGCTATATCCAAGGTATTAAAAACGCCTGGCAAGTCGCCATAATCCTTTAGTTTTCTCTTAACTATCAGATACTTGCCAGCCACAAAACGACTATATACAAGTTCCAATTTCGCGCCTGAAAACAAACCTCTAGAACTGACTCCAGAGCAGCTCAGCGACTCGCCGGATACCGACCGGACAGCCCGCTGACTGACGTTCTCATGGAGGAACTTCTCATGTCTGGCCCGATCCGCGTTTTCGCACTTTCCCTTCTCGTCGTCGCCCTGTCGCTGCAAGGTTGCAGCAGCCACGGCGGCAGCAGCCACCACCGCGCTTCCGACAGCAGTACCACCGACGACGGTTCCGGCTCCGGTGGTGATGGCAGCGGCGGCAGTGGTGGCACCGGTGGTGACGGCTCCGGTGGTACGGGTGGCACCGATGGCACTGGCGGCACCGGAGGCACTGGCGGAACAGGCGGGACCGGTGGGACTGACGGCACCGGAGGAACTGGCGGGACTGGCGGCACCGGTGGTACAGGCGGTACCGGTGGCGGCGACAACGGCGGTACCGACGGCGGCGGCACCACTCCTCCGCCAGCCAGCACCACTGGCAATATCCTGACCAATACCGGCGAAGCAGTATCCAACGTCGGCGACACGGTAAACACCGTGGGCGCCGTGGTGAAAACCGTCGACCTGCCGGTGCTGGGCAATGGCGTCACGCAGAATGCCGGCACCCTGATCCAGGAAGTCGGTGCCGGTGTGGATAGCGTCGGCAGCGGCGTCACCAATGGCCTCGGCCAGCTCGGCAACAACCCCAACGCTCTCGGCACCACAGTGGCCGGCGCTACCGGTCTGGTCAGCCATACCGGCGGCGCAGTCAGCAGCCTGGGCGACACCGTGGCCGCCATCGGCGATGCCCCGGTCCTGGCCAACACTCCGCTCAACGGCCTGACCGGGCAGGTCGGCGGGCTGGTGGACGGCGTCGGCGGCAAGATCACCATGCTCGGCGACTCTCTCAGCGGCGCGGTTACCACTGGCCCGCTGAGCCAGCTGACCACCCAGCTCAGCGGCACCACCGCGGGCCTGGTCGGCAAGGTCGAAGGAACCACTCGCGGCCTTGGCGCCGCCACCGGACTGGGAACGCCGGTGAACAACCTGTTGACCACCGTCGGCGGCGTTGTGACCCAGACAGGCAACCAGGTAGCCAGTGCGAATCCGGCGCTGGCGCCGGTCGGCGGAATCGTCAGCAATGCGGGTCAGGCAGTCAGCGCCACCGGCGGCTTGGTCAATGGCAGCAACCCGGGCGGCGGTCTGCTCGGCAGTGTCAGCGGCGCGCTGGGTGGCGCTGCTGGCGGCAGCAACCCGGTGGGCGGCGTGGTCAGCGGCGTGACCGGCGCGGTTGGCGGCATCACCGGTTCCCTGGGCGGCGCAACCGGCGGCAGCAATCCGGTGGGCGGCTTGGTCAACGGTGTGACCGGCGCAGTGGGCGGTATCACCGGATCGCTTGGCGGCGCAACCGGCGGCAGCAATCCGGTGGGCGGCCTGGTCAACGGTGTGACCGGCGCAGTGGGCGGTATCACCGGTTCGCTTGGCGGCGCCACTGGCGGCAGCAATCCGGTGGGCGGCCTGGTCAACGGCGTGGCAGGCACCCTCGGTGGCGTGACCAGCAGCCTCACCGGTGGCGGTGGCCTGGTCGCCGGGGCGGGCGTGGGTATCGGCAGCAATACCCAGGGCTCGGGTGTGGCAGTCGGCGCCGGTGCCGGTACGACTGGCGGTACCAGCGGTCAGGGAGGCCTGCTGGGCAATACGCTGGGCGCCGTGGGTGGCGCGCTGGGTGGTGTAACCGGCGGACTGGGCGGTGGATTGGCGATCGGTACGCCCAAGCAATAATCCGAATTACGCCCATACTGTAGTAGCCAGGAGCCGCCCACGGCTCCTGGTCTTTTAATAAGAAGATCGGTCTCATGGAGGAGCCAGATGCGCAGACTCGCTGTCCTTCCCCTGTTGTTGGCTGCACCCTTCGCCTGGGCCGAGCGCCCGATCCAGCTTCCCGGCTCCGATATCGAACAGACTCTCCCCCGCCCCAACCTTCCTGGCGGCGACATCCGCCCCAAGGCCCCCAAGGTCACCGCGCCAGAACCCTCCGCCACCCAACCCGGACAGATTCTCCAGCAACGCATCCGCATCAAGCGCATCGAGCTGGCCGGCGGCAAGCACTACCCCGTCGAGACCTGGAAACCGCTGCTGGAGCCGCTGACCAAGCGCACCATCCAGGTCAGCGAACTGGTGGCGGCGGCCAAGGCCATCACCCAGCGCTACCAGGACGACGGCTACTTCATCTCCTTTGCCTACGTGCCCAACCAGGACTTCCGCAGCGGCGTCGCGCGGATCGTGCTGGTCGAAGGCCATATCAGCCAGGTCCGCGCCGCGGGCGACCTGGGCGTGCACCAGATGCGCGTGGACCGCTGGATCGAGAAGCTGAAGGCGGAAAAGCCCCTGACCCGCGAGAGCTTCGAACGCTTCAGCGTGCTGATGAGCCGGGTGCCTGGCATGCAGATGGCCATGGCGCTCAACCCGCCAACCACCAGCGACGGCGGCGCCGTGCTGGAGCTGGCCGGCAAGCAGAAGCGCTTCGATACCGGGATGAACCTCGACTCGCGCCGCGGCGAGCAGCGCGGGCTGTTCAATGCCGAGGTGATGTCGATGCTCGGCTGGGGCGAGCAACTGCAGTTCAGTTACCTCTACCCGCCGGGCGACGACCACGAGTACTACCGCGCCTGGAACTACAGCCAGCTGCTGGGCGACAACGGCCTGCAACTGCTGGCCGGCTACAGCAAGTACAACTCGCGCCCCGGCGAGAACCTGCGCCTGGCCAGCGGCCTGGAATTCGAGCGCAAGCGGCAGAACGAGCGGGTCAGCGCCGGCCTGGGCATTCCGCTGGTGCTGCGCCGCGACCTGACCTGGGACCTCAACCTGCGCGGCTACACGGTCAACGACACCAGCACCTACGACCTGGTCTACCCGGCCATCCCCTTCCGCATCGAACAGAAGAGCAAGCTGCGCGTAGTGGGCATTGAAACCGTCGTCCAGCAATTCGCCGAGAAGCGCGTGCGCGCCGGCAGCATGGCGGTTTATCAGGGGCTCAATGGCATGGGCGCGGAAGCGCCGGAGCCGATCAAGAAGAACTTCACCCGCCTGCTCGGCTACGGCGCACAGCAGGACCAGTTCGGCTCCAACTGGCAGGGCGTGGTGACCGCCGCCTTCCAGTGGAGCGACGACGTGCTGCCCGATTCCGAGCAGGTCACCTACGGCGGCGGCAACTTCGGCCGCGGCTACCCGGACGACCAGGCCAGCGGCGACAAGGGCTGGGGCGCTTCGTACGAGGTGAACTATTCCTTCCTGCGGCAGGGCATGGTGCTCAACCAGATCCAGCCCTACTTCGTCGTCGACACCGCGCGCACCCGCTACAACCAGGACGGTCTGAGCGAAGGCAAGCTCGGCTCGGCAGCGCTCGGCGTACGCTTCTCCAACCGCAAGCACTACCTGGTGTCGATGGAGGTGGCCAAGCCATTCGGCGACCGCGCGCTGGACAACAACGAGCGCAGCCCGCGGCTGAATTTCGCCTTCAGCTACCAGATTCCCTGAGAACCTTGCAGAGAGTCACTGCGCCGGGCGCAGTGACTCGACGTAGGTGCGCAACGAGTAACCCAGCTTCGGCTCGAGCTGGCCGACGCGCTTCTTCAGACCGCGCAGGTTCAGCTCCTGATCCAGCTCGGCAGGGACGAAGACGATCACGTTGCCTTCGGGCACCGGGCACTCCCAGTAATGCCGGTTGAAGCGCCCGCGCAGCAGCGCGGCGCCCAGCGGCCGGCCATCATCGGTGCTCCACTGGTTGATCACCAGCCAACCACCTGGCCGCAGCCGCTCGCGGCAGGCACCGAGGAAATCCCAGCCAATATGAGCCGGCGCCGGCCCGGTATCGGTGTAGAGGTCGAGGAAGATCAGGTCCGCCGGCTCGCACTCGGCCAGCTCCTGTACTGCATCGCCAATGCGCAGGTTCAGGCGTTCATCCTCCACCAGGCCGAGATGCTCGCGAGCCAGGCGCGGAATGGATGGGCGCAGTTCGATGGCCTCCACGTCTTCCAGCGGCAGGTACTTCAGGCAGGCCTGGGTCAGGCTGCCAGCGCCGAAGCCGAGGAACAACGCACGGCGCGGACGCGAATGACACAGCGCACCGACCAGCATGGCGCGCGAGTAGTCGTACTCCAGCCAGCTCGGATCGCCCATCAGCACGCAGCTCTGCTCGACCTCGTCGCCGAACTCCAGATAGCGGAAGGCACCACTCTCCACGACGCGAATCACGCCGAAGTCATCGCGCTCCTCGACGATCAAAAGCTCTTCGCTCAGCAGCTCCTCGGTCATGTCCGGCTCCGGGCAGGAACAGCCATGACAATGCGGTCCGCCAGCTGTGGCGAACGGCACGGATTGCCATTGAAATACAGGGGCTCGCGCACGCAATAATCCTTCGCATCAAGACGGCCAACCACCACCACCCGGTCGGCAAAGCCGCAAGAATAACAGCCCAAGAGGCACAACCGAGCATGCGCCAGCGCAACGCCCTTCGCGATTCCGCCCAACGTCCCCCTCTCCCGCCGAATCCCCAGCTTCAGTGCGCGCCCGCGTGCTGCGCGGACGGCTGATCGCGCCAGAGCGCCAAGCAAAGAGTTCCCCTGGACAAGGATGTCCCCCCCTGATTGCACCCCAGCCACCACGCGCGGGGTAAAAGCCGAGCTGATACCATGGGCGGATACCGTCCACAGCCGCGAAGACCCCGCCGATGAGCCTGCCCTGGAGCCCCGATAGCTGGAGAAGCAAGCCGATCCAGCAACAGCCCGCCTACCCTGACGCCAACCGCGTGAGCGAAGTCGAGCGCACCCTCGCCAGCTTCCCGCCGCTGGTGTTCGCCGGCGAGGCACGCGAGCTGCGCCGGCAGTTCGCCGAGGTCACCGCCGGCCGCGCCTTCCTGCTGCAGGGCGGCGACTGCGCCGAGAGCTTCGCCGAGTTCTCCGCAGCGAAGATCCGCGACACCTTCAAGGTACTGCTGCAAATGGCCGTGGTGATGACGTTCGCTGCCGGCTGCCCGGTGGTGAAGGTCGGGCGCATGGCCGGGCAGTTCGCCAAGCCGCGCTCCTCCGGCGACGAAACCATCGGCGGCGTGACCCTGCCCGCCTACCGCGGCGATATCGTCAACGGCATCGGCTTTGACGAGAAGAGCCGCGTGCCGGACCCGGAGCGCCTGCTGCAGGCCTACCACCAGTCCACCGCCTCGCTGAACCTGTTGCGCGCTTTCGCCAATGGCGGCTTCGCCGACCTGCACCAGGTGCACCAGTGGAACCTCGACTTCATCGCCAACTCGGCGCTGTCCGAGCGCTACCAGCAGTTGGCCGACCGCATCGACGAAACCCTCGCCTTCATGCGTGCCTGCGGCCTGGATACCGCGCCGCAGTTGCGCGAGACCAGCTTCTTCACCGCCCACGAAGCGCTGCTGCTCAACTACGAGGAAGCCTTCATCCGTCGCGACAGCCTCACCGGCGGCTGGTACGACTGCTCGGCGCACATGCTGTGGATCGGCGACCGCACCCGCCAGCTCGATGGCGCCCACGTGGAAATGCTCCGCGGCGTCGGCAACCCCATCGGCGTAAAGGTCGGCCCAAGCATGGACAGCGAAGAGCTGATCCGCTTGATCGATATCCTCAATCCGGACAACGAGCCCGGCCGCCTCAACCTTATCGTGCGCATGGGCGCGGACAAGGTCGGCGACGGCCTGCCGCGGCTGATCCAGACGGTGCAGCGCGAGGGCAAGCAGGTGCTATGGAGCTCCGACCCCATGCACGGCAACACCATCAAGGCCTCCAGCGGCTACAAGACCCGTGACTTCGCGCGCATCCTCGCCGAGGTCCGGCAATTCTTCGAGGTGCACCAGGCCGAGGGCAGCTACGCAGGCGGCATCCACATCGAGATGACCGGGCAGAACGTCACCGAGTGCATCGGCGGAGCACGGCCGATTACCGAGGACGGCCTGAGCGACCGTTACCACACCCACTGCGACCCGCGCCTGAACGCGGACCAATCGCTGGAGCTGGCCTTCCTGATCGCCGAAACCCTGAAACAGGTTCGTCGCTGAATCCGACACGGGTCTCAGAGCAGTCCTAAAACCACTTCCCGCAATTGACGGTATCGGGGCGCCTACCTAGAGTGGCGCCCCGCGCGGCAGCCGCCGCACCATGGAAACCGTCAACCAAGGAAGATTCCGATGCAACTGCACCGCTCCCTGCTCGCCCTGCTGATCGGCGCCAGCGCCGCCCTCTCCGGCTGCCAGAACATGAACACCGACAGCCTCGTGCAGTCGGGCATGATGGCGATGAAGGCCGCCACCCTGAGCGACGCCGAGATCAAGCAGGTCGCCGACGAAGCCTGCGCCAAGCAGGACGCCGAAGCACAGATCGCGCCCGCCTCCAGCCCCTACACGCAGCGCCTGGACAAGATCGCCGCCGCCCTGGGCAATCCGCTTACCGGTACCGCAGTCAACTACAAGGTCTACCTCACCGACGACGTCAACGCCTTCGCCATGGCCAACGGCTGCGTGCGCGTTTACTCCGGCCTGATGGACCTGATGAACGACAACGAAGTGGAAGGCGTGCTCGGCCACGAGATCGGCCACGTCGCCCTGGGCCATATCAAGAAAGCCACCCAGACCGCCTACGCAGCCGCTGCCGCGCGCAACGCCGCTGCTGCCTCGGGCAATGCCACCGTGGCCGCGCTGTCACAGTCGCAGTTGGGCGAGATCGGCGAAGCGCTGGTCAATGCGCAGTTCTCCCAGTCCCAGGAGTCGGCGGCCGACGACTACTCCTTCGATCTGCTGAAGAAGCGCGGCATCGACCTCAACGGTCTGGCCAGCGCCTTCGACAAGCTGGCCAAGCTGAGTGGCGGCGAAGAGAGCAGCATGTTCGATTCGCACCCCGGCTCGCAGCAACGCGCGGACCACATCCGCAAGCGCATCGCGGCCGGCAAGTGAGCCCAGGCGGGCCTCTTCGGAGGCCCGTTCCTTTTCAAGCCTGCGCCAGCAGCCCTTGCAGCCGCTCGCCGGACGGCCGCCGGCAGTTCACTGCCACCCGCTCCAGCCCGAGCCAGTTCGCCATCTCGCCCAGTTGCTGCGCCAGCGCGGCATGCCCTTCATCGCCCAGCCCCTGTTCCTCTTCATGAACAGCATGCACGACCAGCTTTCCGGAGGCGCGATCGGAGCGCAGATCGACCCGCGCGGCCAGGCGCTCGTCGAACAGGAAGGGCAGCACGTAGTAGCCATAAACGCGCTTGTGCTGCGGCGTGTAGATCTCCAGGCGGTAGCGGAAGTCGAACAGGCGCTCGGTGCGGGCGCGCTCCCAGACCAGCGAATCGAATGGCGAGAGCAAGGCACTGGCGCGCACCCGGCGAGGAATAACGGAATCCGCCAGGCAGTACGCCGGCGCCTGCCAGCCCTGGACCTGCACCGGCAATAGCTCGCCTGCCTCCACCAATTCGGCCAGGCGCGCCTTGCTGTCAGCCGGGTCCAGGCGGAAGTAATCGCGCAGGTCCTTCTCGGTAGACACACCCAGCGCCTGTGCCGAATGCAGTAGCAATTGGCGCTGCGCCTCGGCTTCGTCCAGTTCGGGCTGCTGCAGCAGATCGGCAGGCAGGACGCGCTCCGGCAAATCGTACAGACGCTCGAACCCGCGCCGCCCGGCAACCGTCACCTCGCCAGCGGCGAACAGCCACTCCAGCGCGTGCTTCTCGTCGCTCCAGTCCCACCAGGGGCCGGCACGCTCTTCGCGAGTGGTCAGGCTGCCGGCCCCCAACGCACCTTGCTCGCGCACAGCGCCGAGTACCCGCTGGATCACCGGTTGCTGTTCGCGCCCGAAGCGCGCCAGCTGCTGGTAGATGCCACGCCCCTCGGCCGCGCGGCGCATGCGCCAGCGCATCAGTGGGTAGAGTGCCAGCGGCAGCAACGAAGCTTCATGCCCCCAGTATTCGAACAGCCGGCGATGCCGCCCGCCGCTCCAGGCTGCCTCCTCCAGCAAGCTCGGCGAATAGTTGCCCAGGCGCGAGAACAGCGGCAGGTAATGCGAGCGCACCAGCGCGTTCACCGAGTCGATCTGCAGCACGCCCAGGCGCTCCAGCAGGCTGCGCACGTGGCGGCGCTGCACCTCTGCGCCGGGCTTGCGCAGGGTGAAGCCCTGGGCGGCCAGGGCCAGTCGGCGGGCCTGCTTGAGGGACAAGGATTCGACGGTCGGCATCGTGAACTCCAAGGCTGGACAAGCCCTAGAGCCTAACTCCAATCGCAATGCCTGGCTGCATCAGGCGGGTTCGCCGAGCCGCTCGGGTACGAGAAACGGACGGGCGAAGGTGAAGACATCCGCTGAGGGGCCTTCTGTTCGCAGACGCTCCAGGCGGTCGCGAGCCATCTGCACATCGGGCAGTTCGCCTTCGGGCAGCCACCAGAGCGCCAGACTGGGGGCGGACAGGCGTTCCATCCAGTCGCGCTTGTTGCGCAACACCTGCAGGTGCTCGCCACCATAGACGTAGTCCTTGAGCGTCTCGACCGACTCCCAGACGGAAAGGTTGACGATGATCAGCGGATCGTCGAAGACGCGGATGGAGGTGGCATCGCCCTCCTCCGTCTGCAGGCGCCAGATGAAACCGGGGCTGCGCTCGGCAAGGGCATTGATGTGGTCAAGCTGGTCGACGAAACCCTTCATCAGGGGGTGATCCAGCGGGGCGCGAGCCTTGGCAATGTTGACCTGGGCGAGATGGTAGGACGTGGACATGGGCTTCCTTGTCATGCTTCTTCAATCATGAGCACGGGCGACACGGCGAGGGTCCGTGCCGCCCGGCCTGTTCAATGTGGAAGAACTCAGCGGCGGACATAATCCATCCAGAACGGGCGCTCGACTTCCTGCTGGATATCGGCGCGGGTCAAGCCGATGTCCTTGAGCGCCTCATCACTCATGGTCGCCAGTTCACGGCGCTGGCGGGCCAGTTCATGCCAGTGCAGGACACGCTGCAAGGCGCGCTTCCACAGCGGCGCGGCTGCGGTTTTGCGAACAGAAGTTCTTTGGACATGGTAGGACGCTGCTACGAAACCAAGTTGACCTTTCATCATGCTTCCCTCCCAGTGGGGTTGGATGCAGTTTCACGCTCGCGCTAAGATCAATCCAACGAATCATTCTTATGCGACCCATCTCGGAGATTGATGAATGAGCAGCTTCCCCAGCATCGACAGCGAACTGCTGCGCACCTTCGTCGCCATCGCCGACCACGGCGGCTTCACCCGCGCGGCCGAGATGGTCAACCGCACCCAGTCCGCGGTGAGCATGCAGATGAAACGCCTGGAAGAAGACGTGCTGGAGCGCAGCCTGTTCGAGCGCGACGGCCGCCAGGTGCGGCTGACACCTGAGGGGCAGATCCTGCTGGGCTACGCGCGGCGCATCCTGCGATTGCAGGGCGAGGTGTTCAACACCTTCCGCCAGCCGCACATGGTCGGCTCGGTGAAGATCGGCACGCCGGATGACTACGTCATGCGATTCCTGCCGACCATACTTTCGCGCTTCGCCGAGGCCTACCCGCTGGTGCAAGTGGAAGTGCACTGCGATTCCTCCGCACAATTGCTGATGCGTAACGACCTGGACCTGTCGATCGTCACCCGCGAGCCGGGCACCGAGATCGGCCAGTTGCTGCGCCAGGAAGACTTCGTCTGGATGGCCGCCGAGAGCTTCTGCCCGCAGGACCAGCGCCCGCTGCCGCTGGCGATGTTCAACACCGCCTGCTTCTGCCGCGCCTGGGCCTGCAATGCGCTGGAGGCGATGGAGGTGGACTACCGCATTGCCTACAGCAGCCCGAGTCTGTCCGCCCTCTTCGCCGTGGCCAACGCCGGCCTGGCAGTGACCGCGCAATTGCGCAGCCTGCTCACCGGCAACCTGCGCATCATCGGCGAGGACGAAGGCCTGCCAGTGCTGCCCAACGCCAGCATCGTGCTGCTGCGCGGGCAGAAGATGACCCCGGTGACCGACAAGCTGGCCGAGTACATTGTCGAGGGCTTCCGCTCATAAGGCGGTTCAACGCACTGCCAGCAGCACCGCACAGACGATCAGGAACGCACTGAAGGCCATGCGCAACTGACGCTCGGGCAGCGCATGGGCCAGGCGCACGCCCCAGGAAATGCTCACCAGCCCGCCCAGCGCCAACGCGGTGCCCATGCGCCAGTCCACATGGCCGTGCACCGCATAGGTTGCCAGCGCCACGCCCGTGCTGGGCGCCGCCAGAGCCAGTGCCAGCCCTTGTGCGATCACCTGGGTCAGGCCGAATACCGAGGTCAGCACCGGCGTCGCCAGCACTCCGCCCCCCACACCGAATAGCCCGCCTAGCGAACCCGCGCCCAGCCCCAGCACGCCCATCCACGGCAGGCCGTAGCGCGGCGTGCTGCCGCCCTGGGGCACATGCTGGAACAGGCGCACCAGCAGATAGAGCGCCAGCAGCACGAGGAAGACCACAAAGGCAGTGCGCATGCTGCGGGCGTCCAGGTTCACCGCAATGCTCGAAGCAAAGAATGCGCAGACCAGGCCGGTCAGCGCCAATACGCCGGCCTGGGCGAAATCGATGCGATTGCGCTGGTGGTATCGCCAGATCGCCAGCAGCACGTTTGGCACCACCATCACCAGCGCAGTGCCCTGTGCCAGTTGCTGGTCCAGCCCGAACAGCACCCCCAGCGCAGGAATCGCCAGCAGCCCGCCGCCGATGCCGAACAGCCCACCCAGGCTGCCCAGGACGACGCCTAGCAGAAAGTCCAGAACCAGGTCCCACATCACGCACCTCCACAACAGTGCGACCATCCTAGAAAACCCCGGCTGGATGGGAAACGCAAAGCGCAGCACAATGGCTTTGCGTTATTTGCAAAGAGAAAGCGCCCGCGCAGCGCAAGGAACAACCGCCATGAACCCTTCCAGCCTCGAAGACCAACTCGACCTTTACCTGGATGTGCTCGACAACGGCAGCTTCTCCGCTGCCGCCCGCCTGCGCCAGCTCACCCCGTCGGCCGTGGCGCGACGCATGGATGCCCTGGAGCACGGCTTGGGCTCGACCCTGCTGGTCCGCAGCACCCACAACGTACGTGCCACGCCGGCAGGCCTGGCGTTCGCAGAACGGGCACGGCGGATCGTCAGCGAGCTGCGCCAGGCGCGAGCGGAAGCGGTATCGCTGAGCACCGCCCCGGAAGGCCTGATCCGCATCGACGCCCCGGTGCCCTTCGGCCGCCGCCACCTGGCGCCGGCACTGGCGGACTTTCTCACCGCCAATCCCGGCCTGGACGTGCAACTGCGGCTGATCGACAGCTTCACCGATACCCGCGGGGAGAACCTCGGCCAGGTCGATCTGGTCCTGCGTATCGGCACCCTGCCCGACAGCCGCCTGGTCGCCACGCGACTGGCGCCCATGCGCCGGATCGTCTGCGCCAGCCCCGCCTACCTGCGGCAACACGGCAGGCCGGCTTCACCCCTGGAGCTGCCTGAACACATCGGCCTCGACTGGGAAGGCCTGGCGCCGCCGCTGGCCTGGCGCTTCCTTCTCGACGGCAAGCTGCAACATCTGCGGCCGCGCCGATTGCGGATGACCGCCAACAATGCCGAAACCCTGGTGGAGGGCGCACTGCAGGGGATCGGACTGGCTCACCTGCCCACCTGGCTGTGCAGTGAATACCTGATCAGCGGCCAGCTGCGGCCATTGTTCTGCGAGAACGGCCTTCCTGAACCGGAGCCCGGCGTCATCCATGCATTGCGCCTGGAGCGCGGCACCCACCCGCGTAGCGAACGCTTGCTGGCCTTCCTGTTGAAGCGCTTCGGCTTTCCGCCGCCCTGGGATGCCGCCCTGGAAGAAGCGCTGTTCAAGAATTAACCGCCGCGCTAAATTAATGCGCAATCACCTCTTAGCTTCGAGTGCCCAGCCAGGAGCACGCCATGACCAAGCCAGACCCGACCTGCGAAGCCCTCAAGCTGGATAACCAGCTGTGCTTTGCCCTCTACTCCACCTCCCTGCAAATGACCAAGGTCTACAAGCCGCTGTTGCAGGAGCTGGGACTTACCTACCCGCAGTACATCGCCATGCTGGTGCTGTGGGAAGAAGACGGCATCACCGTGGGCGAGATCAGCTCACGCATGCTCACCGACCCTGGCTCTCTTACGCCCCTGCTCAAGCGCCTGGAGGCCGAGGGCCTGATCACCCGCACCCGCAGCCAGGCGGACGAACGCGTGGTGCAACTGCGCCTGACCGACAAGGGGCGAGAGCTGCGCCGACAGGCGGAGAGCATTCCGGCCTGCATCCTGGCCAGCAGCGGTCTAACGTTGGACAGTCTGAAGCGTCTCCAGGAGGAGCTCGTGGACCTGCGCGGGCACCTGCAAGCCCCGTAATCCGGCGCTTATGCCAAAGCTGCAGGTTCCTTAGTCAGAAATCTTCCAATAATTATCTTGCGCACCAAATTAAATAGAACTAACTTTTATCTCACGAACTGCTTAGCGCACAAAACATTAAGCAGCAAGGCATTCTCAACCAGACCTACCTGACAGCGAATCGGAGACCACCATGCAAACCATCAAAGCCCTCTACACCGCCACCGCTACCGCCACCGGAGGCCGTGACGGCCGTGCCGTTTCCTCGGACGGCATCCTCGACGTGAAACTGTCCACCCCGCGCGAACTGGGCGGTGCGGGCGGCGAAGCGACCAACCCGGAACAACTGTTCGCCGCCGGCTACTCGGCCTGCTTCATCGGCGCCATCAAGTTCGTCGCCAGCCAGAGCAAGAAGCAGATCCCCGCGGACGCCTCGATCACCGGCAAGGTCGGCATCGGCCAGATCCCCGGCGGTTTCGGCCTGGAAGTGGAACTGAACATCAACCTGCCGGGCCTGGACCAGGCCGAGGCCGAAGAGCTGGTCGCCAAGGCCCACCAGGTCTGCCCCTACTCCAACGCCACCCGCGGCAACATCGACGTGCGCCTGAACGTCAGCGTCTGATTCAGCTCGCACCCCTAGCCGCAGAAACGAAAAAGCCCGGCATCAGCCGGGCTTTTTTGTGTCTCGGATCAGGCTCAGGCCTTGACGCGGGACTTGTACTCGCCAGTGCGGGTATCGATTTCGATCGAGTCGCCGATTTCGCAGAAGGCGGAAACCTGGACTTCAGCACCGTTCTTCAGGCGAGCGGTCTTCATCACTTTACCGGAGGTGTCGCCACGGACAGCCGGCTCGGTGTAGACGATTTCGCGAACGATGGTGGTCGGCAGTTCAACGGAGATGACTTTCTCGTTGTAGAAGACGGCTTCGCAGACGTCGGTCATGCCGTCTTCGATGAAGGTCAGCACGCCTTCCAGATCGTCTTTCTCGATCTCGTACTGGTTGAACTCGGTGTCCATGAAGACATACAGCGGGTCCGCGAAGTAGGAGTAGGTTACTTCCTTGCGATCGAGGATGATCGGCTCCAGCTTGTCGTCGGCCTTGAACACGGTCTCGGTGCCGGCACCGGTCAGCAGGTTCTTCAGCTTCATCTTGACGACCGCGGAGTTACGGCCGGACTTGTTGAACTCGGCCTTCTGGATGACCCAGGGGGCGCCATTGATGTTGGCAACCTGGCCAGCGCGGAACTCTTGTGCGGTTTTCATACGATTATCCGATTGGATTGGAGACAAAAATCAGGGGCCATATCATAGCCAATTTGTATAAAAACGCACCAGCCCCGCGGCAAGATCGGTTTGTTCGCTCAGCCGCCGCTGCCAATTGCCAATCCACGCAGCCCACTCCGGCAGCCGGCTTTCCAGCTTTTGCCAGGCATCGCCGATATCACCCTGACCATTCCAGGCCATCCAGAAGGACTGCAACTCCACCCGCAGCGCCTCATCCATCCCCTCGCCGAACAGGGCCAGGAAGGCCTCCAGCTTCTCCAGGTGGATATCCTCATCCTGTTGATAGATGTGCCAGACGAATGGCCGCCCCGCCCATTGCGCCCGCACGAACGAATCCTCGCCACGCACCGCGTTGAAATCGCAACTCCACAGCAGCGGGTCGTAGTCTTCCTGGCGCACGAAGGGCAGCACCTGCAGGCGCAGGGCATTCTTCTGGTACTGCTGCCCCACTCCCAGCGTCTGCCCCGCCCAGCGCTCGACATCGGCGACCACCCTACCCTCCGGCACCAGCAACAAGGTGGCGACAGTGCCCACGGCCAATGCATCCAGCCAGTCGCCCAATGCAGCATTCTCATAGGCGAACAGGGAAATGCACCGCTCCTGCGCACGCGGGTGTACACCGAGCCCCCCAAGGAAACGAAGGCTCGCAGAAGGATCGGCCTGGAAGGCATCGCGCCGGGCGATCAGGTCGCCCTCGCGCAGCAGCCCACCCGTGGCCGGAGTGAATCCGGGAAAATAGAAGTACTTCTGCAAGCCGCTGGGCTGCAAGGACGGCAAGCCGTGGCAGGACTCCACCCAGGACTCGGCGCTGAGGTATTCCAGGTTCAGCCACAGAGGCGGCGTCTGGCGCCGACTCATCGCCTCTATATAGGCAGCCGGCATCTCACAGGCGAAGGCCTCGATCACCACGTCCGCCGCCGCAGCACTCTGCCAGGGCTTCGGCCACAGGCGAACTTCCACGCCCGCCTGCCACTGCGATGCGGCCCCACTATCAGCCGCTGGACAGATGCGAGCGAAGGCCGAGACGTCGTCGACCCACAGCCGCACCTGCTGCCGATGCTCGCCCGCCAGTTGGCGCGCCAGCCGCCAGGTGACGCCGATATCGCCATAGTTGTCGACTACGCTGCAGAAGATATCCCAGCTGGCCATGCGCTTCCCCGCGGATCAGAAGGCGCCAGTGTACCCGAGATCCTGGCCGCGCTCGTTAAGCCGATGAATCCCTTGGAAAAAATTTTCAAAAAAGATTTGCCAAGGAGAAAACCTTTGAGTAAAGTGCGCGCCTCGACAGACACAGCGCTGTCGAGAAATCTGGTGAGGTGTCCGAGCGGTTGAAGGAGCACGCCTGGAAAGTGTGTATACGAGAAATCGTATCGAGGGTTCGAATCCCTCCCTCACCGCCAGATTCATGAAAAAGCCCGGCTAAGCAATTAGCCGGGCTTTTTCGTTTTCCCCTTCACACTTTCTTCACCTGTTGCGGCCTAGTTGCAAGTTGTCAGTTGGACAAATGCACAACGGCGATTAAACAGTTGTTCGATCATTGTCGACAGTCATCTGACAGCTTGGTTCCGCCCACTGGAAACCAGCCTCAACCCCCGCCTGACACCTGTTGGAAACACTCCTTTGCCAGATTGGACAGTTTTTGCCCAAATCGGCCTCGGATAACTGCTAACAGCACCCGTAACATGAAAAAAAAGTGCCGTACTTGCGCTTGGTCAGTTTACTTACTACAAGTAATGGGTACTATGTAGTCCGGCTAATTTCCCAGTCATGGGAGATTGCTTTTAATGGAAATGTCCACCTTAAGGGGAACACGATGAACAACGTTCTGAAATTCTCTGCTCTGGCTCTGGCTGCTGTTCTGGCCACCGGTTGCAGCAGCCACTCGAAAGAAACCGAAGCACGTCTGACCGCTACTGAAGACGCCGCTGCTCGCGCTCAAGCCCGTGCCGATGAAGCCTATCGCAAGGCTGACGAAGCTCTGGCCGCCGCTCAGAAAGCCCAGCAGACCGCTGACGAGGCTAACGAGCGCGCCCTGCGTATGCTGGACAAAGCCAGCCGCAAGTAATAGATCTTCGGATCTGTTAGAAAACCGACCCTCCGGGGTCGGTTTTTTTATGCCCGCAGTTTTGTTACCCGAGCCAAGCAGGCAACAAAAAGCCCGCTCGACCGGTGAGGGTCGGCGGGCTCTTTGATTGCACGCGGCGAGTTACTGCAGCGGCATGGCATCCTGGTCGACAGTTGCGGCAACCGAACCGCCCTGCTGCACTTGCTGCGGCTGGGCAATGGCAACCGGCAGGCCATCTTCGGCAGCCACCACTTCACGCACCACGTTCCAGTCCATCTGCATCTGACTGGCGATGTCTTCGCGCTTGAGCAGGGCGTTGATCACTGCAGTGTGTTTGTCGACCACCGACGGATCACCGTTGTCGTCGATCGGCGCATGGGCCTCGAGGTAGATCTTGCCTTCGCTGCGACCGAACTTGTACGGCTCGTTGATGATGCGCACCTTGGTGCCTACCGGGATCATCGAGAACAACTGGGTCACGTCCCAGTTGTACATACGGAAGCAACCGTGGCTGGTGCGGGTACCGATACCGAACTTCTTGTTCGAACCATGGATGAGATAACCGTGGAAGCCCAGGCTCATCTTGTAAGGACCCAGCGGGTTGTCCGGACCCGGCGGTACCACGGACGGCAGCGGATCGCCATCGGCGGCGTGCTCGGCACGGATCGACGCCGGCGGATACCAGGCCGGGTCCTTGGTCTTGGCGATCACGCTGGTGCTGCCCACCGGCGAACCCCAGCCTTCACGACCGATGCCCAGGGCGTAGGTGTAGACGACGTTCTTGTCCTTGGGGAAGTAGTAGAGGCGGTATTCGGCAAGGTTGATCACCACACCTTCACGCGGACCGGCCGGCAGGACGAAGCGGGTCGGAATGATGACCTCGGTGCCCACGCCCGGCAGCCAGGCATCAACACCCGGGTTGGCGGCGATCATCTCGGAATAGCCGAGGCCGTACTTCTCGCCGAGGTCGGCGAAAGTGTCTTCGTACTTGGCCTTGATCACCTGGACCTGGCCGACGATATCGTCACCCGGCGCCGGCAGCGGCAATTCAATGGCGGAAACGGGGCCGGCCGAGAGCAGCGCGGCGAGGGACAGCGAGCAGGCGGCAATGACGCGCGACAACATCCGAGGATCCTTGACGTGGGCAATGAGCAAAGATGATCAGTTTACCACCGCAAGCCCCGTCAACGGGAGATATCAGACGAGCCAGGAACTGCGCGCGCCGCGCTTTTCCTCTTCCAGTTGTTTCAGGCAGGCCGCGCAGATGCGCCGATCGCGCAGCAATGGCTTCTCCACCCCGCGCCACAAGGGCTGCGCCGGCAACAGGCTGCCGCAAAGCGTACGGTCGGCCGAGGTTCCCAGCTCCAGTTGGCGCGCAACAAGATGCACCCGGATCTCGCGGCAGGCGAACAGATCCAGCTGCTCATCGGGCTCGATCAACTGGTAGGCGAAGAGGGTCCAGGCGGGGCGCGACATAGGGGGTTCCAGAAGGGTGCGCAAACATAGCCGAAAGGCCGGGCGCGGGGAAGCCTCGATTCCGTGGTTTATCCGTGCCGCTAGTCATCAAAGCAGAGGTTTGAGCGTCGGCCACACGTTGTCGAGCAGTTTAGGCTGTGCCGCCACCGCCGGATGAATACCGTCGGCCTGCATCATGTCCTGCACGCCCCCTACCCCTTCGAGGAAGAACGGTACCAGCGGAACCTTCTGCTCGCTCGCCACGCTGTCGAAGACCTTGGCGAACGCATCGGTATAGCGCTGCCCGTAGTTGGGCGGCAGGCGCATGCCGAGGAGCATTACCTTGGCACCCGACTTCTGCGACTGCTGAACCATCGCATTAAGATTCTGTTGCAATTGCGCCGGCGCCATTCCACGCAGGCCGTCATTGCCGCCCAACTCGATCACCACCAGCTTCGGCTTCTGCTCCGAAAGCAGCGCCGGCAGCCGCGCGAGGCCTCCCGCCGTGGTGTCGCCGGAGATCGACGCATTCACCACCTGGTAGTCGAAACCCTGCTCCTTCAGCCGCTTGTCCAGCAGGCTGACCCACCCCAGGCTGGTATCCAGCCCCAAACCGGCGCTGATACTATCGCCGACGACCAACAGCGTCTGCGCCGCGGCCTGCTGCGTGATCAGAAGCAACGCCAGGCAGCCGCCCATTAGCCATGCACGCATCGGATTCTCCATGAGCGAACGCATTCTCACCGCGCGGAACCTTAGCAAGGTTGTTTCCAGCGCGGAAGGCAAGCTGACCATCCTCCACGATCTCTCCCTCGACCTCGCCCGCGGCGACAGCCTCGCCATCGTCGGCAGTTCCGGCTCGGGCAAATCCACCCTCCTCGGCCTGCTCGCCGGGCTCGACCTGCCGAGCGGCGGCGAGATCGTCCTGCTCGGGCACACGCTCGGCAGCCTCGATGAAGACCAACGTGCACGGGTACGCGCGGCGCACGTCGGCTTCGTCTTCCAGTCCTTCCAGTTGCTCGACAGTCTCAATGCGCTGGAGAACGTCATGCTGCCGCTGGAACTGGATGGCCGCAAAGACGCCGAGCAGCGCGCCCGCGAACTGCTCGAACGGGTTGGCCTCGGCCAGCGCCTGAGCCACTACCCGCGCCAGCTCTCCGGTGGCGAACAGCAGCGGGTCGCCATCGCCCGCGCCTTCGCGGCCGAGCCGGACGTCCTGTTCGCCGACGAACCCACCGGCAACCTCGATACCCACACCGGCGAGCGCATCAGCGACCTGCTCTTCGAGCTGAACCGCGAGCGCGGCACCACCCTGGTCCTGGTGACCCACGACGAACGCCTCGCCCACCGCTGCCAGCGCCATATCCGTCTGGAAAGCGGCCACCTGATCGACCACGTCGAACCCTGACGGACGAGAGCCGATGAAGCCACTGTCGCTGCCCAACCTGTTCCGCCTGTCCCTGCGCCAACTGTGGCGCGAGGGCCGCAGCGGCGAGCTGCGCGTGCTGTTCTTCGCCCTGCTGGTAGCGGTGGCAGCCAGCTCCGCGATCGGCTACTTCAGCGCTCGCCTGAACGGCGCCATGCTGGTCCGCGCTGCCGAATTCCTCGGTGCGGACCTGGTACTCACCGGCACCCAGCCGGCCCAACAGCAGCAGATCGACAGCGGCCTCAAGCTCGGCCTGAAGCACGCGCAGAGCGTCGAGTTCTCCAGCGTGGTAGCCACCGACAACGGCATCCAGCTGAGCAGCGTCAAGGCCGTTGGCGACAGCTATCCCTTGCGCGGCGAACTGAAAAGCGCGCCAGCGCCCTTGCAACCGGAAGTCGAGGGCGGCCGTCCGGCGCCGGGCGAAATCTGGATCGAATCGCGCCTGCTGGCCAGCCTCGACCTGAAGATCGGCGACAGCGTCGACATCGGTCGCAAGTCCCTGCGCATCGCCCGCGTACTGACCTATGAACCGGACCGCGCCGGAGACTTCTACAGCCTTACCCCGCGCGTGATGATGAGCCTGCAGGACCTTGCCGCTACCGGCGTGGTGCAGCCCGGCAGCCGGGTGCGCTATCGCGACCTCTGGGGCGGCGCGCACGATGCGCTGCAAACTTACCGGAAAGCTACCCAGGGCAACCTTGCCGCCAACCAGGAACTGCAGGACGCCCACCATGGCAACCGCCAGATCGGCGATGCCCTGGGCCGCGCCGAGCGCTACCTGAACCTCGCCAGCCTTGCTGCCGTGCTGCTCGCCGGCGTGGCGGTGGCGCTCTCGGCGAACCGCTTCGCCACCCGCCGCTTCGACGCCAGCGCGCTGCTGCGCTGCCTCGGCCTGTCGCGTCGCGAAGCCCTGTTGTTGTATGGCAGCCAACTGTTCGTCCTGGGCCTGGTCGCCAGTATGTGTGGCGCCTTCCTCGGTTGGCTCGCGCAGCTCGGCCTGATGCATTTACTGGGCAACTTGCTGCCGCCGGAAATCCCCGACGCTGGCATCGTGCCCGCGCTTGCCGGCATGGCCACCGGACTGGTCGCCCTCGCCGGCTTCGCCCTGCCGCCACTCGCCGCGCTCGGGCGTGTACCGCCTCTGCGGGTGCTGCGCAGCGACCTGCTGCCAGTGCCGATGCGCACCTGGGCCGCCTATGGCTGCGCCCTGCTCGCCCTCGGCCTGATCATGTGGCGGCTGAGCCTGGACCTGAAACTCACCCTCGCCCTGCTAGGCGGCGGCGCTATCGCTGCGGTAATCCTCGGCTTCATCCTGCTGCTCGCCCTGCGCGGCCTGCGCAGGGCGCTGCAAGGCGCCAGCCTACCCTGGCGACTGGGCCTCGGCCAACTACTGCGCTACCCGCTGGCCGCCGCCGGGCAGAGCCTCGCCTTCGGCTTGATCCTGCTGGCCATGGCGCTGATCGCCTTGCTGCGCGGCGAGCTGCTGGACACCTGGCACTCCCAGCTGCCGCCCAACGCACCGAACCACTTCGCGCTGAATATCCTCCCCGCCGAGAAAGATGGCTTCGAGCAGCGGGTAAAGGCGCTGTCGCCCAATGCCGAAGACCTCTACCCGATGGTTCCCGGCCGCCTGGTGGCGGTGAACGGCAAGCCGGTTCATGCCATGAACGAGGACATCCGCAGCGAGCGAGCCCTGCAACGCGACCTGGGCCTGACCTGGTCCGCGCGCCTGCCCGCGGGCAACCAGATAGTCGCGGGCGCCTGGTGGAAGACGGGGGAAAAGAGCGATCTACCGGGCGTGTCGGTGGAAGAAAAGCTCGCTGGCAACCTCGGCCTGAACGTTGGCGACCACCTCAGCTTCACCGTCGCCGGACAGACCCGCGAAGCGCAGATCCGCAGCCTGCGCTCGGTGAAATGGGACAACTTCCAGCCCAACTTCTTCATGGTCTTCGAGCCGGGCACCCTGACCGACCTGCCGGTGACCTACCTGACCAGCTTCTATCTGCCCATCAGCCAGGAGCGCCAACTGATCGAACTGGCACGCGCCTATCCCACCGTCACCCTGCTTCCCGTTGACGCGCTGCTCGCGCAACTGCGCAGCATCCTCGACCAGGTGACCCTGGCCGTGGAGTACGTGCTGGTATTCGTCCTCGCCGCCGGCTTCGTGGTGCTGTTCGCCGGCCTGCAGGCCACCCTCGATGAACGCCTGCGCCAAGGCGCGCTGCTGCGTGCCCTGGGCGCTGAACGCAGCCTGCTGATGCGCACGCGGCGCAGCGAGTTTGCCCTGCTCGGCGCCGTCAGCGGCCTACTCGCGGCGCTGGGCTGCGAGCTGATCAGCTACCTGCTCTACCGGCTGGTGTTCGACCTGCCGTGGAGCCCGCATCCCTGGTTGCTGGTACTACCGGTGCTGGGGGCCCTACTGGTGGGCGGCGCCGGCTTGCTGGGCACCCGCCGTGCGCTCAACGTGAGCCCACTGCGCCTGCTGCGCGAGAGCTGATCGGGTAGACTGGCCCGATCACCCTCGCCGCACTGGAAGCCATGAGCCGTTATCGTCCGCCCCGCCCCGCTGGTACCCCGCTGATCACTCCCGAAGGCGAAGCGCGCCTGCGCGCCGAACTGCATGAACTGTGGAACGTGCGCCGGCCCCAGGTGACCCAGTCGGTCAGCGAGGCTGCCGCGCAAGGTGATCGCTCTGAGAACGCCGAGTACACCTACGGCAAGAAGATGCTGCGGGAGATCGACAGCCGCGTGCGCTTCCTGCGCAAGCGCCTGGAAAACTGCAAGGTGGTCAGCGAGCGCCCGGCCGATCCGAACAAGGTCTACTTCGGCGCCTGGGTCACCCTGGAAGACGAGGACGGCGAACAGGCCCGCTACCGCATCGTCGGCCCGGACGAACTGGACCTGCGCAACAACCACATCAGCATCGACTCGCCACTGGCCCGCGCGCTGGTGGGCAAAGAGCTGGACGCCGAGGTGATGGTGCGCAGCCCGTCAGGCGAGAAGCTCTGGTTCGTGGTGGAAATCGAGTACCCCTGAGCAACGCAGGCACTGCACTTGTAGGAGCGAGCTTGCTCGCGAACCCGCCCAACACTGGAGCTGCCGGGAAATCCGTTCGCGAGCAAGCTCGCTCCTACAGGCTTAACCTGGAGCTCAGAGCGACGGCGGGCGCCGAGTGATCAGGCCTTGCCGAGCAACACGGGTCAGCTCGTGGATGGCCGACTCCAACTGCTCGGCCACTGGCGACTGGACCACGGCAAAATCGAAGCTATCAGAAGGGAAACGCGCGAGATCGGCAAAGGTTTCGGCGAACTGGATCAGGAAGGTACGCGAGCCGTTCCAGCGCTTGGGCCAGCCATCGAGGTAACGGACGAGAGTGGGCTGGTGATTACCGCCCAGGAGAATCTTCGGGTTGCGGCGAACCAGGCCGGTGGTGATCGGGGCCAGGCGCACATGCGGGTTGGGACAGGTCATGGTGTCACGTCTCCGCCTCAGGGGTCCTGCTGGACGCGGCGAGAGGCACACCGAACCAGCGCTTTAGCGGTATTTCGATGTCAGCCATCGCTGCATCCGCGCCCCGCAAGTTGCTACTTAAATCGGCGCTGTGCGGCATCCTAGAGAAGCCCCGGCAAAGCTGTCAAGGAGACTTCAGTCGATGACCACCCCACCCCTGCGCCTGTTCTTCGCCCTGCCCTGCCCGCCGGAACTGGCGGTGCGGATCTGCGCCTGGCGCGACGGCCTGCACCTCGACGGCCAGCCCGTTGCCCAGGCCAACCTGCACCTGACACTCGCCTTCCTCGGCTCAGTGCCCCGCGGCCGCAAGGCGGAACTCCGAGCCATCGGCGAACGCCTGCCGCGCCAGGGTTTCAACCTGGAACTGGACCACATTGCGCGCTGGTCCAACGGCATCCTTCACCTCGCGCCCAGCGAAGTGCCGACCGCGCTGCACGAGCTGGTCCATGCGCTGCGCGAGGAATTGAAGGCAGGAGGATTCGAGGTCGAGCACCGCCCCTTCCACCCTCACATCACCCTCGCACGCCACGCGCACCACACGCCGGCGGCCACGGCGTCATTCCGCTTGCCAGCGCAGGCCGTGACGCTGTTCAGCTCGGAAAACAGCCCCACCGGCGTGCGCTATCGCGCCATCGGCGAGTGGCCGCTAGAGCGCTGCTGAACGCACCGCCCATTCCTCGGCGTAATCGAGGAAACGACGCAGGCCGGCGGTGGGGTACTTGTCGATATGCAGCGCACGGAAGAACGTACGCCGCAACGGCCCTAGCGGGTTGTCCAGGCGCACCAGCTCGCCGCGCACCAGCTCTGCCTGCACTACGCGCTGCGACAGGCAGCCGATGCCGAATCCGCTGCCGACGAGTTGCTTGATCGCTTCGGCGTTGCTCACCTCCAGCGGCGCGTTAACGCTGCCCAGGCGCGGCAACACCTGCTGCTCGAATGTCACTCGGGTGCCCGAACCTGCCTCGCGCAGCACCCAGCGCGCCGCCGCCAGGTCCTGCAGGCTGATGCGCTCAGCCAGCGCCAGGGGATGATCCGGCGCCACTACCAGCAACAGTTCATCGTCCATCCAGGGCGTGAGCTGGATCTGCGGATGCTGGATCGGTGCCTCGATGAAGGCCACATCCAGCCTGAATTCGGCCAATGCCTCGATCACCCCGCCACTGTTGGCGACCTGCAGCTCCAGGCGGCTTTCAGGCAACGCGCGGAGAAAGCCGGACATCACCTGCGGCAGCAGGTAGCCGCCGATGCTGCGGCTGGCACCCAGGCTCAACTGCACCGGCGCCGACTCGAACAGGCTCTCCAGCTCTGCGCTCTGCGCCAGCAATGCGCTGGCCTTGGGGTAGAAGGCACGGCCGTTGTCGTTGAGCGCCAGGCGCTTGCCACTGCGGTCGAACAGGCGCGTGCCGAGCGTACGCTCCAGCTCCTGCAACGCCTGGCTGGCAGCGGACTGCGACAGCGCTATGCGTGATGCGGCCTGGGTCACGTTGCCCAGTTCGGCGATGGCGGTGAAGGTCGCCAATTGGCGAAGGGTGATGCGCGGCCCCATATCGATAAAACCGGTCAACCTAATAAGAACAATCCGTTTTTACACTAAGTGGAGTGGCGGCACCATGGCTTTACCTTACAAAAGGAGCCCGTAATGAACGCCCTTCGCCGTCTGCCCTACTACGTCCCCGGCGCCCTGCTCTGCCTGGGCATCGCCTTCGGCTCCCGCCAGCTCATGGAAATCCCTGCGCTGCAGCACCTGGGGCTCGGCAGCCTGACCCTGGCGATCCTCATCGGCCTGCTGGCCGGCAACCTCGGCCTGGCCCGCTTCGGCAGCATCCGCCCCGGCATCGACCTGTCGCGCCAGCAGCTGCTGCGCCTGGGCGTGGTGCTCTATGGCCTGCGCCTGACCTTCCAGGACATCGCCGCCCTCGGCCCGGCCGCGCTGATCATCGACGTGCTGATGGTAGGTAGCACTCTGACCGTGGCCTGGTGGATCGGCGAACGCTGGCTCAAGCTGCCGCGCGAAAGCGCCCTGCTGATCGGCGCCGGCAGCGCCATCTGCGGCGCCGCGGCAGTGATGGCGAGCAGCCCGGTGCTCAAGGCGCGCGCCGAGCATACCGCCGTCGCGGTGGCCACCGTTGTGCTGTTCGGTACCCTGGCGATGCTGCTGCATCCGTTGATCTACGCTGCGCTGCCCAACCTGTTCGGCAGCGAGCAAGCCTTTGGCATATTCACCGGCTCGACCATCCACGAAGTCGCCCAGGTGGTCGCCGCCGGCCGCGCCATGGACCCGGCCGCCGCCGATGCCGCGCTGATCAGCAAGATGCTGCGCGTCCTGCTACTGGCTCCGGCGCTGCTGATCCTCGGTCGTGTTGGCTGCGCCGAAGCTGCCGAGCCGGGTACCCGTCGCAAACTGCACATCCCCGGTTTCGCCGTGTTCTTCCTGCTGGTGACCGGCCTGCGCTCGCTGGGCTGGGTGCCGGAAAGCTGGCTGGCCCCGTTGCAGCAACTGGACGACGTGATGCTCGGCATGGCCATGGCCGCCCTGGGGCTGGCCACCCGACTCGGCGACCTGCGCAAGGAAGGCCCCAAACCGCTGCTGCTGGGCGCCGGGCTGTTCGTCTTCCTGCTGGTGGGCGGCGGCCTGATCAATGGCGGCGTGCAGTACCTGTTCCACTGATTTCGGAGAGAAAACAAAAAGGGCAGACACCTTGGGTGTCCGCCCTTTTTCGTTACAGGCGTTCTATTACTTCACTGGCGATCAGCTGGACAGCTTGCGGTCCAGGGAGAACGGGCCGGCGCCGCTGATCAGCAGTGCGACGCTGATCATGATCAGGGTGAAGGCGTATTCGAAGCCATTGGCGGTGATGAAGAAGCCGTTAGCCAGGTGAACGCTGAACACCGCGACCAGCATGGCGACGATCAGCGGGATGCTCGCCAAGCGCACCAGCAGGCCGAGGACCAGGGCCAGGCCGCCGAAGAATTCGGCGCTACCGGCCAGAGCAGCCATCAGGTAGCCAGGGGTCACGCCGAGGGATTCCAGCCAGCCCGCCATGCCTTGCAGGCCCGGGCCGCCGAAGGCGCCGAAGAGCTTCTGCGAGCCGTGAGCCATGAAGGTCAGGCCGGTGGTGATACGCAGTACAGCGATGCCAGCGCCAGCGTTGGTGGTCAGGATGGATTTGATCAGCGAGTTCATGGTGCGTCCTTATGGAAGCTCTAGTGGGAGCGAAGGGTGGCGTAGGAAGTTGGTGACAACCGTGGTTGCTTGGCGACCAATATAACCAGTTTTTACGATATCAAAAGCGCAAAATCGCGCTAATAACTATCGAATAAACCGATTACTTCTTGATTGCCGCCACGCTTTCACGTGGCTCGAGGCCATCACGTTCCCGCTGATATGCAAGATAGTACTTGTTGACGCTGCTGACGTAGTTCACCACGCCCATGCCCAGTTGCTCGGCCGCCACGCGCTCGACCTGGAAGAACCACTGGTTGGGGTTCAGGCCCTGGCGCTTGGCCTCCGCACGCAGGCTTTGCACCCGCTCGGGACCGGCATTGTAGGCAGCAAGAACGAAGGCCATGCGGTCCCGTTCATTGATGCGCGGACTGGAGAAGAAGCGCTTGCGCAGCATCGCCATGTAACGGCTGGCGGCCTGCACGTTGTTCTCCTTCTGGTGCACGGTATCCACGCCGACGGCGCGGGCCGCCGCCGGGGTGATCTGCATCAGCCCGGTGGCACCGCCAGCGCCGCGCGCGCTGGCATCGAGATTGGATTCCTTGAAGCCCACCGCAGCCAGGGCGAGCCAGTCCACCTTGCTCTGCTCGGCATAGCGCTGCAAGGTCGGGCGCACGGCTTCCAGGCGCTTGCGGTCAGGCACCTGAAGCGGGTTGCGCACCTGATAGGCGCGGCGGTACAGACGCTGGAAAGCCGCGTCCTGGTCCGCCGGCGCGCGGTAGTCCTTGAGGAAGCGGTTGACGCTGGCGCGAAGCATCGGTGCGTCGCGGCGCACGTACCAGGCCATCGGCTCACTGTTGTCCAGCACCAGATGCCGGTCGACGCGCAACTTGGTGAAGACCTTGCTCCAACGCTCGGCGATGGGCTGCTCGACCACGGTGTAGTTGAAGATGCCGGCCTGGACCATCTCCAGCACGTCTTCCACGGCGAGCGAGGAATCGGTCCACTCCAGCACCAGCGGCGCCAGTCGCTTCTGCGCCAGACGCTCGTTGACCTTGCGCACGGCCTCGCCAGCGGCGCTGCCGGCCGGCAGGGTGATGGTGCGGCCGGCAAGTTGCTCCAGGCGGACGAACTTGCGGTTGCCCTGCTTGGTCACCAGCACCAGCGGCACGTCGGCCTTCCACGGCAGGCTGGGGCTGAGATTCTGGCCATCGCGGGCCAGCAGGACCTCCCCAGGCGCAACCAGATCGCCTTCACCGCGCTGCAACGCGCCGAGCAATTGATCCTTGGCCTTGGGAATGAATTTGACGGTGAGCGGCTTGCGCCCCGGGGCGCTGTCGTTGAGGTACTGCTCGAAGGCTCGCAGGCGGCGGTACTCTACGCCGATGGGCTCGCCCTTGATTTCGCCAGAACTGTTGCGGCTCTGGTTGACCAGGACCCGGAGGGTGCCACCGGAGCGGATGGTGGCCAGGTCACGGGCACCGCTGCTTTCCTGTTCCCAGTTTTCCGGCTGGGCCGTCAGGCGCGCGGCCGCCGGCAGTGGCGTCAAAGCCACAAGGCACAGCAGTAGCAGCAACAGTCGCGTCATCCAGCTCTCCAGGGGGTTGCACACGGCACCGGCCCGATCAGAGCGCGGTTTTGGCCGCAAGTTCCCAGCCGCCGAGGGCGCGCGAGACTCTCACAGCACGGGCCGAATGCCAACCCGAAATTCCGGAAGCACTTTCAGAAGTGGCTTCAACTATCTGTTTTAAAAGGGTTTTTATTGAAAAACAGAGGTTCTGCTATGCTGCTCGCCCGAACCAAGGGATGAACGATGCAACTGATCGACATTGGCGTCAACCTCACCCATCCGAGCTTCGCCCCGGAACGTGAAGCTGTCCTCGCTCGCGCGATCGAGGCCGGCGTCGTGCAGATGGTGCTGACCGGTACCAGCCTGGATGACAGCGAACAGGCCCTGGGACTGTGCCGGCAACTGGACGAAGAACAGCGTCTTTACTGCACCGCGGGCGTCCATCCGCACGAAGCCAGCCACTGGGACAGCGGCACCGCGAAAGCACTGCGCGGCCTGCTGGCCGAGGACCGGGTCAAGGCCGTGGGCGAATGCGGGCTGGACTTCAACCGCGACTTTTCGCCGCGTCCGCAGCAGGAGAAGGCTTTCGAGGAACAGCTGAGCCTCGCCGTGGAGCTGCAATTGCCGGTGTTCATCCACGAGCGCGATGCCGGCGAACGCCTGCTGGCGATCCTCAAGGACTTCCGCGACAAGCTGCCGGCCGCCGTTGTGCATTGCTTTACCGGCGAGCGCCGTACGCTTTATTCGTACCTCGACCTCGACCTGCACATCGGCATCACCGGCTGGATCTGCGACGAACGCCGAGGCACCCACCTGCAGGAACTGGTGCGGGAAATTCCCGAAGGCCGGCTGATGCTGGAAAGCGACGCTCCTTATCTATTGCCGCGAACCCTGCGTCCGAAACCCAAGAACGGCCGCAACCAACCGGCCTACCTGCCCGAAGTGCTGGCCTGCGTGGCCCAGCACCGAGGCGAGAGCGCAGAGCGTGTCGCCGCCCACACCAGCGACTGCGCGCGACGCTTCTTTGGCCTGCCGGAAATTTGAACCGGCTCTCAAGATAGCCCTTCGTCGGCCGATAAGTCGGTAGCAGAAGGTGGCTTGATTCCCATCAATTGCCACCTTCATCCTTTTCACGACAATAATGGCGCCTCGCCACTATTCGACCGACAAGAAGAGATATATGGCCGCCTGGATCCGCGATATTTCCCTCAAGTACAAGTTCTGGGCCGTCAACGCGGTCGCCTTCGTCACCACCTTGCTGCTGGTGCTGTTCGCCATGCACCAGGAGCTCGACGGGCGCAACCAGCAGGCACGCCAGGGTGCCGAAGCCCAGGCCCAGCTGCTCAAGAACTGGCCGGCAGGTTTGGCGCTGCCGAACTCGCCGAACCTTGTCAGCTTCGCCAGCGGCAGTTCGCCGCAAATCGCCGGTGTCGACGGCTCCGCCCTCGCCCGCGCCAACGGCTGGGTTGATCTGCAGGGCGTGCAGACCCGCGCCGGTGCACTGGCCGGCGCCTATGTACAGGACATCGGCAGCGGCCAGCGCGTCGCTGTCCTCGCCCCCGGCGCGGACTTCTGGAGCGTCTTCGAGGAGCGCGCAGTGCCCTTCGCCGGCGCCGTACTGGTGCTGATGCTGGCCCTGCTGGCCGCCTCGCAGTTGCTGATCCGGTTCATCCTCACCCACCTGCTGACCCTGCGCGACGTGATGCTCCATGTGGAGAAGAGCGGCGACCTGGCCGCCCGCGTGCCGCTGGAGAGCCGCGACGAGGTCGGCCAGATGGCTACCGCCTTCAACGCCATGCAGGCCGGCTACCAGCGCGTGGTCGGCACCGTCGCCCAGGCTGCCGGGCGCCTCGACGAAGGCGCGCGCAGCCTCGCCAACAGCATGGGCCAGGTGCGTCAGGGCATGCTCGGCCAGCAGAGCGAGACCGACCAGGCCGCCACCGCCATCAACGAGATGTCCACCACCGTCCACCACATCGCCCAACACGCCGCCGACACCCGCGACCAGTCGCAGGAAGCCGACCGTCTCGCCGGCAACGGGCAACAGGTCGTCGGCCGCGTCGGCCAGTCCATCGCCGGCTTGTCCCAGGGCGTGCAGCAGACCGCCGAGATGATCCAGCAACTGGCCCAGGACAGCCACAAGATCAGTAGCGTGGTCAGCGTGATCCACGGCATCGCCGAACAGACCAACCTGCTCGCCCTCAACGCCGCCATCGAGGCTGCCCGCGCCGGCGAGATGGGCCGCGGTTTCGCGGTGGTCGCCGATGAAGTACGCAACCTCGCCAAGCGCGTGCAGGACTCCACCGACGAGATCACCCAGATGATCAACGCACTGCAGTCCGGCACCCGCGACGCCGTGGAGTTCATGCAGGAAAGCTCGATCAAGGCCGACGGCTGCGTCGAGGAAGCCCGCGAAGCCGGCGAGGCCCTGGCGGCGATCGCCTCGGCCGTGGCGCTGATGCGCGAGAGCAATACACAGATCGCCGTGGCCGCCGAGCAACAGAGCCAGGTGGCCGAGGAAATGACCCGCTCGGTGGTCGGTATCCGTGACGTCACCGAGCACACCGTACAGCAGACCGTGGACTCCGCCGGCACCAGCCACCAGTTGGCGGACCTCGCCGGTGAGCTGAGCCGCGCCATCCGCCAGCTGCGCCTGTAATCCCTATCGCCCGCATAGCCTGTGCCCATTGGCACGGGTTTCGCGGCAGCACCTAGACTGCTGACATTCCGCCCGCCTGCACTCAGGCGGGCCTTTCAGTCTCAGGAGCTTCGCCATGGGCAAACGTCACCCCAACCTCGTCGCCTGGCAGTGGCAGGGCTACGCTGCCAATCACCGCAACCCGACCAACCTGGCGCTGCACATCATCGCCGTGCCGCTGTTCATCCTTGGCGCCCTGACGCTGCTCAGCGGGCTGTTCGGCCTGAGCCTGACAACGATTCTGCTGGGCGTGATCGGCATGATCGCCTCGCTGGCCATCCAGGGCCGAGGGCACAAGCTCGAGGAAGAGGCACCCGAACCCTTCACCGACCGCAAGGACGCCGTGGGCCGCCTTCTCACCGAGCAATTCATTACCTTCCCGCGCTTCGTGCTGAGCGGCGCCTGGTGGCGCGCCTGGCGTAGTCGCCGGCGCTGAGCCGGCCCTAACAGAAAGGCGTGGCATTTCGGCCATTCAAGTACCGGGCAGGTTCGCCGATATAATCGTCGAGATTTCGTCACGAGCTGTTGAGATGTCGGCTTTTCGTCATTTTATTGGCATTTTTGCCTGCCTGTTTATTGTCACGCCTGCTCACTCAGCCCCGGAACCGGCGGCCGAGCGCACCGTGCTGATCCTGGCGGTGAAAGGCCAGCCGCAGCTCCAGCGCCAATACACCCTGCGCGACCTGGAAGCACTGCCGCAGACCGAGCGGCGCTCCATGCTCCCCGACGAATCCCAGGTCTACGGCTGGCAGGGCGTACGCCTGAGCACCCTGCTCGCCGGCTTCGACCGCGGCGCCGCCCAGCGCCTGCGGGTCGAGGCGCTGAACGACTATTCCGCCCTGATCCCGTTGAGTGACCTCGACGCCTTCGACCCGATTCTCGCCTACCGCCGCGACGGCCAAGCCATCGGCATCGCCGAGCGCGGCCCGCTGTTCGTCATCTACCCGATGCTCGATCACCCGGAGTTGCGGACACAGGTCTATTTCAACCGCACCGTCTGGCAGGTAAGCCGCATTACCCTGGAGTGATCGCCGTGCCCCCGCAAGCTCCCAGGCGGCGCCATCGCCGCCTGACCATCATCATCCTCAGCAGCCTGATCGCGGCGCTGACTGCCGGCGCCGGCGCGGCGCTGCTGATGGTGCACCAGCATGTCCGCCAACTGGCCCATCCCGACGCCCACAGCGAGCTGTGGCAGGCCTACCAGCTGCGCGCCGAGCTGGAGCGCTCACTGAGCACCGCGCAAAAGGTGCTCGCCGGAAAGAGCGACAGCGATGCCCTGGCGACCCGCGTCGAAGTGCTCGCCAGCCTCCTGCCGCCGCTGCGCAATTCGCCTGTCTACAGCTACCTGGTCGTGCCACGCCCGGAAGTGCAGGCGACCCTGGAGCGAATCCAGCGCCTGAGCGACGCCTGGCTCAAGCGCGCCCCGTGGGGTCAGCCGCAAGCCGCAAGGCTCCTGGCCGGCGAGATGCTGCGTGAACTACCGCCCCTGCTCGAACCGACGCACGAACTGGTGGTCGTCACCAATATCGCCCTGACCAATTACATGGATGCCGAGCGCCTGGACCTGCAGCGTGCCTTCAACCTGCTGGCCTGGGTGCTTTTCGGCCTCGGCCTGTGCAGCGTGCTGCTGGCTCTGCGGGTCATCGCCAACTCGCGGCGCAAGCTGCTGCTCACGCAGCGACTGCATGATCTCAACCAATCCCTGGAACAACGCGTCGAGCAGCGTACCCAGGAGTTGAGCGAGCGCAAGGCACTGCTGCGCTACATCCTCGATACCAGCCCCAGCGACGTGGCGCTGCTCAGCGATGAGGATTCCCGCGCGCACTACGTCAGCCCGCGCCTGCTGCAACGTACCGGCATCCATCCGGACGAGCCCTTCACCCTGCACCGGCTATTTGACGACCCCGACGAGGAAGCGCGCTTCCGCCAGTCCCTGGCCGAACGCGGCCAGTTGGACAGCTGGGAAACCCGCCTGGCGGGCAACCCCGCCTACTGGGCGATCGTCTGGGCGCGCAAGATGGAAGTGGACGGTCACCCCGCCTCGCTGGTGTGGAGTTTCGACATCAACCAGCGCAAAGCCATGGAGCAGGAACTGCGCCTGCTGGCCACTACCGATCCGCTGACCGGTCTGCAGAACCGCCATGCCTTCGTCAAACGCGGCGTCGCCCTGCTCAAGAGCGCGCAGCGCTACGAGCGCCAGTGCGCAGCGCTGATGCTGGACATCGATTTCTTCAAGCCGATTAACGACACCCACGGCCATGCTTTCGGCGATGCCGTGCTGCAAGCCGTGGCGAAGGAACTGACACAGGGGTTGCGCGAAGTGGACCTGCTCGGCCGTCTGGGTGGCGAGGAGTTCGCCGCGATCCTTCCGGAAACCGACCTGCAGCAGGCGCTGCTGGTCGCCGAGCGGGTGCGCAACAGCGTGCAGGCGCTGTCCTTCACCAGTGAGGACGGCAGCCGCGTGCGCCTGACCCTGAGCATCGGCGTGGCCGCACGCCGCGAAGGCGAACTGCGTCTGGAAGACCTGCTCGCCCGTGCCGACCGCGCGCTTTACCGGGCCAAGGCCGGCGGGCGCAATCGTACGGAAACCGCGCCCGGTATCTAGTTGAAACGCCGTTAGCCGAAGATGGTGACTGTCTGCCGGCCGATCGCCAGGAGCTGGCCATCGGCCGACCAGGTCTGCGCTGCAATATGGCCATAGCCATCGCGGGCATGTTCGATGGTCGCCAGGTACTGGCACCAGCCATTGGCCGGCATCGCCGGCAACGGCTGGACGAACTCCACCGTCCAGGTCAGCGAGCTGGAAGGCGCCGGTGACTTCAGGTGCGGCAGGTTGGCCGGCGGCCAGGCGTCGATCAGCGCCAGCAGGTGGCTGATCTCCATCGGCTCATCGCCTACGTCATCGCCGCGAAAGCGCATCCAGCCGCCCATTGCACGCTCGCGGCTGGCCGAGAACGGCATGTGCCCGACTGCCCAGCGCATGGCGATGTTCTGGGTGAAGGCCGGCATCAGCTTGCGGATGTAGGGCAGCTCCTGGCAGTCCTCCACGGCCTTGAAGGCCGGCGGCGGCAGGCCGTCCATCTGCACGGTGGATTCGCGCGATACGCCGAAGCTGCCCTGCGCCAGCAGCACCACCTGCCCGTTCTGCACAGCGCGACAGAACACCTGGCTGACCGACTTGCCCTCACGCAGCACTTCGGCCTCGAAGCTCACCGGCACTTCCACTTCGATGGGCCCGACGAAGGTGATCGCCAGGGAGCGCGCCGGCCGACCGGCCTCGGCAACCGCCGCCATCGCCTCGTAGGCCAGGGCCGCCACAAGGCCGCCGAAGCTTGCGCGGCCCTGTGCCCAGGTGGCGGGGATGACGATGGACAGCGGCGCGGCACGCACCGCCCGGAGCATTTCGCTGAAGGACATGTCGATACTTCCATAAGGGACTGCCGGCGATCCTAGGGCATCGCGCCGCACCGGCAAACCATCCAAAGCCTTGTCCCCTGCAGGAAATGCCCTGCCATCAATGGCCTCTATGCAATGCCTTCTGCAGGGCGTCCAGGCTCTCGTCGGCGAGGCGCTCGGCAAGGTCGTGGCGGGCGTTCCAGTGGGGTTGCAGCGGCATCAGGTCCAGTTCGCGCTCACTGCGAATCAGCCACTGCTCGTAGTCATGCCAGTCACCGAGGGCCGATTGCGCATCCTTCAATGGCACCAGCAGGCGCTGGGGAACGGCCGACTCTTTCGGATAGGCCTCCAGCGAATAGCGCACCCGCTTGATCAGCAGGCGCAGGCGATGGCGGTCGTGGGCCGGGTCTTTCAGCGCGTCGCGCAGCTTCTGCCACTCCCTGGCCAGGCGCTTCTCCACCTTGCCATGCAGTCCCTTGAGCACGCCGTGGCGTTCGGCGGTGCGCCACAGCTGCGGCCAGCCATCCAGGCGCATCATCAGGCGTTCCCACTGCGGGCTGGCGAGCAGCGTGGCGTAGCCGGACATCAGCGCCGGCCGACGCAGTGCGACTGCACGTTCGTAGCCTTCGGCCTCCAGCACCGGCAGCAGCACTTCAAGATCACGCAGCGGGCCACTGAGCCGGCCCATGTCACCCAATGCCTGCTCCAGTTCATCGATGCCGGGCATGCCCCGCACCGGGTGCAGCAGGCTGCGCAGCCGGCGTACAGCGATGCGCAGGTCATGCAGCGCCTCGGGATCGGATTCGGCCTTCAGGCGGGAAGACGCGGAGAACAACGCGACCTCCTGCTCGATCAGATGGCTTACCAGGTAATCGGAGAAGGAGGTCACGGCAGGCTCCACGCCAGAGGGTGAGATATCAGGTTAGCCCCCACCGACGCAGCGGCAAGGGACACCATGTCACGTTGCGTTTCTGCCCGCAGTGCGCAAGCGCCAGGGCAGCTCGCGGCGCAAGCGCGCCAGGTGCGCGCGCAGCTCGCCCGGCGCAGTGGCTGCGCCGCCATAGCGCTGCGCTTCGAACGCCTCGAGGTAAGCGCGGATCGCCTGTGCATGAGCCGGCAGGACCTTGATGGCACGATGGCAGAAGTCCCGCGCACCCTCCCCCGGTTCTCGGCGTACGCCCAGCGGAGCGAGCATCCTTTCGAAGCGCTGGAAACTGCGCAACTGGAGATCGGCAGAGCGTCGCCAGGGCTTGAACAGCACCAACGCCAGCACCCCGAGCAGCAACCCGCCGCCCCCCACCAGCAACGCGCCTATCCATTGCCGGTCGAGCCCGCCGAACCAGTTTTTCAGCATGTCGCCCTGCTGCTCGGCCTGGTAGCCCAGCACCCAGCGCTGCCAGCCGTAGTTGACGTTGTCCCAGGCCATGCGCAGCTCATTGAGGAGCGCAAAATTCCGGTAACGCAGCGGCGAAAACGGATCGGCCTCGAGGAAGCTGCCTTCCTGGCTCATGGCCGCCTCCAGGCCCTGCTCGATCCGCTCGGGCGATACCGCTCCCGTCGGGTCGACCCGCGTCCAGCCCCGGCCAGGCTGCCAGTACTCCACCCAGGCGTGGGCATCGAACTGGCGGATCGCCAGGTAATTGCCCGAGGAACTGACCTCGCCGCCCTGGTAACCGGTGACCACGCGCGCCGGAATGCCAGCCGCGCGCAAGACGAAGGTCATGGCGCCGGCATAGTGCTCGCAAAAGCCGGCGCGAGTGCCGAACAGGAAGCCGTCGATACGTTCCGGGCCGGCATCCGGCGGCCGCAGCGTGTAGCGGAACGGCTGCTCGCGGAGGTGCCGGAGCATCGCCTGTACCAGTTCGGCCGGCTGCGGGTAGCGCTCGCGCAGCTGCTGCGCCCAGGCGCGGGCCTGGGGATTGCTGCCTTGCGGCAAGGCAAGGTTGATCCGTTGCGCGCGGGCGGCATCGTCCGGCTCGAGCAGCGCCTGCGGCCAGGATGTGGCGCGATAGAGCAGCCCCTGGCGCACCGGCAGGCGCCGTTCCAGGTGGAAGTCGCTCATCATTCGCGCATCGTCCAGGCTGGCCTGTGCCACATCCAGGGCAAACAGCCAGGGGCGGCCATTGGGTTCCATGATCACCTGGTACTGCAGAGGCTGCCCCTGCTGCCGCCATTGCGGTGGGCGATCGCCACGCTGGAACGCGGTGCTCCAGCGCACGCCGTCAAAACGCTCCAGCGTCAAGGCGCGCCAGTACAGCTGCGATCGCGGTGGCGGGCTGCCGTCGAAACTCACACGGAAGGCCAGCGCCGGGGACTGGCTCAGCTCCACCATGTCACCCGGTGCCATGCTGTCGCTCAGCCCGGTCATGGACTTGTCGCCCGGCATGGGCAAGGACCACAGCGGCCCCATGCGCGGAAACAGCAGGAACAGCAGCAGCATCAGCGGCAAGGCCTGTAGCAGCAGGCCGCCCGCCAGGCGCAGGGTAGGCATCGGGCGCGCGGCGAAACTGCTCTGCTGCAGGCCGATGGCCGCCGCCAGCAGGGCCAGCACCGGCAGCAGGCTGAAAGCAGCGGCGATGATGTCGTCCTGGAAAAGGTAACTGGTGGTCACCGCGAAGAAGCCCAGGAGGATCAGCACCCAGGCGTCGCGACGGGTCTTGAGTTCCACCAGCTTGATCACGAAGGCCGAAATCAGCAGCACCACGCCGGCATCCAGGCCGATCAGCGAACCGCGGGAAAACCACACCCCCAAACCGGCCGCCGCCACCAGCGCCAGCTTGGCGACGCCGCTGGGGTAGTTGGCGCGCATGCGGAACACCTGGATGCGCCACGCCGCGCACCCCAGCCAGACCGCGACGATCCACAGCGGCAAATGCTGCAGGTGCGGAATGATCACCACGGCCTGGGCCACCAGTAGCCAGGTCAGCGCCACCCGGGGGATCGGCTGGGCGGATGTGGCGGTCGCGCTGCTCATCGTTTCATCCCGTGCAGTGCCAGGGCGCGCAGGCAGGCATCGCGATGCGCGTCATCCAGGCCAACCGCCAGCTGCGCATCCGGCAGGCGCAAACCGAAGGGTTGCTGGCGCAGCGACAATTGCAGGACCCAGAAGCAAAGGCGTGACAGGCGCCCCTCCGTGTCACCGCCGAGGCTGTCGAATTCCAGCCAGACATTGCGCCCGGCCAGGGCAGAGAAATCCTTCACCAGCAATCCCTGGCCACGGGAATAGGCCTTCCAGTGCAAGCGCCGGCGCGAGTCGCCCGGCTGGTAGGGCCGCAGCCCCTGGTAATCGTCGACGCCGCGACCACTGGGGCGTACGCCCTCCTCGTCGTTCTCCGCCGGGCCGCCTTCCAGCGGCAGGTCGCCGGGCTGTGGATGCGGGTAGACCAGCACCGACTGATCGAGGTCGACCCAGCTCCAGGCCACCAGCAAGCCCAGCGGGAAGCGGCTTTCCACTCGCAGGCGGCCAGGGCGCAACCAGCCACGGCGCTCCGCCGGCAGGCTGAGCAGCACCTCTTGGGCATGCTCTACCGCGACATCGGAGAACTGCATGCGCTGGGCTTCCCACCCCAGGCCGATGGCCTGCCGCGCGCGCCCTTCGGCTTCCAGGCGTACACGGAACGCGGCCTGCTCTCCGACGAACACCGGCTGTGCGCCGAGAGAGCTCAGCCGCAGACCACCGAGGTTACGGTAGGTGTGCAGGATGGCAACGATGAACAGCGACAGCAGCAGGAAGGTCAGGCCGTAGGCGAGGCTGTTCTGGTAGTTGATGGCGGTGAGCAGCATCAACAGCAGGGCGACACCGAACGCCATCCCCTGCCGGGTGGGAATGATGAAGATGCGCCGCTGGTTGAGCTGCAACGACGGCGACGGCGGTATGCGACGGGCTATCCAGCTCTGCCACAGTGGCCTGACCCTGACGAGCATGACGTGCCCCTCAGAGAGCCGGAACTTCGCGCAACAGCCACTGCACCAGCGCACCACCGCCATGCCCGGCCGGGTCGGCCTGGTCGCGCAGGCGGTGGCCGGCCACCGAGGGCAGCACGGCCTGCACATCCTCGGGGATTACATAATCGCGCCCGGCCAGCAAAGCCCAGGCGCGGGCCGCCGCCAGCAGCGCCAGGCTGCCGCGCGGCGACAGGCCAAGGGCAAAGGCCGGCTGGGTGCGCGTAGCCTCCACCAGGCGCAGCACGTAATCCACCAGGGCGTCGCTGGCGCGCACCTCCAGCACCTCGCCCTGCAGCGCCTGCAATTCCTGCGGGTCGAGCATCGGCTCCAGACGCGGCAGCAGGTCGCGGCGCGCCTCGCCCAGCAGCAGCGCCTTCTCCGCCGCGCGGCCGGGATAGCCCAGCGACAGGCGCATGAGGAAACGGTCGAGCTGGGATTCGGGCAGCGCAAAGGTGCCGCCCTGGGTCACCGGGTTCTGCGTGGCGATGACGAAGAAAGGGTCCGGCAGCGGGCGAGTCGCGCCCTCGATGGTCACCTGTCCCTCCTCCATGGCTTCGAGCAGCGCGCTCTGGCTCTTGGGCGTGGCGCGGTTGATTTCGTCGGCCAGCACCAGCTCGGAGAAGATCGGCCCGGGGTGGAAGACGAACTGGCCGGTGTCCTTGTCGAACACCGAGGTGCCCAGCACGTCGCCGGGCAGCAGGTCGGAGGTGAACTGGATGCGCTGGAAGCTCAGGCCCAGCACCCGCGCCAGGGCGTGGCTCAAGGTGGTCTTGCCCATGCCGGGCAGGTCTTCGATGAGCAGGTGCCCCCGAGCCAGAAGGCAGGTCAGCGCCAACCTCACCTGCACTTCCTTGCCGAGCAGTACCTGATCAACTGCCTTCAGACAATTCTCCAGCTTGGCGTGCATCCTGTCCCTCTCTTCCCCGGAAAACTCCGATCCTACTGGTCCCGGACAGAGCATCAAAGACCTCGACACATTTAGTCCGCAATCTGTGATGTAGAGCTGTGATCCAGAGCGCCTAGCGCCCCAACAGGCGCTCCATCAGCCAGCTCGACGCCGGCCCCAGCGGGCGCTGTCGCGACCAGATCACGTCCACCGCCACCCGACGCGGCCAGCCCGCGACCTTCAGTTCCTGCATACGCCCACTGGCGAAGCGTCCTACCATCCAGCTGGGCAATTCGATCCAGCCGAAGCCCAATACCGCCATGTCCAGCAGCAGCAGGTAGTTCGGTGCGCTCCAGCAGCGGCCACCCGGCATCGGCGCGGCGTCGTCCAGATAGGTGTTCAGGCGCAGCGCCCTGTAGGCCAGCAGATCTTCGCGCTCTACCTGAGCACGGCCCGCCAGCGGATGATCGCGACTGACGAACAGGCCGAACTCGGCCTGTTCGCTCAAGGTCGCCGAACTGATATCCGGCGGGTAATCCCGCTGTGCCGCAAGCAGCCCCAGGCTGGCGCGTCCCTGGACGACCAGGTCGAGCACATCGCTGTCCTCGGCGATCAGCCACTCGAACTCCAGGTCCGGGTAGCGCGCATCGATTTCTGCCAGCCGCGCCTCGAATTCGGCGGACTGATAGGTGTCCGACATCGCCAGGGTGACGCGCGACTCCAATCCTCCGACCAGCTGATGCGCCAGTTGGCCTAGCCGGTCGTTGGCCATCAGCACTTCCTCGACCCGCCCGAGTAGCGCATGGCCGGCCTCGGTCAATTGCGGTTGGCGGCTGCTGCGGTCGAACAAGGTCAACCCCAGATCGATCTCCAGCCGCGCGATGGCCTCGCTGACGGTGGACTGGCTCTTGCCAAGCTTGCGCGCGGCGGCGCTGAAGGAACCCAGGCAGGCAGCCTCGGCGAAGGCCTGCAGGGATTCGGGGGAATATTGCACGGGCGGCACCTCTTCCATCGGTTATCCCGATGGTATCCAACTTAGATCCAGCCGGTCGACCGATGATAATGGCAGCGGACCGACGGAGTCGGCCTACCACCGTTATATCTGGAGAAGCACCATGAGCCCGACTAAAACCTTGAAAGAACGGATGTTCCACGCCGGGCTTTTCGAACTGCTGGCGGTCGTCATCTGCGCACCGACCCTGGCCTGGCTGATGGACAAACCCCTGGGCCACATGGGCGCCATGACCCTGATGTTCTCGGCCATCGCCACCGTGTGGAACATGCTGTTCAACGCCGCCTTCGACCGCGCACAGAACCGCATGGGCTTTTCCCGCACCCTGTCGGTGCGCGTGCTGCACGCCTCGCTGTTCGAACTGGGCCTGATCATCCTGCTGGTGCCGCTGGCCGCCTGGTGGCTGTCGGTGAGCCTGCTGGAAGCCTTCATCCTCGACATCGGCCTGGTGCTGTTCTTCCTGCCCTACGCGCTGGTGTTCAACTGGGTTTATGACGTTGTGCGCGAGCGCTGGATCGGCCGGACGACTTCAACCGCTCAAGCCCACGGCTGAAACCTGTAGGAGCGAGCTTGCTCGCGAACGAATTTCCCGGCAGCGAATGAGCCGGACGGTTCGCGAGCAAGGACTGGACGTCCCCCTCGGTCCTACGAAAAGCAGAAACGAAAAAGCCCGCATCGCTGCGGGCTTTTTTTCATGCCTGGAGAAAGGCTCAGGCCAGACTGGCAGCAATCTCGGCCAAAGCCTTGGCCGGGTCGGCGGCCTGGCTGATCGGGCGACCGATCACCAGGTAGTCCGAGCCGTTGTCCAGCGCCTGGCGCGGGGTGAGGATGCGCCGCTGGTCGTCCTGGGCGCTGCCGGCCGGACGGATGCCGGGGGTGACCAGTTGCAGCGCGGGGTGCGCGGCCTTCAGCGCCGGCGCCTCCTGGGCGGAGCACACCAGGCCGTCCATGCCGGCCTTCTGCGCCAACGCCGCCAGGCGCAGCACCTGCTCCTGCGGCTCGACGTCCAGGCCGATGCCGGCCAGGTCCTCGTGCTCCATGCTGGTCAGCACGGTCACGCCGATCAGCAGCGGCGACGGGCCATTGAAGGCGTCCAGGGTCTCGCGGCAGGCACTCATCATGCGCAGGCCGCCGGAGCAGTGCACGTTGACCATCCACACACCCATCTCGGCGGCGGCGCGCACGGCCATCGCGGTGGTGTTGGGGATGTCGTGGAATTTCAGGTCGAGGAAGACTTCGAAGCCGCGGCTGTTCAGCGTCTCGACGATACCGGCGGCGCAACTGGTGAACAGTTCCTTGCCCACCTTCACCCGGCACAGCTTCGGATCGAGCTGGTCAGCCAGCGCCAGTGCGGCTTCGCGGGTGGGGAAATCCAGGGCGACGATGATCGGGGTCTGGCAGGCGGACATGGGCTCTCTCGCGGGTATCGAAAAAATCGGCGCGCATTGTCGCAGAAACGCGCCGACTTCCGTAGCCCGCCCGGCAGGAATGCTGCGTCGCCGACGGCGATCAGGCACTCAGCCGCTCGCGCAGGCGGCCGAGCATGCCCAGCAGGCTGCCCACTTTTTCCCGCTCACGATCCTCGCGCGGCACCTCGGCGATGCGCGCGACTTTCTGCTCCGGCTGTGCGCGCCAGAGCAGCGCCTGTTCGGCGGCGGCCTTCAGGCCCTTCTCGAACAGCCCGCGGCGGATCGGCTTGGGCAGGTAGCGGAAGATCTGCGCCTGGTTGATCAGCGCCAGCAGGTCCTGGGTGTCGCGGAACGGCGTGACGACGATGCTGAGCAGGCGCGGATGAGCCTGGGCCAGGGATTTGAGCAGCGGCGCGGTGTCCTCGCCGGCGAGCTTCAGGTCGCTGACGAGGATATCGATGGGCTCGCTGTTCAGCCGCACGATGGCCTCGGCCAGGTTGCGCGCGCGGTGTAGCTGGTGGGTGCCGGCGCTGCAGAACTCGCCGACGCAGGCCAGCGTCTCGGGGTCCTCGTCCAGCAGCAGCACGTTGAGCGGCGCAACGACGCGGCTGATCGCCTTGGTATCGATGGGCTCGGCCGGAGCCTGGCGCTGGGCGATCTCGGCCGCCTGACGCAGGGTGAAGGCCATTTCCTGCGGATCCCAGGGCTTGGTCAGGTAGCGGAAGATGCCGCCGCTGTTGAGCGCATCCACCGCGGCGTCGAGGTCCGAATAGCCGGTCAGCAGGATACGCAGGGTGTCCGGGGCAATTTCCTGCGCCTGCGCCAGCAGCTCGGCGCCGCTCATCTGCGGCATGCGCTGGTCGCTGACGAGGATGTCGATGCGCTCTTCGCGCAGGCGCTGCAGGGCCTTGTGCGGATCGGTCTCCACCAGCACGTCGTAGTGACGGCGGAACTGCATCGCGAGGCTGCGCAGGATGCGTTCCTCGTCGTCGACGAAGAGGATGCGGACAGGCAGCTGGCTCATGTTCAGGCGCTCCGTTTCAGTTCGCTGGCCTGCTGGATCGGCAGGCTGATGAGGAATCGCGTGCCGCGTCCGGGCTCGGACGCCACGCGGATGCGGCCGCCGTGGTCCTGGACGATCTTGTAGCTGATCGACAGGCCCAGGCCCGTGCCCTGCCCCACCGGCTTGGTGGTGAAGAAGGGGTCGAAGATGCGCGCGCGCACCTCCTCGCTCATGCCCTTGCCGTTGTCCTGTACCGAGAGGTGCACATGGGTTTCGTCCGCCCAGGATTTCACCTGGATCAGGCCGAACTTCTCCATGGCCTGGGCGGCGTTGGTCAGCAGGTTGAGCAGCACCTGGTTGATCTGGCTGGCGGCGCAGGCGACCTTGGGCAGCGCACCCAGCAGGGTGGCGACCTCGGCCTTTTCCTTGATGCTGTTGCGGGCGATCAGCAGCGCGCTGCGCACGCAGTCGTTGAGATCGACCTCTTCGCTGCGGGCTCGGTCCAGGCGGGCGAAATCCTTCAATCCACCGACCAGCTCGCCGATCTGCGCCAGGCCGAAATCGGTGTCGCCGAACAGTTGGTCGAGATCGCCCACCAACTGCTCCAGCGCGGCCTCGTCGCGGGCCTGTTCGAAAGCGGCGCGGGCGCGGGCCAGTTGCTCGGGAGCGCAGGCCGGATCGTCCAGGCACTCGGTGAGCAGGGTCTGCGCTTCGGTCAGACCCAGCAGCGGAATCAGCAGTTCGCGCAGCAGGGCGACGTTGTTCTTCACATAGCCCAGCGGAGTGTTCAGCTCATGGGCAACCCCGGCGACCATCTGCCCGAGGGACGCCATTTTCTCCGACTGCACCAGTTGTACCTGGGATTCGCGCAAGTCCTGCAGGGTCTTGTTGAGCACCTGATTGCGCTGGGCGACACGCTGCTCCATGGCCTTGAGCAGGTCGAGCACCGTGCCCAGGCCGAGGTAGCGTCCCTGCTCGTCCACCAGAACGAAGTCCTCGGTGATCGGGTAACTCAGCTGGGCGGTGACCTGTTGCGAGGCTTCTTCGAGGCTCAGGTCGCCGCGCACCTTCAGCGGCTGCGCATTCATCACGTCGCTGGCCGGACGGCGCCCCCAGAGGTCGCGGCCGAAGCGCTGCATGAAGATGTCCTGCAGGCCGTTGCGGCTCACCAGCCCCAGCGGCACTCCGGCGGCATCCACCACCGGCAGCGAAAGGAAGGAACGGTGCTCGGCGTCGAGGAAGCGTTCCGCCACGTCGCTGATACTCAATTCCGGGGCCAAGGGCGCAACCTGGCGCAACAGCTCGTGCAGGGCGCGGGTGGTCATCGGCGGAACTCCGGTCACTGGGATGGGCGCCAGTAGAGCAGCGGCAGATTGCCATCCTGTGACAGCCGTCGCGTGGCCAAGAAGCTTCACGGCGCGGTCATCGGCCTGCAACAAGCGCCAACCCGACGCACCCGAACGAATCGCCGCGCACCCATTCGACGCACGCAATGTGCTGCGAATGTTCACGAAGCGACGCGAAAACACCCTTTGCGACCTGACTTCCGGGCATGGCACGGGCACTGCACGAATCAGCCGGTCGTGTTTTTCATCCTCGTTCGGACTTTCTCTTCTCTGACTTTCTCTTCAGGAGACGTCGCATGAGCACGCAACTCAAACCCACCCTCGGCACCCTGCACCTGTGGGGCATCGCCGTGGGCCTGGTGATTTCCGGTGAATACTTCGGCTGGAGCTATGGCTGGGGCGTGGCCGGCACCCTCGGTTTCCTGGTCACCACGCTGCTGGTGGCGACCATGTACACCTGCTTCATTTTCAGCTTCACCGAGCTGACCACTGCCATTCCCCACGCCGGCGGTCCTTTCGCTTACAGCCGCCGCGCCTTCGGCGAGAAAGGCGGGCTGGTGGCGGGCCTCGCCACGCTGATCGAGTTCGTCTTCGCCCCGCCGGCCATCGCCATGGCCATCGGTGCCTACCTCAACGTGCAGTTCCCCTCGCTCGATCCCAAGCACGCGGCAGTCGGCGCGTACCTGATCTTCATGACCCTGAACATCCTCGGCGTGAGTATCGCCGCCACCTTCGAGCTGATCGTCACCATCCTTGCGGTGGGCGAGTTGCTGGTGTTCATGGGCGTGGTGGCGCCGGGCTTCAGCTTCAGCAACTTCGTGCTCAATGGCTGGGCCGGCTCCGACAGCTTCGGCGGCGCGGCGATCAGTGGCATTTTCGCGGCAATTCCCTTCGCCATCTGGTTCTTCCTCGCCATCGAGGGCGCGGCCATGGCCGCCGAGGAAGCCAAGGACCCGAAACGCACCATTCCCAAGGCCTACGTCAGCGGCATTCTCACCCTCGTAGTGCTGGCCCTCGGCGTGATGCTGTTCGCCGGCGGCGCGGGTGACTGGAAGGCGCTGTCGGGGATCAACGACCCGCTGCCACAGGCGATGAAAATGGTGGTCGGCGAGAACTCCGGCTGGCTGCACATGCTGGTGTGGATCGGCCTGTTCGGCCTGGTGGCGAGCTTCCACGGCATCATCCTGGGCTACTCGCGGCAGTTCTTCGCCCTGGCCCGTGCGGGTTACCTGCCGCGTGGTCTGGCCAAGCTGTCGCGCTTCCAGACGCCGCACCGGGCGATCATCGCCGGCGGCCTGGTGGGCATCGCGGCGATCTACAGCGACGGCCTGATCGCCCTGCAGGGCATGAGCCTGACTGCCGCAATGATCACCATGAGCGTATTCGGCGCCATCGTCATGTACATCATGAGCATGCTCAGCCTGTTCAAGCTGCGCCGCAGCGAGCCGGATCTTGAACGCAGCTTCCGCGCGCCGGGCTTCCCCATCGTGCCGGGCATCGCCCTTGCGCTGGCGGTGCTGTGCCTGGCGGCGATGGTCTGGTTCAACCTGCAGATTGCCGGCATCTTCCTGGCCTTCATGGCGGCGGGCTTCATCTACTTCCAGCTCACCGCCGCCCATCGCGCCAGCGCCCCGGCGGACGCTATGCTGACGGGAGCCTGATCGCCATCCGCGCCCTGCCCTTGCAGCGGGGCGCGGGATAACCGGGACGTTCGCATGACCTACCAGACCACCGTCGGTAGCCTCACCTACCGCTTTGCCGACCTGAAGACGCTGCTCGCCAAGGCCAGCCCGGCACGCTCCGGCGATTCGCTGGCAGGTCTTGCCGCCGGCAGCTACGAAGAACGCATGGCGGCGAAGATCGCCCTCGCCGATGTGCCGCTCAGGCGCTTCCTCGACGAGGCGCTGATTCCGTACGAAGCAGACGAAGTCACCCGGCTGATCATCGACAGCCACGACGCCGCTGCCTTCGCGCCGATCAGCCATCTCACCGTCGGCGACTTCCGCGACTGGCTGCTGCTGGACAGTACCGACAGCAGGACGCTCACTGCCGCTGCCAAGGGCATCACGCCGGAAATGGCTGCCGCGGTGAGCAAGCTGATGCGTAATCAGGACCTGATCCTGGCGGCGAAGAAGTGCCGCGTGGTCACGCGCTTTCGCAACACCATCGGCTTGCCCGGCCACCTATCGGTGCGCCTGCAACCCAACCATCCCACCGACGACGTACGCGGCATCGCCGCCAGCATGCTCGACGGCCTGCTCTACGGTTCGGGCGATGCGGTGGTGGGCATCAACCCGGCGAGCGATTCGCAAGCCACGCTGATGCAGCTGTGGCGGATGATGGACGAGCTGCGCCAGCGCTTCGATATCCCCATGCAGAGCTGCGTGCTCACCCACGTCACTTCGCAGATACAGGCCATCGAGGCCGGCGCGCCGATCGACCTGGTGTTCCAGTCCATCGCCGGCACGCAGAAAACCAACGAGAGCTTCGGCATCGACCTCGCCCTGCTGCGCGAGGCTCACGCGGCGGCGCTATCACTCAAGCGCGGCACGCTGGGCGACAACGTCATGTACTTCGAGACGGGCCAGGGCAGTGCACTATCTGCCGGCGGCCACCATGGCGTCGACCAGCAGACCTGCGAGGCCCGCGCCTATGCCGTGGCCCGAGAGTTCCGCCCGCTGCTGACCAACACCGTGGTCGGCTTCATCGGTCCGGAATATCTTTACGACGGCAAGCAGATCATCCGCGCCGGGCTGGAGGATCACTTCTGCGCCAAGCTGCTCGGTGTGCCCATGGGTTGCGATGTCTGCTACACCAACCACGCCGAGGCCGACCAGGACGACATGGACAACCTGCTGACCCTGCTGGGCGCGGCGGGCATTACTTTCATCATGGGCATCCCCGGCGCCGATGACATCATGCTCAACTACCAGAGCACCTCCTTCCACGACGCCCTCTACCTGCGCAGCACCCTGGGGCTGAAGCGCGCGCCGGAATTCGACGCCTGGCTGGCGAAGATGGCGATCACCGAAGCCTCGGGCCAGTTGCGCCCAATCGGCCGTGGCCACGATCTGCTACGGGCCTTCTGAGGAACTGCCGGCATGGACCTGATCCAGAACGACCCGTGGGACGAACTGCGTGCGCACACTTCCGCACGCATCGCGCTGGGCCGCGTCGGCTCCAGCCTGCCGACGCGCGAGGTGCTGAAGTTCGGCCTGGCGCACGCCCAGGCCCGCGATGCGGTACACCATCCGCTGGACTTCGAGGCACTGCAGCAGTCGCTGGCCGACGAGGGCTTCCGTGTCCTGCGCGCGCGCAGCGAAGCGCCAGACCGCCAGACCTACCTGCTGCGCCCTGACCTCGGCCGTGCATTGCATCCCGACAGCCAATGGCAGCTCAAGGGCGAGAACGCAGCGGCGGAACTGGCGATCGTGATCGCCGACGGCCTCTCCTCCTTCGCCGTCCAGCAACACGCACTGCCGCTGCTCAATGCGCTGCGAGAATGCTTCGCCGCCGATTGGCAGAACACCCCCGTGGTGCTCGCCGAGCAGGGCCGCGTGGCCATCGGCGACGGCATCGGCGAAGCGCTGGGGGCCAAGCTCGTGCTGGTACTGATCGGCGAGCGCCCCGGCCTCAGCTCGCCCGACAGCCTTGGCCTCTACCTCACCTGGCAGCCACGCGTGGGCCGCATGGACAGCGAGCGCAACTGCATCTCCAACGTCCGCCCGCAGGGTTTGCCCTACACGCTGGCAGCGCACAAGCTCGCTCACCTGCTGCAGCAGTCGCTGCGCCTGCGAGTCAGCGGTGTCAGGCTCAAGGACGACAGTGACCTGCCCGAAGCGATCAGTCTGAACCGGCGCTCGCCTGACAAGGTCTGAATCACAGCGTATCGTGATGTTTCACTGCCACTGTCGGAGACGGGACCATGCCCTGGTATGCCTGGTTGATCATTGCCCTAGCCCTGGGCTCAATCGTCGGCGCGCTGATGATGCTGCGCGATACCGCGAAGAAACTCCCGCTCACCGAGGAGCAGCTCAAGCGCATCCATGAGCGAAACGCCGAGATGGATGCCAAGGAAGCCGACGATAAACGGTGATACTCACCTAACTGACTGACGTTTCAGTCAAAAACTGGCCACAGCGATGGCCAGCGGCAGTCGAAATTGCCTAGACTGCGCCTCCCTGGATGGAGGAAAGAATGCTCAGGAAACTCCTGCCGCTGCTGCCAGCCGTGTTGTTGCTCTGCGGTTTCGGGCTGGGATTCGTCCAGCCAGTGGGGTTGCTGATCGGCGCCGCTTACGTCGCCTGGACCCTCTACGGCGAGCAACGCATGCCCCGGCTGCTCTGGTGGCTGGTGTGCCTCGTGCTCAGTATCGCCCTGGCCGCGCACCTGCTGCCAGGCACCACGTCATGGACGCTCTGGCCAGTGCGCCAGCTCAGCCCCGACGCTCCCGTCTACGCCCTGCACCTGTCCTGGGACAAGGCCCTGGTCGGAGCGACGCTGCTCGCCTGGTGGCTGCGGCGCGAGCCGGTCCCGGAGGAAAAGCGCTCGCCAGACTTCGCCGCCATCGTCATCGTCACCACGCTGTTCGCCGTGCCCCTGGTGGCCGTCGCCGGCGGCCTGGTGGTGTGGAACCCGAAATGGCCACCCGGCTTCTGGCTGTGGATGCTGGTCAACGTCTGCGTGATCTCCTTGACCGAGGAGGCATTCTTCCGCGGCCTGCTGCAGAGTGAGCTGGTGCGTCGCTTCGGCGCCTTCGGCGGAGTGGCGGTCGCCAGCGTGCTGTTCGGCATGGTGCACTGGCCGATCAACCCGCTGTTCGCCGTGGTGGCTGGCGTGGCGGGCCTGGGCTACGGCCTGGCCTTCCACTTCAGCGGCCGCCTTGCGGTCCCCGTATTGCTGCACGCGGCGGTGAACTGCCTGCACTTGCTGCTATTCAGTTATCCGTTGCGGATTATCTGAACGACACGGACATATCTCTGTTGGGCGGATCACGCTGGCGCGTTATTCGCCCTACGTGCTGAGCCCGCACGATCTGCTTTTGACCTTGTAGGAGCGAGCTTGCTCGCGTACCGACTCCGCTGCGGGGCCATTCGCGAGCAAGCTCGCTCCTACAAGAGCCTCAATCGCGAATAACCAGCAGCAATGCCTGCTCAGCCAATTCGTCCAGCGTCAGGCTGCCCTCGGGGCGGAACCAGGTGATCGACCAGGACAGCGCCCCGGTGAGGAAGCGCCGCAGGATGAACGGATCGCCCTGGCTGTAGCCGGCCAAACGCGCCTCTTCCAGCACTTCCAGCCACATCTGCTCGTAGATGTCGCGCAGGCTGAGGATGTACGCCTGGCCTTCTTCCGACAGCGAGCGCCATTCATAGACCAGTACCGCCATCGCTTCGCCGGTGCCGCCGGTGATCGACTGCAATTCGCAGCGGATCAGCGCCAGCAAGCGTTCGCGCAGAGTCGTCGCATCGGCCAGGGCGGCGCGCATCAGGGCGGTGTTGTAGAGGATGGTTTCCTCCATCACCGAGCGCAGAATCTCATCCTTGCTCTTGAAGTGATGGAAGATACTGCCGGACTGGATGCCCACCGCGCCGGCCAGGTCGCGCACCGTGGTGCGCTCATAACCCTTGCTGCGGAACAGGTGCGCGGCGGTATGCAGCAGCTTGCCACGAGCGCTCTCCGGGTCGGTGATCTGCCCGGTCCCGACCAGCTCCAGCATTACTTCGCGGGCTTTGCGGTCATCCACGCTGTTCTCTCCCCATTGGCCGCATCGGCCGATCTGCTCAGGGCGATTCATCGAAACGCCCTGCAAGTGCTTGTGTTGTCTGACGAAATGTAAGCCCGCGAGCACCAACCAAGCAAGCGCTTGGCCATCCAATGGTTGGGGTTGTCATTGACCAGGGGCTTTTCAACCAAGCGCTTGCTTGGTAATGTCGATCCATCACTCAGCGTCACGGGCAGAACAATGACTAGAACCGTACGTATCGGCTGCGCCTCTGCCTTCTGGGGCGACACCTCCACCGCCGCCGCACAGTTGGTGCGCGGCGCGGAAATGGATTACCTGGTGTTCGACTATCTCGCCGAAATCACCATGTCGATCATGGCCGGCGCCCGCCTGAAGAACCCCGAGGCAGGCTACGCCACCGATTTCATCGACGTGATGACACCCCTGCTGGGCGACATCGCCTCGAAGCAGGTCCGCGTGATCAGTAACGCCGGCGGAGTGAACCCGCAGGCCTGCGCCAGCGCCCTGGCCGCTGCCTGCGAGAAGGCCGGTGTGGCGCTGAAGATCGCCGTGGTGCACGGCGACAACCTGCAACCGCGCCTGGGCGAACTGGCCAAGGCCGGCATCCGCGAGATGTTCAGCGATGCGCCCATGCCACCCATGTGCGTCTCGGTCAACGCCTACCTGGGCGCGCCCGGCATCGTCCAGGCGCTGAAGGCCGGCGCCGATATCGTCATCACCGGTCGCGTGGTGGATAGCGCAGTGGTCAGCGCGGCCCTCGTGCACGAGTTCGGCTGGGCCTGGAACGACTACGACAGACTGGCCCAGGCCGCCCTGGCCGGGCACATCATCGAATGTGGCGCGCAGTGCACCGGCGGCAACTTCACCGACTGGGAAAGCGTGCCGGACTACGAGCACATCGGTTTCCCTATCGTCGAAGTGCAGGCTGACGGCGCATTTGTCGTGACCAAGCCGCAGGGCACTGGCGGGCTGGTCTCGCCGCTGTCGGTGGGCGAGCAGATGCTCTACGAGATCGGCGACCCGCGCGCCTACCTGCTGCCCGATGTGATCTGCGATTTCACCCAGGTCCAACTCGCCCAGGTCGGCGAGAACCGCGTCGCCGTCAGTGGCGCACGTGGCCTGCCGCCGACCGGCCAATACAAGGTCAGCGCCACCTACCCGGACGGTTTCCGCTGCACCGCCAGCTGCCTGATCGCCGGCATCGACGCGGTGAAGAAGGCCGAGCGGGTCAGCCAGGCGATCATCGCCAAGACCGAAGAAATCCTCATGGAGCGCGGCTGGGGCCCGTACCGTGAGGTGAGTGTGGAACTGCTCGGCAGCGAGGCCACCTACGGCCCCCACGGTCGCCGTTCGGACAACCGCGAAATCGTGGTGAAGCTCGCCGTGCGCCACAGCCGCAAGGAAGCCCTTGTGCTGTTCTCCCGCGAGATCGCCCAGGCCGCCACCGGCATGGCGCCGGGCCTGACCGGTATCGTCGGGGGCCGCCCGACCGTGTACCCGGTGATCCGCCTGTTCTCCTTCCTGATCGACAAGGACAACTGCGAGTTGGCCGTGGAGATCGACGGCCAGCGCCAGAGCGCCGCCCTCCCTGCACTCGACGCCTTCGATCCGGCCATGCTGGCCGATGATATTGCCGTTCCGACCGCAAAAGGCCCGGCCCAGGCCAGCGTGCCGCTGGTGAAGCTGGCCGTGGCGCGCTCCGGCGACAAGGGCAACCACAGCAACATCGGCGTCATGGCGCGCCGGCCCGAATACCTGCCGTGGATCGCCGAGGCGCTGAGCGAAGGCGCCGTGGCCGAGTGGATGCAGCACGTGCTCGACCCGCAGACGGGCCGCGTCAGCCGCTGGCACCTGCCGGGCAGCCACAGCCTGAACTTCCTGCTGGAGAACGCCCTGGGCGGCGGCGGCGTGGCGAGCCTGCGCATCGACCCGCAGGGCAAGGCCTTCGCCCAGCAGTTGCTGGAATTCCCGGTGGCGGTGCCGCAAGCCATCGCCGATGAACTGAACATGTAGGACCGAGGGGGGCGCCTAGCCCTTGTTCGCGAACGCTTTTCGCCGGAAACACTAACGTCAGGCGGTTCGCGAGCAAGCTCGCTCCTACAAAAGAACAGCGTCAGAGCACCACCTTGACAGGGTGGGGTCCAAACCCGGCAGGACGAAAACAACAATGAGCTACGACTCGATCTTCAAACCCGGCCTGTTCAACGGCCAGACCATCATCGTCACTGGCGGCGGCAGCGGTATCGGTCGTTGCACCGCCCATGAGCTGGCAGCCCTCGGCGCCCACGTGGTGCTGGTCGGACGCAAGGCGGAAAAGCTGGAGAAGACCGCCGGCGAAATCATCGAGGACGGCGGCAGCGCCAGCTGGCATAGCTGCGACATCCGCGACGAGGAAGCGGTGAAGGCGCTGGTGGCGCAGGTCATCGCCGAGCGCGGACCGATCCATCACCTGGTCAACAACGCTGGCGGCCAGTACCCCGCGCCGCTGGCGTCGATCAACCTGAAGGGCTTCGAGGCCGTGGTGCGCACCAACCTGGTGGGAGGCTTCCTGATGGCCCGCGAAGTGTTCAACCAGAGCCTGAGCAAGACCGGCGGCAGCATCGTCAACATGCTCGCCGACATGTGGGGCGGCATGCCCGGCATGGGCCATTCCGGCGCAGCGCGTGCGGGGATGGAGAACTTCACCAAGACTGCCGCCATCGAGTGGGGCCACGCCGGGGTGCGGGTCAACGCCGTGGCACCGGGCTGGGTCGCTTCCAGCGGCATGGACACCTACGAAGGCGCGTTCAAGGCAGTGATTCCAACCCTGCGCGAGCACGTGCCACTCAAGCGCATCGGCACCGAGTCGGAAGTCGCCGCCGCCATTGTCTTCCTGCTCTCCCCCGGCGCCGCCTTCATCAGCGGCAATACCATTCGCATCGACGGCGCCGCCAGCCAGGGCAGCCGCGCCTTCCCGCTGTCGAAGGTGAAGCCGGGGCAGAGCCGCTCCTACAACGGTTTTCACCGCGCCTACCTGCCCGATGTACTGAAGGATCAGGAGTAAGCGATGCCGGTCATTCAATCCGAACTCGATCCCCAGGGCGAAGACTTCGCCCGCAACCGCGAGGCCATGCTGGCCGCCGTGGCGAGCTTCCGCGAGGTCGAGCAGAAGGTGCTGGACAAGGCCGCCGAGGCCAAGCCCAAGTTCGACAAGCGCGGCCAGTTGCTGCCGCGTGAGCGCCTGAACCTGCTGCTGGACGCGGGTGCGCCGTTCCTCGAGATTTCCTCGCTGGCCGGCTACAAGCTGCATGACGACAAGGACGGCACCCAGGCCGGCGGCGGCATCATCTCCGGCATCGGCTACATCGCCGGGGTGCGCTGCCTGGTGACGGCCAGCAACAGCGCGATCAAGGGCGGCACCATCTCCCCCACCGGCCTGAAGAAGACCCTGCGCCTGCAGCAGATCGCCTTCGAGAACAAGCTGCCGGTGGTGGCGCTGACCGAGAGCGGCGGCGCCAACCTGAACTATGCGGCAGATATCTTCGTCGAGGGCGCACGCGGCTTCGCCAACCAGGCGCGCATGTCGGCAGCAGGCATTCCCCAGGTCACCGTGGTGCACGGATCGTCCACCGCGGGTGGCGCGTACCAGCCGGGGCTGTCGGACTACGTGGTGGTGGTGCGCGGCAAGGCCAAGATGTTCCTCGCCGGCCCGCCGCTGCTCAAGGCCGCCACCGGTGAGATCGCCACCGATGAAGACCTCGGCGGCGCCGAGCTGCACGCCCAGGTCGCCGGCACTGCAGAATACCTGGCGGAGAACGACGCCGACGGCGTGCGCCTGGCCCGCGAAATCCTTGCATCGTTGCCGTGGAATTCGCAGCTTCCGGCTCGCCCGAAACAGGCGTGGGACGAGCCGCTGTACCCGGCGCAGGAACTGCTCGGCGTGGTCCCGGCGGACGCGAAGAAGCCCTACGACGTGCGCGAGATCGTCGCGCGCATCGCCGACGGCTCGCGCTTCCTCGACTTCAAGAACGAGTTCGACAGCCAGACCGTCTGCGGCCACCTGCACATCGAGGGCCACGCCTGCGGCCTGATCGGCAACAACGGCCCGATCACCCCGCAGGGTGCGGCCAAGGCGGCGCAGTTCATCCAGCTGTGCGAGCAGAGCAACACGCCGATCCTGTTCCTGCACAACACCACCGGCTTCATGGTCGGCACCGAGTCCGAGCGCCTGGGCGTGATCAAGCACGGCTCGAAGATGATCCAGGCGGTGGCCAACGCGACTGTGCCCAAGCTCACCCTGGTCGTCGGCGGTTCGTATGGCGCCGGCAACTACGCCATGTGCGGCCGCGGGCTGGACCCGCGCTTCATCTTCGCCTGGCCCAACAGCCGTACCGCCGTGATGGGCGGCGCCCAGGCCGGCAAGGTGCTGCGCATCGTCACCGAGGAAAAACACGCCAAGGAGGGCAAGGAAGCCGACCCGAAGATGCTCGACATGCTCGAACAGATGACCGCGCAGAAGCTCGACGCCCAATCCACCGCGCTCTATGGCACGGCGAGCCTGTGGGACGACGGGCTGATCGACCCCCGCGACACGCGCCAGTTGCTCGGCTACCTGCTGGACATCTGCGCGGAGGCGGCTGTGCGCCCGCTGAAGGGTAATAGTTTTGGGGTAGCCAGGTTCTGATGGGAGCGGGCAAAAAACCCTCTCCCCCGCCCTCTCCCGCAAGCGGGAGAGGGGCCAAAGCGACCCGGCGTAATGCGAACCGTCCAACCACTCCGGACAGCCCCCTCTCCCTTCAGGGAGAGGGTTGGGGAGAGGGCAAGAGGCGGGAAACCAGACCAAGCATCAGGAGAACAACAACAATGATCTTCACCCAGGAACACGAAGAACTCCGCCGCACCGTCCGCAACTTCGTCGAGAAGGAGATCAACCCCTACGTCGACGAATGGGAAAAGGCCGGCCGCTTCCCGATCCATGAAGTCTTCAAGAAAGCCGGCGACCTGGGCCTGCTGGGTATCTCCAAGCCGGAGAAATTCGGCGGCATGGGCCTGGACTACAGCTACTCGGTGGTCGCCGCCGAAGAGTTTGGCACCATCCATTGCGGCGGCGTGCCGATGGCCCTGGGTGTGCAGACCGACATGTGCACCCCGGCCCTGGCGCGCTTCGGCTCCGATGAGCTGCGCGAGGAATTCCTCCGCCCGGCCATCGCCGGCGAAATGGTCGGCTGCATCGGCGTCTCGGAAGTCGGCGCCGGCTCCGACGTTGCCGGGCTGAAGACCACCGCGCGCAAGGATGGCGACGACTATGTCATCAACGGCAGCAAGATGTGGATCACCAACTCGCCCTCCGCCGACTTCATCTGCCTGCTGGCCAACACTTCCGACGACAAGCCCCACGTCAACAAGTCGCTGATCATGGTGCCGATGAAGTCCAAGGGCATCAGCGTCAGCCCGCACCTGGACAAGCTCGGCATGCGCAGCTCGGAGACCGCCCAGGTGTTCTTCGACGATGTGCGCGTCCCGCAGCGCAACCGCATCGGCGCCGAGGGCGCGGGCTTCATGATGCAGATGCTGCAGTTCCAGGAAGAACGCCTGTTCGGCGCCGCCAGCGGGATCAAGGGCCTGGAGTACTGCGTCAACGCCACCATCGACTACTGCAAGGAGCGCAAGACCTTCGGCCAGGCGCTGATCGACAACCAGGTCATCCACTTCCGCATGGCCGAGCTGATGACCGAGATCGAGTGTCTGCGCGCCCTCACCTACCAGGCCACCGAGCAGTACATCCGCGGCAAGGACGTGACCCGCCTGGCCTCCATGGCCAAGCTGAAGGTCGGCCGCCTGGCCCGCGAAGTCACCGATGCCTGCCTGCAGTACTGGGGCGGCCAGGGCTTCATGTGGGAAAACCCGGTCTCCCGCGCCTACCGCGATACCCGCCTGGTCTCCATCGGCGGCGGCGCAGACGAAATCATGCTGGGCATCATCTGCAAAATGATGGGCACCCTGCCGGGCAAGAAGAAAGGCTAAGGGCCTGGGCCCTTTGTAGGAGCGAGCTTGCTCGCGAACCGCATGGCGCCTCGGCGCCCAGTGAAACTCCGTTCGCGAGCAAGCTCGCTCCTACAGGGAATATCCGACTCCATGAGGACCCCGGCATGAATAAGTTGCCGAACTGCGAAACCCTGCTGCTGGAACCTGAAGGCGGCGTGCTGCACGTCACCCTCAACCGCCCGGACAGCCGCAACGCCATGAGCCTGGCGATGGTCAGTGAACTGCGCGCGGTGCTAGCGGCCGTGCGCGACGATCGCAGCGTACGCGCCATCGTCCTGCGCGGCGCTGGCGGACACTTCTGCGCCGGCGGCGACATCAAGGACATGGCCGGCGCCCGCGCCGCCGGTCCCGACGCCTACGCCGCGCTGAACCGCGCCTTCGGTGGCCTGCTGGAAGAAGCCCAGGCACAGCCGCAGGTGCTGGTCGCCGTATTGGAAGGCGCAGTGCTGGGCGGTGGCTTCGGCCTGGCCTGCGTCTCGGATATCGCCATCGCGGCGGCCGACGCGCAGTTCGGCCTGCCGGAAACCAGCCTCGGCATTTTGCCGGCGCAGATCGCACCCTTTGTGGTGAAACGCATCGGCCTGACCCAGGCGCGCCGCCTGGCCCTCACCGCCGCGCGCTTCGACGGCCGCGAGGCGCTGCGCCTGGGCCTGGTGCATCTCTGCGCGGATAGCGCCGAGAGCCTTGACGAGCAACTGGCCCAGACGCTCGACCAGGTTCGCCGCTGCGCCCCCGGCGCCAATGCCGCCACCAAGGCGCTGCTGCTGGCCACGGAGACGCAAGCCCTCGGCCCACTGCTGGACGATGCCGCCCGCCAGTTCGCTGCCGCGGTAACCGGAGCGGAAGGCGCCGAAGGCACCATGGCCTTCGTGCAGAAACGCAAACCGAACTGGGCGCAGTGACCCAACGCGCGCACCGAACAATCCCCTCTCCCTTCAAGGAGAGGACCGGGGAGAGGGAAACAGCCACCATGCCCAGCTTCGACAAAATCCTGATCGCCAACCGTGGCGAGATCGCCTGCCGAGTGATCCGCACCGCCCATGACCTGGGCTACCGCACCGTGGCGGTGTACAGCGAGGCCGATGCCAATGCCCGCCATGTGCAACTGGCCGACGAAGCCGTGTGCATCGGCCCGGCGCCCGTGGGCCAGTCCTACCTGAAACCCGAGGCCATCCTTGACGCCGCCAGGCGTACCGGCGCTGGCGCAGTCCACCCCGGCTACGGCTTCCTCTCGGAAAACGCCGATTTCGCTCGCGCCTGCGAGGCCGCCGGCATCGTCTTCATCGGTCCCGGTGTGGAAGCCATCCACCTGATGGGCAGCAAGCGCCTGTCGAAGATCGCCATGCTCGAAGCCGGCGTGCCCTGCATTCCCGGCTACGAGGGCGCAGAACAGGATGACGCCACGCTCACCCGCGAAGCACAGCGCATCGGCTACCCGCTGATGATCAAGGCCAGCGCCGGTGGCGGCGGGCGCGGCATGCGCCTGGTGACCCGCAGCGAAGACCTCGCCGAACAGCTGTGCACCGCGCGCTCGGAAGCACAGAACGCCTTCGGCAGCGGCGAGCTGATCCTGGAGAAAGCCGTGGTGCAACCGCGCCATGTGGAAATCCAGGTGTTTGGCGACAGCCACGGCAATATCGTCTATCTCGGCGAACGCGACTGCTCAGTGCAGCGCCGTCACCAGAAGGTCATCGAAGAAGCGCCCTGCCCGGTGCTGACCGAGGAGCTGCGCGCTGCCATGGGCAGCGCTGCCGTGAAGGCCGCCGCGTCGGTGAACTACCTGGGCGCCGGCACCGTGGAGTTCCTGCTGGACGCCAGCGGCGCCTTCTACTTCCTGGAAATGAACACCCGCCTGCAGGTGGAGCACCCGGTCACCGAACTGGTCACCGGCCAGGACCTGGTGGCCTGGCAGATCCGCGTCGCCGAAGGCCACCCGCTGCCGCTGACCCAGGAGCAGATCCAGCTCAAGGGTCATGCCATCGAGGTACGTCTGTACGCTGAGGACGCCGGCAACGGCTTCCTCCCGCAGACCGGCCAGGTCCTGCGCTGGACACCGCCGCAGCTGGACGGCATCCGCGTCGACCACGGCCTGTACGAAGGCCAGCCGGTGACGCCCTTCTACGACCCGATGCTGGCCAAGGTCATCGCCTACGGCGCCACCCGCGACGAGGCGCGGCGCAAGCTGGTGCGCGCCGTCGAGGATAGCGTGCTGCTGGGCGTGACCGGCAACCAGCGCTTCCTCGCCAACCTGCTCAAGCACCCGGAATTCGCCGCTGGCAAGGCCACCACGGCGTTCATCGGCGAACAGTTCGCCGGTGACCCCAGCCTGGCCCCGCGCCAGCCGCAGGCGCTGGAACTGGCCTGCGCCGCCGCCCTGCTCTACCAGGCTTCGGCCAGTGATCGTGCGCACCAGCCGGGGCTTTCCGGCTGGCGCAGCGCGGGCAGCGCGCCGTGGCGCTTCGCGCTCAAGCATGGCGAAGAGAAGTTCGTCGTTGAACTGGACGTCCGCGAGCACGGTACCCAACCGACGCTGCTGGCCCGCATCGGTGACAGCGAGATCAACCTGCGCCTGCTCGGCGAGGACAACGGCGACGCCATCCTCGAAGCCGACGGCATTCGCCGCCGCCTGCCCTTCCACCGCAATGGCGCGCGCCTGTGGCTGTATGGCGCGGACGGCAACCTGGAACTGCTCGACGTCACCCACGAACCGGCTGGCGCCGCCGCTGGCGCGGGCTCCGGCACGGTGAAGGCACCGATGGATGGCGCCATCGTCGACGTACTGGTGAGCGAAGGCACGCGGGTCAGCAAGGGCCAGCTGCTGCTGGTGCTTGAAGCGATGAAGATGGAGCACCCGCTCAAGGCCGGCGTCGACGGCGTGATCCGCCGGGTACAGGTGAGCAAGGGCGAACAGGTGAAATCGCGGCAATTGCTGGTGGAGGTCGAGGCGCTGGAGCCCGCCTGAACCGCTTTTCGGCTTTTGGATTTTGGCTTTTCGTAGGAGCGAGCTTGCTCGCGAACAATCCCCGCTGCGGGGCCCAGGTTCGCGAGCAAGCTCGCTTCTACAGGTCAGCTGACGACTCATAACAAGAACACGGAGCCCCAACCATGTCCCTCAACGGCAAAACCCTCTTCATCACCGGCGCCAGCCGCGGCATCGGCCGCGAGATCGCCCTGCGCGCCGCGCGCGATGGCGCTAACATCGTCATCGCCGCCAAGAGCGCCGAACCCCACCCGAAACTCGAAGGCACCATCTTCAGCGTCGCCACGGAAGTCGAAGCCGCCGGTGGCAAGGCACTGGCCCTGCAACTCGACGTGCGCGACGAGATCGCCGTGCGCGAGGCCATGGCCAAGGCTGCCGAGCACTTCGGCGGGATCGACGCCGTGGTCAACAACGCCGGCGCCATCAAGCTGGTCGGCGTGGAGCGCCTGGAGCCCAAGCGCTTCGACCTGATGTACCAGATCAACACCCGCGCCGTGATGGTCTGCAGCCAGGCCGCGCTGCCCTACCTGAAGCAGAGCAAGGGCCACATCCTCAGCCTGTCGCCGCCGATCAACCTGGCCGGCAAGTGGTTCGCCCAGCACGGCCCCTATACCGTCACCAAGTACGGCATGAGCATGCTCACCCTGGGGATGCACGAGGAGTTCAAGAAGTACGGCATCAGCGTCAACGCCCTCTGGCCGAAGACCATGATCGCCACCGCCGCCATCGAGTTCGAACTGGGCAGCCGCGATGCCTTCAAGCGCGCACGCACCCCGGCGATCATGGCCGATGCCGCCTACGCCATTCTCTCCAGCAGCGAGCGCGCCATCAGCGGGCGCCTGCTGATCGACGAGGACATCCTGCGCGAACAGGGCCAGACCGACTTCGAGCAATACCGCTTCGATCCGAACGGCGGCAGCCTGGTGCCCGACCTGTTCCTCGACTGAGCCCACTCGCGGACCTCTTCGTGAGGCGCATGACGCGGAACGCGTTATGCGCCGTTCACTCCCCACGGACTGGCGGCGGTTAATCGCAAACGGTTATTCGCCCTACGGCGCTCTCCCCTGGCATCGTTCGCGGCGTTTACCAATCGACACAATCCCGCCCTGGCCGTCCGGCCATCGCTTTCTAGACTGCGATGAACGCTTGCCCGATGCGTTTGCCGATCTGCCCTGCGCCACGCGCGCAACAGCCATAGGCGCACGCCGGACGACGACCTAGAGTCGCTCGCAAGCGTCTGCACGCCAGACAACAATGACAATAAGGGCACGCGTCAATGAGCCACGCCGACATCATCACCCCGACCCGCTTCCTCGCCCATCTGCCCGCCACCCTCGGTCGCGTGCCACGCATGCTGCGCGGGCTGTACTACACCGGCATCCGCAACCGCGAAAAGAACCTTTCCCTGGGTTGGGCGCTGGAGCGCGCTGCGCGCCTCTACCCGGACAGCCCCGCGCTGATCGACGAACGCCGGCGCCTGTCTTATGCCCTCTTCAACGGCTGGGCCAACCGCCTGGCGCGGGCCTTCCAGGCCGAGGGCGTGGGCCACGCCAGCGTGGTCGCGGTGATGCTGGAGAACCGCGCCGAACTCATGGTCGTGCTCGCCGCCCTGGCCAAGCTCGGCGCCATCGGCGCGCTAGTGAACACTACCCAGCGCGGCCAGGTGCTCAGCCACAGCCTCAACCTGGTCAAGCCCAGCCACTTTGTGGTCGGCGAAGAACTGCGCGAGGCTTTCGAGGACGTTCGCCCAGCCCTGGAAAACAGTGGTGGCCGCTGCTACTGGATTGCCGATGGCGACGAGCAGAACCAAGCGCCAGCGGGTTGGCAGAACCTCATGCGCCTGGCCCAGGAGCAGGACTCGAACAACCTTGCCGAAACCGCCAAGGTCCGCCTGAAGGACGCCTGTTTCTACATCTACACCTCGGGCACCACCGGCCTGCCGAAAGCCTCGATCATGAGCCATGGCAAATGGATCAAGGCCTACGGCGGCTTCGGCCATTCGGGCCTGGCGCTGACCAACAGCGACGTGCTTTACCTGACCCTGCCCTGCTACCACAACAATGCGGTGACCGTGTGCTGGAGCGCCGCACTGGCCGGCGGCGCAGCCATCGCCCTGCGCCGCAAGTTCTCCGCCAGTTCGTTCTGGAAAGACGTCCAGACCTACCAGGCCACCTGCTTCGGCTACATCGGCGAACTCTGCCGCTATCTGCTCAACCAGCCCGAATGCGCGGAAGAACGGGGCAATACCCTGACCTGCATGATCGGCAACGGCCTGCGCCCGTCAATCTGGCAGGAGTTCAAGGAGCGCTTCGGCATCGAGCGGATCACCGAGTTCTATGCCTCCAGCGAGGGCAACATCGGCTTCACCAACGTGTTCAACTTCGACAATACGGTGGGCTTCTCGCCGGCAACCTACGCGATCGTCCGCTACGACCTGGAAAATGACCAGCCGGTGCGCAACGCCAGGGGCTTCATGGAAAAGGTCGACAAGGGCGAAGCCGGCCTGCTGATCAGCGAGATCAGCGACAAGTGGCCGTTCGACGGCTACACCGACCCGGCCAAGAGCGAGGCGGTGATCTACCGCAACGTGTTCAAGGAAGGCGACACCTGGTTCAACACCGGCGACCTGATGCGCGACATCGGCTTCAAGCACACGCAGTTCGTCGACCGCCTGGGCGACACCTTCCGCTGGAAGGGTGAAAACGTCTCCACCACCGAAGTGGAAAACGCCCTGGGCGCCTTCCCCGGTGTGGAGGATGCTGTGGTCTATGGCGTGGAGATTCCCGGCACCAACGGCCGCTGCGGCATGGCCGCGCTGCGCCTGGCTGACGGCGCCAGCCTGGACGCCGCGCTGCTGGCGGCGCACCTCGACCGCGAGCTGCCGGCCTACGCCGTGCCGCTGTTCCTGCGCCTGCTGGCCCAGGTGGAGACCACCGGTACCTTCAAGTACAAGAAGACCGATCTCAAGCGCAACGCGTACGACCCATCGTCCGTGACCGAGGCGTTGTACGTACGCCTACCCGGCGAAGCGGACTACCGGGCGCTGGACGGGGCTCTGTTCGAGGCGATTCGCGGTGGCGTGCACCGGTTCTGAGCCAGAACCGTAGGGCGTACAAACGTTCGCGGTTGTACGCCATTACACAGCCCGCATCGACTCCTCCCGGAGCTCGTCGCCTTCGAACGGCGTATAACGTCGAACGTTATACGCCCTACCTGGGCCCGCTCGCTAAAGAGTCAGTTGCGGAACTTGAACTGCAACTCGGCGCCTCGGATGTCCGAGTGCCAGCTGTCGTCGTTGGCCTCGCGCTCGTTGGGCTCGCGCTGGATCAGCCGGCCACCGACTTCGAATGGGCTTTGCCCGGCCTTTTCACCGAACATCGGCGGTAGGATCGGTTTTTCCTCGATCACGGTGATCGGATCGTCCGGGTCCATCTGGCGGACCAGATCCTTGGGCAGGCGCAGGTCCAGCTTCACTGGCGGCAGCGGTTCCTTGACGACCGGATCGACCGGCTTCCTCACCTGCGCCGGGGTCTTCGAAGGCGCCTTGGCCTCGGGTTTGATGGCTGCCTCGACGGCGGGCGCCTTGGGTGACACCACAGCCTTGGCGGCGGCCGGTTTGGCCTCGTCCTCCCGCGGCTGTTCAGCGGCCGGCTTGGGCGCAGGCGTGGTGGCGGGCGCAGTCACGGCCGGAGCAGCAGCCGGCGCCACAGCCTTGTCCTTGTGCTCGTCACCGCAGGCGGCGAGCAGCAGGGACAGACCGGCAACAACGAGAATTCGGGATTTCTTCATGGGGCGGACCGTCAGAAAAACCGCGCAATGCTGGCGCGAGATGCGTTGCAGAGCAATAGCCTTGCCATGACAAACCGTTACTGCGATTAGTCTGACAGACACGGGCTGAACCCGGCCTGTCATTGATCAAGGATTGTCAGGCAATTCCTTCAGAGCCTTGTCGATATCCAGGCCCGGGAAGCGCTGCCGGAGGCTCTCGCGCACACGTTCAGCCTCCTCCTTCTGTCCATTGCCCTGCAAGTCGCGCAGATGCAGCAGGCTGGCATGCGGCTCGTCGATCGCTTCCGTGAACGATTGCAGCTTCCCTTGCACCTGCACATCAGACGGCGCCTTGGCGTCAAAGGACTCGCGGACCTTGGCCTCCTCCGCCTGCGCCGCCATTTTCTTGCTCATCGGCGCCGGTTTGGCGAGCTCTTCCACTGCCGCTCCGGCAGCGGCGCTATCCATCTGCGGCGCGGCCATGCGCGGCTCCGCTGCATAGGGCGCAGCAGCCGGAGCCGCTGGCGGCGCCATGGCCGGAGCGGGCGCTGGCGCGCGCATCATTGCCGGGGATACCGGCGCGTCAAAGCGCTCTGGCGCCTCTTCAAAGGTCCGCAGGGTCAGGCTCAGGCCGATGCCCAGGGTTGCCAGGCCAGCCACGGCAACGCCCCAGCGCTGACGGCTGCCAGCACCCAGCAGCCAGTGATGCAGGCGCCGGGCGAAACTCGGCTTCGGCTTCGGCTCCTGCACCGCGGCACGGGCGGCGGCCAGAATGCGCGCGTCCAGCTGCGCCGACGGCTGCTCGTCGCTGTGCCGACGGTAATGCTCGAGCAGTTCCTGCTCGTGCGGATCGCGATTCATGGGCTCACCTCCTCGGTCACCGACGGATCGGACAACAACCGACGCAATTTCTGCATCGCATAGCGAAGCCGGCTCTTAACCGTTTCAGCCGGGGCCTTCGTCAGCTCGGCAATCTCGTGCAGTTCCAGGTCACCGTGGGCACGCAGCAGGAACACTTCGCGCTGCTCCTCCGGCAGCGACTCCAGAGCTCCCTGCAGGCGCTGTTGGTCACGGCTCAGGCTCAGCTCGCGCTCGGGATCGACGCTTTCACCGCTCAGCGCATCGCCATGCAGTTGCTCGTCGAAGCTCTCCTGGCGCCCCTGATGACGGCCCAGCTTGCGCCAGTGGTCGATCAGGCGATTGCGGCCGATCTGGTACAACCAGGTCTTGAAGCTGGCTGCGCCCAACGGCTGGCTATCGCTGCGGATCAGGCTCAACCAGGTTTCCTGGAACACTTCCTCGGCCTGCGCGTGGTCGCCACAGAGGCCGCAGAGGAAGCGGAACAGGCCGAGGCGATGGCGAGCGTAGAGCTCACCGAAGGCTTCGGCGTCGCCTTGTCGGTAGCGTCGCAGCAATGCGACGTCGTTTTCATCCGTGAGGGGCTTCTTCAACTCTCTCGATCCGTAGCGGTGCGGGTCTCGGCTGGCTTCTCGCCAGCGACCGAGTATCGCCGATGTCGCTGGCGCAGGTGTAGCGCCGTGACTGGCAGGCAGAGGCTCGGGTGTGGCAAGCGGCACGGCGGCGGTCTCGTCGAGGGTTGCAACTTGCTTGGACGAGACGATGTGGGAAAACGGGCTAACCGTCGATAAGCATTTACGTAGGAGCGGACTACGTCCGCGATGGCATCCGGCGCGCGGCGGACCTATCGCGGACAGAGTTCGCTCCTACGCATGCAAGGCAATCAAGCAGCGATCAGCTCTTCCTGACACAGCTGGCAGGCCAGCATGCCGAGGGTCATGATCGCCCGCTCCGCCTCACGGTCCCATGGGATACCGCAGGTCAGGCGCAGGCAGTTGTTGAACTGCTCGGTATTACTGAAGATCAGCCCCGGCGCGATGCTGATCCCCTGCTCCAGCGCACGTACGTGCAGCTCCTTGGTGTTCACCTTGGCCGGCAGGCTGACCCAGAGGATGAAACCGCCCTTGGGCCTCGTCATCTGCGTGCCTTCGGGGAAGTACTGCTGCACCGCCAACTGATACGCCGTCATGTTCTTGCGGTATTCCTGACGGATGTAGCGCAGGTGCCGGTCGTAGCCACCGTTCTCCAGGTACGCCGCCACGCCCATCTGGGTGACAGTGCACGCCGAATGCGTGGTGAAGGTCTGCAGGCGACGGATTTCTTCCTGGTAGCGCTCGGTAATGATCCAGCCGATGCGCACGCCGGGGGAAATGGTCTTGGAGAAGCTCGAGCAGTACACCACGCGGCCATCGCGGTCGTGAGCCTTGAGCGCCTTGGTCTGGCCCTGGTCGAACATCAGCTCGCCGTAGATGTCGTCCTCGATCACTCCGATGTTGTGTTCGGCAGTGAGCTTGAGCAGCGCCTTCTGGCGGTCCTCCGGAATGGTACCGCCCAGCGGATTGCTCAGGCGCGCGGTCAGTACCAGAGCCTTGATCGGCCACTGGTTGGCGGCCAGTTGCAGGGCCTCCAGGCTGATACCGGTGAGCGGGTCGCTAGGGATCTCGATGACCTTCAGGCCGAGGATGTCGGCCAACTGCAGCAGGCCGTAGTAGCTCGGCGACTCGGTGGCGATCAGGTCGCCTGGGCGGGTCATCACGCGCAAGGCCATATGGATGGCGTCGACGCAGCCGTGGGTAATGGTTACCTGGGTCGGGTCGACCACCACGCCGGCGTCACGCATGCGGATCGCCACCTGGCGGCGCAGCGGCTCGTAGCCGGGGCTGAACATGTAGCTGAAGGCGCGCGGGCTGGAGAAGCGCGTGACCTTGGCCAACTGTTGGTGCAGCGCGCGGACCGGGAGGTAATCCACGTGGGGCACGGCGGCGCCCAGCGGGAACACGCCCTCGCGGCGCGCCTCGGCGAGCACCTGGTTGATGATGCTGCTGCGGGTGACCAGGCCGGGCCGTTCGACGCGAGCGATGTCCGGCGTCGAGGCAGTCAGCGCCGGCGTGCGGTGCACGTAGAAGCCCGATTGCGGACGAGCGCGGATCAATCCCTGGTCTTCGAGGGTGGCGTAGGCCTGGAGCACCGTGGCATGGCTGACATTGAGCTGGGTGCTCAGCTTGCGCACGGACGGTACGCGCTCGCCCGGCTGGTAGACACCACGACGGATGTCTTCCGCCAGTTGCTGGGCGATGCGCTGGTACAGCAGCAGATTGGACATGACGGCCATCCCTCGGTCATTGAACCGAAACAGTAGCCAAAAAGTGCAAACTGTTCCAGAACAGTCGGAGGTATTCCGTCCGATACAGTTACGCCGCCCCGCCCGCTCAGATCTCCCCGAGCCAGTCCAGCAGGCCCGCGACCACCAACTGTGCGTCAGTGGTCAGGCCGAGCTTCTGCATGGCATTGCGTTTATGGGTGCTGATGGTGGAGACGCTGCGATTGGTCCGCTCGGCGATTTCACCCACCGTGGCACCATGGGCCAGCCGCCGGATGATATCGATCTCGGTCGGGCTCAGCGGCTTGCCGGTGTGGCGCGGCGGCCGGAGCATCGGGTCGATGTAGGTCTCGCCCTTGCGAATGCGGGCGAAGGCGTCATCCAGCAGGTTCAGCGGGTTGCGCTTGCAGACGTAGCCCACCGCCCCGCACTTCACCGCTGCGGTGGCCAGCAACGGCGCCCCCATGACCGAGTAGACCAGTACAGGTACGTCCGGATGGTGACGCTGCAGCCATTCGATCAGGTGCACGCCGTCACGCCCACGGGCACCGGGCAGCGCCAGCTCGACGATGGCCAGGTCGACCTCGGGATGGGCAGTGAGGACATCCAGCAGGCTGTCGGTGTCGCTGACAAAGGCTTTCACCTGCGCCAGTTCGCGCTCAAGCAGATAGCGTTCCAGACCCCAACCGATCATCGGCTGCGGGTCCGCCACGATTACATTGAAAAGCTTCTTTTCCGATGGCATCACATTCTCTCGTTTACAGCTCCCCCTGAGGGGATTAGTCGCACCCGGCCATTTTCGCCAAGCTGCCACTCGAAAGATTTCGAGATACCCTCAACGAAAAACCCCGGAGCCGAGGCAGCCGGGGTTTCCTGTGTCGAGATATTGCGAGGCAATCAGCGTTCGGCGCCGAGATGCCCCTTCTCGTCGGAGAAGACGATCTCCACCCGGCGGTTCTGCGCACGCCCCAGCGACGAGGCGTTGTCCGAGACCGGATAGGTCTCACCGTAGCCCTGCACCTTGACGCGCTTCTCGTCCACGCCCAGGTCGGTCAGGGCGTCCGCCACGGCCTGCGCACGGTCCCTGGACAGCTGCAGGTTCTGCTCGCGATCGCCTTCGGCATCGGTGTAGCCCTCGATGCGAATCACCCGGCGCGGGTTGAGCTGGAGGAACTGCACTACCTTGAGCACGGTGCGGTTGGCGGCGGGCTTCAGGTCCGCTTCGCCGCTGTCGAACAGCACGTCACCAAGAGTCAGCACCAAACCGCGCTCGGTTTCGTTGGTGGCCAGGCTGACCATCTGCTGCTCCAGCCACCTGCTCTGTTCCTGCACGTTGAGCAGGCGCGCTTCGCGCATCGCCAGTTGCAGGCGCTCACGCTCCATCTGCTGCTTGCCAAGGCGCTCCTGGTTCAGCGCCAGATTGCTGTGCTCGCGGGCGATCTCGCTGTAGCGCTGGCTGAGGTAGGAGTACTGCAGCACGTCATCGCTGCTGCCCCAGTAGTTGGACAGGCGCTCGGCGCGTGCCAGCGACTCGCCGGCACGGATCACGTCCTTGGGCGCGCTTCGCAGCACGGCGGAATCTTCCTTCACCGCCTGGAACTGGGTGCGAGCCTGCTCCAGCGACTTTTCGCTGAGCTGGCTGTTGGCGCAACCGGCCAGCAACGCGGCCGCGGCGAGCGCACTCAAACGCAACAGTTGTGCGCAAGTCATTGCACTTCTCCCAACTGTTTGCGCAGGCGGTTGATGCTCTTGCCCTGCTCGGCCAGTTGCTCGGCGCTCTTGCGCGTCAGCTCCTTGGCTTCGGCCAGGCGGGCATCGAGTTCGGCCTGTTCGGCCAGTTGCCGGGCCTTCTTGTTCGAGCCGACCGCCAGGGCGCCCTTGGCGGCCTGGTACTTGTCCTCGGCGAGCTTGAACTCGGCCACGTCATCGGTCGCACCCACGGCCTTGGCCTGCTCCAGCGCCTGCTCGGTGAGGCGCATCTGCTCGTTGGGTGCCGGGTCGTTCGTCGCACAGCCGGCCAATGCAAACAAAGCCAGGCCGGCGACCATCATCCGTCGCTTGATCACGAAATCTATTGTCCTACTCGGTGGGAGTGCTGGCAGGCTGCAGCTGCTGGGCCTTCCAGCGGGCCAGGTTGTCCTGCAGCAGGCGCTGCGGGACTCCGGCGGCCGTCAATTCTGTCATTTTTTTCGCCAGTTGTCCGCGCAGCCACGGGTCGTTGCAGGCCGAGTTGTGCGCCACGGTCAGGTACAGACCTTCGCTGGAGATCGGCGGTTCCAGCGGCTGCAGGTCGTCGGCCATGCCAAGGGTATCGGCGACCGCCAGGCCCGGATAGTGCTCGTAGATCACGTAATCCGAACGCTTGAGCAGCAACTTCTGGAACGCCTGGGTCAGGCTGGGCACCTCTTCCAGGGTCAGTTCCTGTTTGGCGAAGGTGTCGAAGTCGGGGCCGAAGCTGTTGTTCACCAGGGTGCCGCCCTTCAGGCCGCGCAGGTCGTCTCGACCGGTGTAGGGCGTGGTGGCGTCCTTGCGCATCCACACCACGTTATCAGTGGCGAGGAAGGCCGGATGAATGTAGTCCATGGTTTCCAGCCGCGGCGGCGTGAGGAAGGCGCCAGCGATCAGGTCGACCCGGCCCAGTCGCGCCTCTTCCTGCGCACGCGCCCAGGAGCCGCTGTAGATGACCCGGATATTCACCCCGACGGCCTTTCCGATCTGTTCCAGCAGGTCGGCATTGGCGCCGATCAGGCGCTCCGGCTGCGCCGGATCGCGCCACAGGTAGGGTGGGTATTCCGGGTTGCCAGTGGCTACCAGGCGCTCGCACTTACCGGCAGAAAAACCGGCCAGGGGAATAGAGAAAGTCACCAGCAACAGCGCCGCACGGATCATCGTGGAGCAATCAGGCATCGGTAGTCTCGCTCACCAGAAGAAAGAACGGCCATGCTTAGAGCCGCAAAATGCTAGCGTAAAGCACACCGACCCGATTTGGTAATAAGGACTTCTCATGAAGAAAGCCCTTCTGGCCCTTCTGCTGTTGATAGCCGTCGCTGCTGGCGTGCTGTACGCCTTCCCCTCCACCCTGCTGGCAACTGCGCAGTACGTCGAAAGCGCCCACGCCCGGCTGTCGACCAACAGCCTGCAGGTCGATGACCTGAACATCACCTACTACGAAGGCGGGCCGGACAAGGCCCAGACCGTCCTGCTGATCCACGGCTTCGGCGCCGACAAGAGCAACTGGCCGCGCTTCGCGCGCTTCCTGACTAAGGACTATCACGTCATCGCTGTCGACCTGCCGGGCTTCGGCGACAGCAGCAAGCCCGAGAACATCAGCTACGACGTCGGCACTCAGGCCGAGCGCCTGGCGGACTTCATGCGCGAACTGGGCATCGGCCGCTTCCACGTGGTCGGCAACTCCATGGGCGGTCACATCGCTGCGCTGCTGGCCGCGCGACATCCGCAGGAGGTGCTGTCGGTCGGTCTGTTCGACAACGCTGGCGTCATGGCGCCGCATCAGAGCGAGCTGTTCGAGCGCCTGCTCAAGGGTGGCGACAATCCGCTGGTACTGCGCTCGGTGGACGACTTCCCGGCCCTGCTCGATTTCGTCTTCGTACAGAAGCCGCCGCTGCCGTCGCGTCTGCAGGATTACCTGGCCGAACGCTCGCTGGAACGCAGCGCTTTCAACGGCATGGTCTTCCAGCAGCTACGTGAACGCTACATCCCGCTGGAGCCGGAGCTACCGAAGATCACCGCGCCAACCCTGTTGCTATGGGGCGACCGCGACCGCGTGCTGGATGTATCGAGCATCGACGTGATGAAGCCGCTGCTGAAGAAGCCCAGCGTGGCGATCCTGCGCGACTGCGGTCATGTACCCATGATCGAGCGCCCGGAGGAAACCGCCCGCCTCTACCTCGACTTCCTCCAGCAGAATCACGCGCCCGTGACGGCCGCAAACTGAGCCCAGCTGGAAACAGAAACGGCGCCCTGGGGCGCCGCTTCTGTTTTTGCATTGAGTCGAACTCAGAGCTGGATCAGATTCGGAATCTGCACATCCGGATTGACGTCCTGCTCGTAGTCCACGCCAGCGATCTCGAAACCGAAGAGGCGCAGGAACTCGGACTTGTAGCCGGTGAAGTCGGTCAGCTGGTACAGGTTCTCGTTGGTGACCTTGTTCCACAGGTCCTTCACGGTGTCCTGCACATCAGGCTGCAGTTCCTTGTAGTCAGCGCGCAGTCGGCCGTCGGCGTCCAGGTGCGGCTCGGCGCCGTACAGGCTCTCGCGGAACAGGCCGTCGACCTGTTCGATGCAACCTTCGTGGGTGCCCTTTTCCTTCATCACCTTGAACAGCAGCGACAGGTACAGCGGCATCATCGGGATGGCCGAGCTGGCCTGGGTGACCACGGCCTTCAGCACGGAAACACGAGCGTCGCCACCGGTGGCGGCCAGCTTCTCGCGAATGCCCAGGACCTTCTGGTCCAGGTCCTTCTTGGCGGCGCCGATGGAGCCGTTCCAGTACAGGTCGTGGGTAATCTCTTCGCCCAGGTAGGTGAAGGCGGTGGTCTTGGCGCCATCGGCCAGCACACCGGCTTCCTGCAGGGCATCAATCCACATCTGCCAGTCTTCGCCGCCCATTACCGCTACGGTGTTGGCGATTTCCTCAGGCGTCGCCGGCTCCATCACGCTTTCCTTGATCACTTCCTTGTCGGTGTCCAGACCACGGAAGTTGACGGCCTTGCCCACCGGCTTGAGCACGGAGTTGAAGACCTCGCCGGTCTTCGGATGGGTGCGGCGCGGAGCGGCCAGGCTGTAGACGACCAGGTCGACCTTGCCCAGATCCTGCTTGATGGTGTCGATGGTGACTTTCTTCACTTCATCGGAGAAGGCGTCGCCGTTGATGCTGCGCGCATACAGGCCCTTGGCCTTGGCGAACTTCTCGAAGGCAGCGGAGTTGTACCAGCCGGCGGTGCCTGCCTTGGTCTCGCTGCCCGGACGCTCGAAGAACACGCCCAGGGTGTCGGCGCCAGCGCCGAAGGCAGCGCTGATGCGCGCGGCCAGGCCATAGCCGGTGGAGGAACCGATGACCAGGACCTTCTTCGGACCGTTGGCGATGGCACCGTGCGCCTCGACGTATTCGATCTGTTCCTTGACGTTGGCTTCACAGCCGGTCGGGTGGGTAGTGACGCAGATGAAGCCACGCACGCGCGGTTTGATGATCATGAAAACCTCGGTAGCCAGGTGTCGATTGAACACATTCAGGAACTGGAGACGTCGCGCATTGTAGATGAGACACCTTCACCGGTGGACTTCTCGGCAAAGATTCGTGACCAATGGGTCATGACCGCGGCGAAATAATCATTTTTCCATAAGAATCAGGTACCTGAAATGAAAGAACCCGCCACGTGGGCGGGTTCCTTCATCAAGCGAAAAAGGCTTAGATGGCCTTTTCCAGCTCCGGTACCGCTTCGAACAGATCAGCAACCAGACCGTAGTCGGCGACCTGGAAGATCGGCGCCTCTTCGTCCTTGTTGATCGCCACGATCACTTTCGAGTCCTTCATGCCCGCCAGGTGC